>JAVWRA010000007.1:0-40134 GCA_036635095.1 Ruthenibacterium sp. | reverse complement strand
ATTTTATCCTGCCAGCGGCTTGCAAAGCGCAAGTTTTGCTTGCAGTTTGGCAAATTGCCGTCCACATCGCAGCCGCAAATAATCATCACCTGTGCGGCTTTCATGCCGTCCACCATCGCAACAGGTTTAATGCGCGTACCATCGTCTTTTTGAATGGCATCACGGTGTACGTCAAGCACCACTTTTATTGACGGATATTGCTGTAAATAGCGGCGCACGGTGGCGTTGCTTTTGGCATAACTGCCGTTGTAACTGGGATAATCATGCAGCGTTGCGTCTTGCAACGCAACAATGCCGGCGGCGTTCAGTTCGGCGACAATTTCTGCGCCTACCGCTACCATATTTTGCGTGATATCGCGATTTCTCGCACTGTAATTCGGGTCGCAATAAGAATGTTCCGCCGATTCATACGCCTCGGTTGTGTGCGTGTGCATAATCAACACCTGCGGTGCATCGCTATTTTTTTCAATGGTGAACGGCAGCTTCTGCATCATTTCGGCGGCAACTTCTCCGGCGGACAATTCGGTGCAATTGCGTACCGTTGCCGCACCGCTCTTAATAAAAGCCGCGCCGTTTCCCTGCTCATAGTGCGCTTCTATCAGCGGCGCACTGCCCTCCGGCGCAATATCGGGTGCTTTTACGGTACTGTCGCTCTGCGGTGTTTGCGGTAAAATTTCGCGTTCTGTCGGCATCTGTGTCCAAAAACCGGAGGTGAGGTCGTTTTCGTCCACCGTCTGCGCCGTCGGCACGGCAAGGTTATCGTCAAAATAAATTTTTGTCGCGGCAATTGCCGCATGCGGCGCACACAATAAACTGGCAAGATATGCGGCGGCGTCCGGCGCACGAAACGGCACAAGCGGCGCGGCAAGCATGGATGAGCCTAGCGTTGCCACGGATAAAATGCCGATGAGCAGCGGCAGCAGCAGCCGCAGATTTCTGCGCTTTTTATACATCTCGCATCACCCCATGCTTTGATTCTATGCAAACAGCGCCGCAAATAGTATCATGAGGTTAAAAACGCAAGTTCGCCCACGCGCAGTGACGGTTGCAGTGCTTTGTTGATAGACAGCGCAAGCAGCGACGCACCACGCCGCAGAATGGCGTCAATTTCTTTCGGCGTAATTACAAGCGGCCCCGCACCGCTCATGGAAGCATCGCGCTGCGGCACATGCGCCTCCATCACGGTTGGCACACCGACGGCAAGCACCGGCACACCGAGCGTTTTTTGCGACAGGCACTGCATCCCGCGCGGTGACAGACCTGCTGTGGAGAGCTGTACACTGCAACCCAGACGCCGCGCATCTGCGGTACACAAACTATCAATGCACAGCACTGCCGCCGGATGCAGCGCGCGCACGAGACTTTTGAGCTGCTCGGCAACGTCCAGTCCGGTCATCGCCTGCACACCCGGCACAAACGCCGCCACTGCGCGCAGCGGTGTTTGCAGCGTTTGCGCCGTTTGTGCGGCAATCATGCGCGTTGCAAAAATGCCATCGGCAGTGACGGGGCCGAGCGCGTCTGCCGTGACGGCACGGTTGCCGATGCCCGCCACAAGCACCAGTCCCTCTTTGGGCAAAAGCGCGCGCAACTGGCTTGCGATGGCAAGCACATATGCTTCGTTTTGGTCGTCAATACAGGCGAAATTCGGCAGTTCGAGCGTGATATAGCTGCCTTTTGCACGGCGCAATCCCTCGCGCAGAATGTCCACGCGCGTGAGGTTGATGCCGGACGCGCTCGCCGTAAACAGCTTGACCCCGCGCGGCACACTGCCCTTGGTGCGCGGGTACAATTCGGCGGCAATATCGGTATATTCCATATTTTTCTCCTCATCACGGCTTGAAAGAGCCAAAACAATGCTTTTTCAAAAAAATGCTTGCCATTTTGCTCAAAAAGTGATATTATAAATTGTACTGTTATGGGTATTAAGGAGGTGGTATGATGCCTAATATTAAATCGCAAAAAGATCGTGTCATTCAATCACAAAAAGAAGCCGCGCACAACAAAGCGATTAAGTCCAACCTGAAAACAGTCGTCAAGAAGGCTGACGCCGCCATTTCCGCCGGCGCCGCTGACAAAAACGACACTGTTAAAGTTGCTGTTGTAGCAATTGATAAAGCTGCTTCCAAAGGCGTGCTGCACAAGAACACAGCTTCCCGCAAGGTTGCTCGTCTTGCAAAAGCTGCTTACAAAGCAAGCAAATAAGCCATGAAAAACACCGTTCGTTCGAGCGGTGTTTTTTTGTTGCCGCGAGATGCAAAATTGAGCGCACTGGTGTTTAATTCTGGTCTTTGCTTTTTGACAGCACCGCCGCCAGAAATCCCGCCGTGAGCGACGCGGTTACACCGCCTGCCGCCGCGGTAAAGCCGCCTGTCAATGCGCCGATTAAACCGCTTTCCTTTACCGCGTCCATCACGCCTTGCGCGAGCAAATGCCCAAACCCAAGCAGCGGCACGGTCGCACCCGCGCCTGCAAATTCTGCAAGCGGATCATACCAGCCGAGTGCCGACAGCACCACGCCCGCCGTCACGTACAAAACTAAAATACGTGCGGGCGTCATTTTTGTGTAATCCAGTAGCAATTGTCCGATGACACAAATGCCACCGCCCACAACAAATGCCCAAAGATACTGCATCATTCCGCCTCCTTTTCACTCGTCAATTCCAGCAGATGTGCGATGCCCGGAATGCTTTCGCCCTGTAAAAATGTGGTTTGGCTCATCAGTGCGCCGGTGGCGATGAACAACACACGTTTTTTTGCGCCTGTGGCAAGCTGCGGCAAGATATGACAGCACAAAACAGCGGCGCTGCATCCCGCACCGCTGCCGCCCGCTTTGACGTTTTGCGCCGTGCGGTCATAGACAAGCAAGCCGCAATCCGCATGGTTTTTCACCGCGACGCCCTCATCGGCAAGCAGCTCTAAAAACAAATTTGCGCCAACCATGCCGAGGTCACCCGTATAAATTGCGTCAAACATTTCCGGCACATTGCCGCTGTCTTTCAGATAATTGAGCAGCGTTTGCGCCGCTGCCGGTGCCATTGCCGCGCCCATATTGTTGATGTCCGTGATGGCATAATCGCGCACACGCCCAAAAGTTACCGCTTTGACATACGGCGGGCCGCCGCGCTGTGCCACAACAGCGGCGCCGGCTGCGGTCACGGTCCACTGTGAAGTGGGTGTGCGTTTGCCGCCATAGGCAAGCGGTGTGCGATATTGGCGTTCTGCCGTGCAAAAGTGGCTGCTTGTCATCGCAAGCGCCTGCTGCATACAGCCGCCCGCCACCATACAGGCGGCAAGTCCGATGCCCTGTGCCATGGTGCTGCACGCGCCGTACAAGCCTAAAAACGGCACATCAAAGCCGCGCATCGCATAGGCAGACGCTGTACACTGGCATTGTAAATCGCCTGAAAACACTGCGTCCAACGCCGAAAGGCGCAGTTTTCCCTTTTGCAGCACCGTTTCAATCGCGCGCGCCGCAAAATCACTTTCGGCTTTTTCCCATGTTTTTTCGCCGCAGGTGGTGTCTGTCATCAGCACATCAAAATCTGCCGCGAGCGGTCCCTCGCTTTCTTTTTTGCCGCCAACCGCCGCAAACGCCGAAATACTGGGCGGTGAATCGAAAAAAATCGTGTCGCCTGTGCGCATCGTCAACCTCCTGCAAAAAACTGGATGAAATAATACAAAATGCCCCATGCCACGCTCGCAAGCATTCCGTACACAATCACCGGACCGGCAATGACGAACATTTTTGCGCCGACACCGGAAATCAGTCCCTCGTGCTTAAATTCGATGGCGGGCGCAACCACCGCGTTGGCAAAGCCTGTGATGGGAACCAATGTGCCTGCTCCCGCTTTGGACGCCAGCTTTTGATACCAGCCGAGCGCCGTGAAAAAAGCGGACAATGCCACCAGTGTGGCGCTTGTGAGTGTACCGGACGCCATTTTGTCGAAGCCGAAATACGCATAAATCGTGCCGAGCAATTCGCCGATGGCACAAATGGCGCCGCCCACGCCAAACGCCCACAGGCAGTCGGTGAACACCGGCGAGCCGGGTGACGCGCGTTTTGTCATCGCGTCATATTTTTTTGCATCTAAATTCATTGTGCCGCTCCTTTTTCGCTTTCTTGTAAAAGTGTTGCCGCAAGAACGGCGAAATATACAAAACGCCCGCACTCTCAAAAAAGTGCGGGCGTTTTTAGGGGGAAAATGGGAGCAAATATCGCAACTTGACTTATTATTGTCTTTGTACACAACCTCTTGTCCAGTTGCATGCAGCAAAGACGAGGGTTTAGCAGGACAATCAAAAGCAAAATTGCTGTATCGCAACTTGACTTATTATTGTCTTTGTATACAACCTTTTGTCAAGTTGCATGCAGCAAAGACGGGGTTTGAGCAGGACAATCAAAAGTAAAATTGCTGTATAGGGAATTACGCCGCTTTTTTCGGTACGCCTTGGTATTTTGCGTCACCGAACGCGAGCATCAATGTAAACAGCGGATTCAAAAGAATCAAGCCGATTGCAAAGCCGTTGCCTTTGCCAAACGCTTTGGCAAGTTTGAGTTGCAGCATGATGAATACAACAACGTCTGCCACGGGAACCATCAACAGCAGAAACAGCCAACCGCTACCCCATGCGATTTGAAATTCGGTATACATATTGTAGAACGGAACCACAGCCGCCCAACCCGGACGGCTTGCTTTTGTAAACACAACCCACATGCCGATGATAGACATGAGCAGTCCGGCGGCAAAGCCAATGAGTGCGATTTTGGTTTGCGCAGGTGATAACTGAAAAAATGTATAACTGATGCCGGCCATAATAAAAGTCTCCTCGTTTAAAAAATTTATGATTCGAAACCGTTCGTGCAATCGCTTTGCCACGCGACACATTCTTTGTCCGTATCAACTGATTTATGCGGCTTTACTTAAAGCCGCGGCCGCTATGCGGGATATACACGCCGCGTGTGCCGTTTGCTTTGGGCAGTTTTGCGACATCCGGCGCTTCTTCCTCCTCTTGCTTGACAAACGCGCCCGGTTTGCGCAGGTCTGCCATGAGGCGGTCAATGCGCTCTTTGGTTGCGTTTTCCATCATATAAATATGCGAGTAGGAACGTTTTTTGCCGTTGATATACAAATCTTCGCCCGACAGCGAATATTTGAACACCAAATCGGGATTTGCCTTTTTGAACAGCACGGTCAGCGCATACGGCGTATGCTCCACCCACAAATCTTCGCCCAGCTCTTTTTCAAGCTTTTTGAGTTCGTTGTAGGAATAAGTTGCCATATCTTCGGTTTCCTGCGCCTTTTTCTTGAGGTCATCATACGAATGTTTTGCCAGATAATCCCACATAATCAGCGGAGACAAGCCGTTTCTCGAACCGGCAAAGGTGCTGTCAGGCGAGCCGATATACATCGGGTCAGACGGCGGCGTCAATTGATACCGCACTTTTGTCATATAAATGCCGCACGGCCACGGTGCGCCGAGCCATTTGTGTCCGCTCATGGCGATGGAATGCACTTCGGGAATGCGGAAGTCGAACTTCGGCACATCTTTCCCCAACATTTCAAGGAACGGTGCATACGCCGCGCCCAATGCGCCATCCACATGGAACCAATATCCCGTACGTGTGTCGTATTTTCCGCTTTTTTCATCGTACACAATATTGCGCTCATACAAATGATAGCGTTTTAAAATGGGAACCAACACCTTTACGGCTTCCTCCACATTGTCATATGCGCCTTTGAATGTGGTGCCATAGTCGAAACAAACCAGAATCGGATGCCCTTTTGCCGCGAAAAACTCGACCAATTTGGCAAGCGCCGGAATGCAGATGGTGCCGTCTTGATTGGACGGTACTTCTAAAGGCCAGCCGTTGTTGTCAAGATAGGTCTCGGAAAAACTTGCGGGATAATCCTCCGGAAAATGCAGCGGACAGTCGTATTTTCCGCTGCCTGCCTCATTGAAACCCGTGATGCACAACACACGCGAAGCTTTCACGATGGAATAATGGGTATCCTGCGAATAAAACATAATCGGTTTGAACGCATTCGGCGATTCATCGGGCGTTTTTGCCTGATAATACATCAAATCCGGCGTCGCATTGAACGCCTTGCCTTTTGCGCTCGCCTTTTTTTTGCGCTCCTCATATTCGGCGTCCGGCAAAATAAATTTACCGGCAAGATAGTCACGCGCATTCCACATACCGTAAACATTGCCCTCGGTGCAACCCATTGACACAATATAGCCCCAATAGCTGTCGAGCCATTCTTTTTCGCCTGAATCCGTGTCACGCGGCGCGTTTTCGTGCGGCCAATTTGCGTGCCAGAGTGCCGCAAAATAATCCAGAACGGCACGTTCCGCAAATTTACTGTTCACGGTGAAATTGCCTTCCACAAAAGGGTCGCCAACATTGTTGACATGATAATTCATGTACTGCGACAAATCTTCTTGAAAGTCAACCGCCTGATTTGCCTGATAACCGAGAAAACTGTCGTGCTGCTTTTTTTCGTAAGCGGCAATCATTGCAAGCGCTTCTTTGCGCTCTTTTTCAGTCATTCCTTCCGGCTTCAGTGCGATTTTGTCGTAGTCGATTCCGGGAACTTTCGGATAAACGCTCTTTGGATTTTTGGTCGGTTTTTTGTTTTCGTACATTCTTTTTTTCCTCCCTTATGATTTTGTTTCGCTCTGCGTGGATTCCGGCGCTGCCGCCTGTTTCCACGATGGCTTCTTAAAACGGTCTACCAACAGCGCCGCGCCAACCATCAAAAGCACAAATCCCGCCTGTCCGCAGGTATAGATTACTTTATTGGCAACGTCCGCAGGCGGAATCAAGCTGACATAAATCGTCAGCAAAACACAGAAAAGCACCACCGACGCACACGCCCACATGGCGGCATTTCCGCGTTTTCCAAGCCGAAACGGACGTTCCATCGTCGGCTTTTTATAGCGCAGCCGAATGGCTGAAATGGCAATTAAAATATAAATCACGCAATAAAACAAGTTGGCACTGATGGTCAAAATATTGAACACCTCGTCCACATTCGGCACCACTACGAGCAAAAGCGCGATGCAGCTTGCCAAAATTGCCTGCGTAATCATGATATTGCACGGATTGCCGTGCGCGTCTGTTTTTTGAAAAAACGGCGGCAGACCGCCTTGTTTTGCCACTTGGTGCATGGCGTGGCACGGACCCATAATCCACGTACTCACCTGTGCAATGATACCGATTAAAATGCAAAGTGCGATGATGCGCTCAAAAATCGGCGGGATTCCGAACTCCGCAAACAAAAGGTGAAAGGTTTGGCTCACATTTGCCACCAGCATTTGTCCCGGTACATTGACGTCTGCCGCACCCAATCCGGCGATGATGCTGAAAATCGTCACGCCGCCAATGGCAATCAATACGCCGAGCGGATAGGTCTTTTTGGGATTATTCACTTCATTGATATGCACCGAGGACATTTCAACGCCCGCAAAAATAAAGATAAACGCCGCAAGCATCGGCAATGTGCGCGGATGGGATAAATCCGGCAGCAGCATAGACGGTTTGAAATTCGCAAGATACGACTGCACCATGATGCCGTTGCGCGCCAAATACAGGCAACCCAACACCGCAAGCACGGTAAACGGAATGTAAATGCCGAGAATCGCGCCCAGATTCACAAAACGCAAAATGTCGATTTTCAGCGCCAAAATTGTCAGCAGCCAAAAAACGCCCACTACCAATACAAACGAAAGTACGTTGTTTTCTCCAAGATTAGGCTTGCCGATAACATAGCCGAGCAACTCGCCGACCGTGGATAAAATCATCACCATGCCCGACAGCATCACAAGCATCAGCAGCCACGAGGAAACAAACGCCCATGTCGGCGAAAGCCCATTGCTCACCCATACCTGCGAACCGCCTTTTTGCGGATAGGCGGTGGACAGCTCCGCGCTCATCATGGCGAGCGGAACCGCAAACAGGAGTGCTGCAAACAACATGTAGAAAATCAAGGTCCAGCCGGTTTCCGCCACCTGCGGAACAGGACGTACACTGGCAAAAAATGCAATTGTCACGCCAATCAACGCAACCATGGACATTTTCTTTTTCTCTTTCATACGTCTTTTTGTACAGAGTTTTTCTGTACATTCCTCCTTGTTTTTAAATATTTTTGAAAAGCCGCGTGTCTTTTATCTATCGTAAAAAATCCAGCAGCTTTAAATACAAAAAAATCACCGTAAATACAAGCGAAAATGCAGCTTCCCATTCCTGTTTTCCGGAAATTTTCTGTTTTGCGGCATTGTGAATCTTGTCGAAATCCACCCATAAAAACAGACCGGCAGTCACAATAAAAACAGCGGAACCCATAAAATTAAGCACCGCATTTTGTGTAAAAACATTCATTGACGGCACGAGCGACAGCAAAAACAGCGCGGTGCCGCCAAATACCAACACCACAAACAATACGCCGACAACGACGCAAAACTTTTGATTCATATGTAAAACACCGCTTGCGTACAGTCCCGCCATACTGCACATAATCACCAGTGACAGCACAAGCGCAAGCCAAATCGGATTCTGATATTTCTCGGCAAATTCATTTGCCAAAAATGACGTCAAATAGCCGATTGCAAGGGTAAACAGTGTGCCGGCAAGCGGAATTGCCACGCGTATCAAAAAGGCGGTAAGCGGCATCAAAATAGCAATTACACCGCACAGTGCAACAACCGAAATTTCTTCCAATGAGAAAACGCCGCCCGATATCGCCAGTCCGTTTTCAGTGGGAAAGAGCGACTGCGTCGAAAAATATAGCAGTACACCGGCAAAAATCGACATGACAAAGTAAACGATTTTCCATGCCGTCCCCAGATAATTGCTCAATCGCGCCAAATTAAATTCCGGCAATTTGCCGCGCTTGCCAATCAACGAATTTGCCAAAAATTCACTCTGTGTTTTTGGACTTTTCACTTCTGGTTTTGTCATGAATTTTGTTCCTCTTTCGTTCCGTTGCATCGTGTATGCTTACGATTTATTCTTGTTATATTGTACAATATTCATCTTGTTTTCACAAGGCAACTTGGTTGTTATGTGACATATTGGTGTCGTTTTGTGTCAAATTGACAACTTCTGTTCATCGTTTTCCATAGTGGGAATCGCAAGTGTTTTGTTTGCTTTTTCTTACTATTTAAGCCATTTTTTAAAATTGTCTTTTCCTGCAAAAAAGGCGCGTCAAATCATGCTTTTTGTAATTTAATCAAAAAATGTTCTCGTTTTGCTTTTGAATGAAACATGTACTATTGTTGCAAATCAAGCGAAGCATTTATACTGCAAAACAAAAAACCGCGGTCTGTAAGAAAAACGGCTCTTACAAATCGCGGTTTATTGTGCCGACCCATCGGCCGGCACACAAGTGGGTTATAAAGTGGGTTATTTACAAACGCACAAACGCCCGCAATTCAGTGTTGCGGGCGTTTGTGTATGGCTCCCCTTGTTGGACTTGAACCAACGACATCGTGATTAACAGTCACGCGCTCTACCGACTGAGCTAAAGAGGAATATAGGTGCGGGAGGACTGGATTCGCTGTGCTACTAAGTTCGCTAACGCTCACTAAGTATCACATGTGTACCGACTGAGCTAAAGAGGAATATAGGTGCGGGAGGACTGGATTCGCGTGGTGGGTTTTGTGCGAACTTGCGGAACGGTCAAGACCGTTCCCTACAGGAATTTGCTTCGTGGTGGGGTTTTGTGCGAACTTACGGAACGGTCAAGACCGTTCCCTACAGCACATAAGCTGACCGGAAAGCACCGGGAAATGGTGACCCCTGAGAGAATCGAACTCTCGATTACGCCGTGAGAGGGCGTCGTCTTAGCCGCTTGACCAAGGGGCCGAATCTAAAAGCTGTCTGCCGTATCAGACGCGTTTTATTATATCTGGTTTTTCGCAATTTGTCAAGACTGTTTTTGCGAAAAGCTCTTATTTTCGGATAAATCAATTTTGCTTGACATCCACAGGTAAAAAAGGTACACTGAAAAGCGAAAATAGAATATTCAATCTGTAAGTATTTTACGGGGAAGTAGGTGCAATTCCTACACGGTTCCGCCACTGTGATGCGTGCTTTGCGCGATAAGTCAGGTTACCGCACTTATAGAATGTATGGCTTCACGAGGAATGAGTGCAGTACAAAATTGACTGAAATACACCTTTCTGCGGAAGGGTGTTTTATTTTTTATAAAACGAGAAAGTGGGAACTTACAATGGAAACGAAAAAATCAAACAAAAAAATCATCATTGCCGCCGTGGCACTCGTGGCGGTTGTTGCGATATTGGCGGCGTGCTATTTTGCATTTGCGCCAAAAGGCTCTGCCGGCAGCAAAACAATTGCCATTCAAGTTGTATATGCAGACGCCACCAGTAAGGATTTCACCATCAAAACCGATGCTGAAATGTTGGGTGATGCCCTGCTTGCCGAAAAATTGGTTGTGGGCGAAAAAGGCGAATACGGTCTGTTCATCACCAGTGTGGACGGTGTTGCCGCCGATGCTGCAAAAAAAGAATGGTGGATGATTACAAAGGCGGGCGAACAGGTAAACACCGGCGCGGATACCACACCCATTGCCGACGGTGACGTTTTTGAACTGACGCTCAGCACTTATTGATTCCCTTGAAAACGCGAAATATTGTGCTGACAGGACTTCTGGCTGCACTTTTGCTGGTTGCCAAGGAAGTACTGAATTTTCTACCGAATATTGAGCTTGTAACGCTGCTTTTGATGCTATATACTTTGTGTTTTCCGCACAGCATCACAATGTGGGCAGCTGTGGTTTTTATTTTCATGCAGGGCATTTTGTACGGCTTTGGTATTTGGTGGGTGAGCTGGCTGTATCTTTGGCCGCTTTTAATTTTGATTACATGGCTCTTGCGCGCCAACACTTCCCTTTTGCTTTGGGCGGTTGTTGCGGGTGCATTCGGGCTTAGTTTTGGTGCGTTGTGTGCTATTCCCTACTGGATTACCGGCGGTTTTTATGCCGCCGTCAGCTACTGGTTTGCCGGTATTCCATTCGACATTGCGCACTGTATCGGCAATGTCCTCACGGTGTTATTATTGTTTCAACCTCTGCGCAAGGCATTTACAAAGGTGCAAATCCGTAATACAATAGAGTCATAGATAAAATTACGGAAATGAGGACGATTTGTGTGGAATACGGATTTGTAAAAGTAGCCGCTGTCACGCCGCCGCTGCGCGTGGCGGACTGTGTCTATAACACAGAACAAATTATAATTAAAATGAATGAAGCCGCTGCACAGAACGCGGAAGTGATTTGCTTTCCGGAACTGTGCATCACAGGATATACCTGTGGCGATTTATTTTTACAGCCTGTACTGCTGCAAGGTGCGCTGGCAGGTCTTGAAAAAATTCGTGCGGCAAGTGAAAAAACAGCCGCGCTGATTGCAGTCGGTTTGCCGCTTTCTTTTTGTGGCAAGCTCTACAATTGCGCGGCCGTTCTGTTCGGCGGAAAGATCCTCGGTGTTGTGCCGAAAACATCTTTACCGAACTATGGTGAATTTTACGAAAAGCGCCACTTTACACCGGCGCCGCAAACAAACGGCAGCATTGATTTATGCGGCACATCTGTTTTGTTCGGCACACAATTGCTCTTTGCCTGCGAAACAATGCCGGCGCTGAAAATCGGCATCGAAATTTGCGAGGATTTATGGATACCGCTTGCGCCGAGTACCGCACACGCACTGGCGGGTGCTACCGTGCTTTTGAATTTATCCGCAAGCGATGAAATCATCGGCAAGGCGGAATACCGCCGTGCGCTCGTGAGCGGTCAATCGGCAAAGCTTATCAGCGGCTACGTTTATTGCGATGCCGGCGGCGGAGAATCTTCTACCGACCTTGTGTTTTCCGGACATAATTTGATTGCCGAAAACGGAAATTTACTGGCGGAAAGCGTTTTATTTAAAAACGGCATTCTCATCAGTGAAATCGATGTGGAAAAGCTGACAAACGAACGCATGAAAAACACCGGTTTTGACATGACGGAAAACAGCCGTTATCAAACAATTCTGTTTTCGCTGCCGAAAAAGCCGGCTGCGCTCACCCGCACTTTTTCGCCGTTTCCTTTTGTGCCGGATGATGAAAAAGTGCGCAAACAGCGCTGTGAAAGCATTTTGCAGATGCAGGCAAGCGGTCTTGCAAAGCGCATGGAACACACCCACTGCAAAACGGCTTTGATTGGCATTTCCGGCGGACTTGACAGCTCCCTTGCCATGCTTGTGATTGTGAAAGCCTTTGAACAGATGCACCGTCCGCTGACGGATATCATCGCCGTGACGATGCCCTGCTTTGGCACGACTGACCGCACACGCAGCAATGCCGAAAAGCAATGCCATGCACTTGGCATTACCATGCAGACTGTGGACATTACCAAAACGGTGATGAGCAATTTTGCCGATATCCAGCAGGATTTCAACACGCATGATGTCACTTTTGAAAACACGCAGGCGCGTGTGCGCACCTTGGTTTTGATGAACCTTGCAAATCGTTTGAACGGTCTTGTTGTCGGCACGGGCGATTTGTCGGAGCTGGCGCTCGGCTGGGCAACGTATAACGGCGACCATATGAGCATGTACGGCGTCAACGCGTCTGTGCCGAAAACGCTTGTGCGCTACCTTGTGGGCGCTGTGGCGGACAGCACCGAAAACAAATTGTTGGCAAGTGTGCTGCACGATATTCTTGCAACGCCCGTCAGTCCGGAATTATTGCCGGCGGAAAACGGCACCATCAGTCAGCAAACCGAAGAAATTGTCGGGCCGTATGCGCTGCATGATTTCTTTTTGTACTATGCGATTCGGTGGGCATTCTCCCCTGCCAAAATTTTTTATCTGGCAAAGCAGGCGTTTGCCGCGCAGTATTCGGATGCCGTTTTGCTCAAATGGCTGCGCAATTTTTATCGGCGATTTTTTGCGCAGCAGTTCAAGCGTTCCTGTCTGCCGGACGGACCGAAAGTCGGCTCTGTAACGCTGTCGCCACGCGGTGACTGGCGTATGCCGAGCGATGCCGTGGCGGCGTTGTGGCTTGCCGAACTCGATATTCTACAAGAAAAATGTGAAAAAGAGGAACAATAATATGGCAAATTTGAAAAACTGTGCATTGATTGCAGACGCGTTCGGTCCCTCCGGCTTTGAACGGGAAGTGGTGAACACGCTGACTGCTCTTTTGGGTGATGTCAAGCATGAAACAGACAGTATGCAGAATCTCTATGCGTATCTGCCGCAGAATACCGGCAAAAAACCTGTTGTGATGCTGGACGCACACACCGACGAAGTTGGTTTTATGGTGCAGAGCATCACGGCAAACGGACTTTTAAAACTGGTGCCGCTCGGCGGATGGGTTGACCATAATATTCCGGCACACCTGTTTTTGCTGCGCAACACGCACGGTGAAACAATCCGCGCCGTCTCCACTTCAAAACCGCCGCATTTCATGTCCGCCGCAGAGAAAAACGCGCCCATTACACTGGACAATATCTTTTTGGACGCCGGTGTTTGCAGCCGAAAAGATGCCACGGATTTGCTGTTTTTGGAGCCGGGACTTGTCGCCGTGCCGGATGTTTCTTTCTCCTACAACGAAACAACCGACATGATGCTCGGCAAAGCGTTTGACTGTCGGCTCGGCTGTGCCGGTATCCTTGAAGTGTTTGACAAACTTGCGGACAAAAAGCTTTGCACTGATGTTGTTGCCGCTTTTTCCACACAGGAGGAAGTCGGTTTGCGCGGTGCGAAAATCACGGCGGAACGGCTGCGTCCGGCGCTTGCGATTTGTCTCGAAGGAACGCCCGCAGATGACACGTTCACTGCCGCCGATGAAGCGCAGGGTGTTTTAAAGCACGGTGTACAAATCAGATTTCGCGATGGCAGCATGGTGGCAAATCCGGCATGGGTAGCATTTGCCCGCAAAGTTGCCGCCGAACACGGCATTGTACATCAATGTGCCGTGCGCACGGGCGGCGGCACAAACGGCGGCAGCATTCATCTTGCGCCGGGCGGTGTGCCAACGCTTGTACTGGGCATTCCCATTCGCTATGCGCATACACATTACGGCTATGCGGCGCAATGCGACATGGACGCGGCGGTAGAACTTGCCGCCGCCATCGTCACATCGCTCACGCCGGAAATCGTGCGCGAAATCAATCCGCTCGCCTGAATTTTCACAAATAAAAGCGCCTCTGTCACCGACTTTCAAATCGGAAACAGAGGCGCTTTTTGTAGGTTTAAAGCGAATCTGTATGCTGTTTATTCGTGCCGAATGGCTTCGAGTGCCGAAATCTGCACGGCACGATTGGCAGGCTGCAAACCGGCTAAAATACCAATCAGTGTTGAGAATATGATACCGACGGCTGCCAGCCAGAACGGAATAACCGAGATGCGTGAGCCGTACATCGGCAAAAAGCCGCCCATGCCGGAACTTGCCAACATCGGCCCAAAATAATTGAGCGCAAATGACAGCGCAAAGCTGACGGCAATGCCAATGACACCACCCACAAAGCCAATCATGGCGGCTTCAAACAAAAACATGACGCGAATTTTGCCAAGCTCACAGCCAAGCACTTTCATGACGCCGATTTCACGCGTGCGCTCATAAATTGCCATGGTCATGGTGTTGGCAATCGACAGCGCCGCCACAAAGAGCGACACCGCGCCAAGTCCGCCCAATACCATCTGCATACTTTGCGCCTGCTTTTGCATGTCCTCACGCATGGAGTTCATACTGTTTGTCTGAAAGCCAAGCGTTTCTTTGATATATTCTTCAACAGCCGCCACATTTTTAATATCGTCCACCAACACGGTTACTTCGTTATATCCTTTGGTGCCATAGGTTGGATCTTTGATTTTATTGGCTTTCATGTATTCCGCTTCAAGTTTTTTCAGCGTGTTGAGATCCATCAGAACGCCGCCGTAGGTTTCATATCCTTTTTCATTGTCCTGCTGCATCACGCCCACCACATGAAAGTCCACCGTGATTTCTTTGCTGTTTGTATCCTGTTTTTGCGACACAAAGGTCAATTTGTCGTTTTCCACATCCACAAATGGCGGAATGGGATTGCCTGCGGCATCCAACTGCCCTTCTTGGCGTGAATTATTTTTTTTCTTTTTGCTGTCTACAAAGCTATACCCGATATATTGCCCGACCACCACCGGAATTTTCGCCTTAGGGCCAATTTTAACGCTGCCGCTTTTTTCCAAAAAATGACCGCTCAACAGCGTATATTGCAATTTTTCCAGTGCCTCGGGATAAATGCCAATGATATCGTATACATCTTTTTGATAACGACCGTTTTTGCCGGATAAAATTTTTCCGTTCAGATGTTGCGCATGATACATGGGTGTTGCAACGTCAACATGTTCAATTTCTGTAATTTTTTTTATCATGGCATCGTCTAATTTTGTCTGCTCGTCGTTGGAACCCCAGTTGAATACGGTGATTTTGCGCAAATCGCCCATGCCGGCAATCATTTCCTCAAACCCGACATTCATGGCAATGCCGAGCGACACCATCACAACAATAGAGCAAGTGCCGACTACCACGCCGATAATGGTGAGAATCGTACGACCTTTGCGGCGGCGCAGGTTTTCGAAACTCAGACCGAGAAGATCAGAAATCTTCATCGTCGTTGTCCTCCGCAAGCTCACGCTCTATTTTTTTGGCTTTTTTCTTTTTGATGATTTTCACGATGACCACAATTGCCGTCAAGCCGCCGCCCGCAATCAATGCCCAACCCCACCATGGCAGACCCTTTTTTGCTTCCGGTTCTTCCGGCATCATGGGGCCCATGCCGTCCATACCGGGGTCAGTCGCAGGCGCTTCGCCCACAACAGCGCTGTATTCTTTTGTCTGCTTTTTTTCAACGCCGTTGATGTCCTCATAGGTCAGTGTAATCACGCCACTCACCGTACCGGCAGTTTTCGCAAGAATATCAAAGTCAACCGAACCCTCCGTACCGGACGCAAGGTTGCCAACATATTGCATCTGCGACGGATTTTCGAGATTGCCGCTGATTTCCGCACTGAGATTGTATAAAATACCCTTGCCTTTGTTGACGAAGCCAAGCGTCAAAGTGCCTTCCTCGCCTGCATACAATTCTGTTGGCACATCCATGGTGGTAAACGAAAAACGGTCAGGCTGCACAATCGAAACCGTGATGAGCTGACTTGAAGTAAGCTGTGCCTCCGCGCCTTTCATATAATAGGTATAGTTCACCGTGATGTTTACAACACCGGTTTCGGCACTGTTTTGCGCCTGCAATTGAAACGTGTTGGCAAAGCTTGCGCCCGCTTCCACGGCGCTTGTCAGCACGGTATTGCTGCCGCCTGCAAGCGTGAGCTGTGCCGGCAGAGAAATCGTGGTCATCACATCGGTAATGCCCATGGTTTTACTGGTGTTATAGGACGTCAACACGAGTGTAAACGCATCGCCGGCATTGACATTGGCAGTGCCGTAACTGGAATCTCTCACCATCACGGTGGGTTTGGCACTGGTGCCTTTGGCGGTGTCGTAGCATTCGCTGACGCCGATACTGACGTTTTGCATGGCGACAGAACCGTCCACATAGGCGATGTCAAACGCCAGTGTGTTTTCGCCGCCAAGATAGGTGATGTCGTTGAATACCGCGGCATACGAAAGCTCGCCGTTGACGACTTTCGCCGTTGTCTGTTTGATATCACCGAAACTGGGCGTTGCAAATGACGCGGTTGATGTAATTTTCATGTTGACAAGATTGCCCGCTTTGTCAAATCTACCGGGTTCTGTTGTCGGGTTTGGTTCTGTTGTAAAACGCGTATCACGCAGAGAAACCACAATGCGGCACTTTTCGCCCACGCTGACTTTCTGCAATTCATCGCCATTCTGACCGAAAACCGTGTAACCTACAATGTAAATGCTGCCGCTTTGCACGGGCGGCTTTGTGGAGGACGACGGCGCCGGCGTCGGTGTTGGCGGCGTTGTAGGCGGCGTCGTTGGCGGTACGGGCGTTGGTGTGGTCGGCTCGCTTGCATTTTGTACCGGATCGCCGTTTGTTCCGAGAATGGTGCCGCTTGGCGTACTCAAACCCTGCGCCGATGGCTGTTTCTTCAGCAAAGCACGGCACGGCAAGTGCCAACAGCAGCATTGCCAGCAATAAAAGCGCAAGCGCTTTGCGTGTGATGTCGCGCAAACATTGTTTTGTCTGTGTTTTCATAAGAAAAATTTCTCCTCTGTTATGGCAGATATTCGTCCGCATTCAGCGGCGCGACATTCTGTTCGGATAACGGCAGCTCGGCCACCGGTTGGTTTTCGTCGTCTTGTACTTCGGTGTCGTTTTCTTTTTCAACATATGCCGCTTGCGTACTTACAGCACTCACCGGTACGTCTTGTGCCGGCATTTGCATCGGCGTTTCCGGTGTCTGCGTCGGCTGTGCCTGTTCTTCTTGCTGATGCTGCGCCGCATAATTGGCGTCCATCGGACTAAGCTGCACTTCAAATACGCGGTTGGGATTGTCAATTTTTTCGTCACGCAATACGCGTCCGTCTTTGAGTGTGATAATGCGGTCGGCACAGCCGGACAAATCGCGCTCATGCGTTACCATGATAAACGTAATATTATTTTCACGCGCCAAAGTTAAAATGGCATTCATCACTTTTGCCGTGGTGTGAGAATCGAGGTTGCCGGTGGGTTCATCGGCAAAAATCACTTTCGGTTTTGCCACAAATGCGCGTGCAATGCCAACGCGTTGTTGCTGACCGCCTGACATTTCCGTCGGTTTGTGATAAATGCGTTTGCCAAGTCCCATTTTTGCAAGCTGTTTTGCCGCAATGCGCTCGCGTTTTGCTTTTGGTACACCTTTAAACATCAACGGCAGCGCCACATTTTCAACAGCCGTCATTGTGGGCAGTAAATTATAGGATTGAAACACAAAGCCCAAATTGTTCTGCCGAAAAGTGGCAAGCTCTGCCTCCGACATTTCCGAAACATTTTGCCCCGCAATATGCACTGTTCCGGCGGTTGGTTTTTCAAGACCTGCGAGTTGGTTGAGCAAGGTGGATTTTCCGCTGCCGCTTGCGCCGACAATACAGCAGAACTCGCCTTTTTCAATGGTGAGGTTGATATCGTCCAGCGCCCGCACTTTTTCGACACCAACACGGTACACTTTACGAATGTTTTTTACCTGAATCATCGGTGCCATGCACATTCACCTCGCTTCATTCCGTCAAATTTCGATAGATGTAGTTATTTTACCACGTTTTTCAAAATCTTTCAATCTATTTTATTGTTGCAAGCATTGGCAAACACTGGTACAATGTCAATTAAGGCAAATTGTGCCTGATTGGAGAAAACAGAATGTGGATTGTTTGGGTTTTTGCCGTTCTCTTTTTGTGTGACAGCGTCACGCGGCTTTTACACGGCACTTTTAACTTCGGTACTCTATGTATGTATCTGATTACTGCCGCACTCTGGCTATATGCTTTTTTTCATGTTCGGATTCACGCGTTTTGTGCGCACGGGTTTGGCTACGCACTCAAAATCGCATTTTTTTGCGGTTTGACCGTCTTGTGTCTGCTGATTTTTTTCATTGCGCTTGCCGGCAGAGCATCTCCGCCTGACGGAACCGAAAAAGCAATGATTGTTCTCGGCGCCGGTTTGCGCGGTGAGGTGCCTTCCGGCTTATTGACACGCCGCATGAACGCCGCATATGATTATTTTATGCAGCATCCGAACATCCTAGTCGTGGTTTCCGGCGGTCAGGGACGGTTTGAAACCATTCCTGAAGCCGATGCAATGCGCAAATATCTGCTGGACAAAGGTGTGCCGGCATCGCAAATTCTCACGGAGCCAAACAGCACCTCCACCGCTGAAAATTTTATATTTTCCAAAAAGCTTTTGACCGAAAAAGGCATTGTGGAAAGCGACGGCGTTGTTTTTGTCACGAATGCGTTTCATTGTTATCGTGCCAAAGAAATTGCACGGCGTGTCGGATATGCGAATGTCCGTGCATTGCCGGCGTCCATCGGTCTTTCATCCATTTTGCCATGTTATCTGCGGGAGGCGGCGGCGCTCATTTACTTTTGGGCGTTCGGCTGTAAAACATCGTTCAATAATCCAAACGGATTTTGAAATACACAAATAAAAAGGAGAACAAAAAATGATTCGCAATTTTGAGCCGAAAGACCGTGACGCAATTCTTGCCATGGTTACCGACTTCTACACATCGCCGGGTGTGCTGCACAAAATCCCCGTATCCAACTTTGAGGACGCGTTTGACGATATGGTGGCAGGCACACCGCATCTGCGCGGACTTGTGATTGAACATGACGGTGCCGTGGTTGGCTATGCACAGCTCACGTTCAGTTATTCCACGGAAGCCGGTGGCATGGTGGTGTCGCTTGAGGAGTTGTATCTGACAGACGACTGCCGCGGACTTGGTTATGGGCATGAGGCCATTGATTTTATCATCAATGAATACCGCAGCAAAGCCGCGCGTTTTCGTCTTGAAGTAAACCCCGAAAACGTCCGTGCCAGAGCGTTGTATGAGAAACTCGGCTTTGAGGAGCTGCCTTATATTCAAATGATTAACGAGAATTTTTAAACAAAAACGCCCACAGATTTTTTCTGCGGGCGTTTTGCTGTTTTTTTGTAACAAAATGCTTGAAAACGTGACTGATAGGCAGATGCACAAAACGAAACGGAGGTGACGGCGTGTTTGCACTGGAAGAATTGTATTTGAAATATCGCACAGACGTGTATCGGTATTTATTAAGTCTCACACACGACGTCACCCGCGCGGAAGATTTGCTCAGCGATACCTTTTTAAAAGCGCTGCAGAGCTTATCGGGATTCAGAGAACAATCGTCCGTCAAAACGTGGCTGTTCGGCATCGCACGTAATCTGTGGCTGCAAAGTATGCGAAAGAATCATGCGGACGCGTCGTATGACGAAGAATTTGCGCTTTATTTTGAGGACAGCGTGGCAGCGCACTTGCAAAGCAAAGAGCTTTTATGCCGTATCAAAGAAATTCTTGCGGAAAAAGATGCGCGCACACAAAAAATTGTGCATCTGCGCATAGACGGTCGCTCTTTTGCCGAAATCGGCATCTTGTGCGGCATCAGCGAGGGTTCGGCACGCGTGATTGATTTCAGAACCAAACAGACACTCAAACAAACACTCGAAAAGGAGGGTTTTTTATGACTGAATCGGGTCTCCCCTGTGCGGTGTGCAGGGATTTAATTCCGCTTGTGCGCGATGGTGTGGCAAGCGAAGAAAGCGATCAACTTGTCCACCAACACATTGCCGCCTGTGACGACTGCAAACGCTTCATGTCGGGTGCGGAAACGCGCACAGAACCTGACGACACCCGCGTGATTGGGCGCATGAAGCGCAAAATTTCTCTCTGGCTTGTGTGTGTGGTCACTTGCAGTCTCATGTTCGGCGTTGCGCTCACGTTTTCCACCCATTCCTTACTGGCCATTCTGGTGTTTCCGCTTTGCTGCGGCATCGCCTACTGGTTTGATTCTTTTGTATGGAAATTGGTGCCGCCGATTGCCTTTGCCATGCTCTTTATCATTGTACTATTGCAGCACGGTTATGGCACACCGATAAGGCAGTTCATGGGCGCACTGCGCTCCGGCATTTTTGTTGCCGCTTTATGCGCCGTCGGCGCACTTGCGGCGGCACTGCTCAAATACGGATTCAGCAAAGGAGAAAAAAACGATGAAAACCAAAACAAAACGTAATATTGCTAAAATCCTTGGCATTTCGATTGTGCTTGCATTGCTGCTTGCGGTGGAAGCGACGACCGGCGACCCTCTCACGCGTGCATGGGCAAACAGCAGTATGGTGAAACACGCGGAAAAGCTGTATCCGAACCAAACCTTTCACCTCAAAGACGAATCTAACGGACAGCTTTTCCAATATTCCGGCATCGTGCAGAGCGACCAAAGTGCGGATACATGGTTTCATACGCAAACATTTTTGGGTTTTGTCACCTATGACAATCACGAAAGTATGGTGGAACAAAAGTTCACCACAGCACTGCGCATGAGTACAGACATCGCACAACAGGCGGGACAGATTCTTGCCGAAAAAGCGCCTGCGCTTGCGCTTGCGTCTGTTTATCATCAAGACCGAGACACCTGTTTTGTGGTGTGCAGCTATGACCCCGCCACGAAAAATGAAGACCTCGCCTATGCCGATGCTTATACGCTTGACATGGAAGATACCTCTGCCGTTATTTCCGCCGTGCCTTGTAAAGTGCAAATGCAAATCCTCAGCGACGCACCCACGCGCAAAGAGCTTGACGCGGCGCTCATCACCGTAAAAACGGCGCTTGAAAGCAGCAATATGCCCTTTGCCTATTACAATATCACGCTTGTGCCAAGCGAGGGAACGCATGAAACAATTTTAGCCGGCGTTGTGGAATCCGGCGACGTGAAAGCGGCGGACATTGCTTGAATTGTGCAATGGTGCCAAGTTTTGAAAGGAAATGTTTCAGATGAGCCTGCAACAACTTTGGACGGAATTTCTCGATACTCTCGCGTTTGACCCTGCACCCCCTGCGGACGAAACCGAGGAGGACGAGGACGATTCTTACGTTGTGTAAATAGCAATCAATTTGCAGGAAAGCCGCCGCTGTGTGTAGACTCCACAGCGACGGCTTTTGTGATGTTTCCTGTTCTATTGAATGGTAATGCTCTGTAAAAAGCTTTCGCCGTCAAGCGCTGCCGGCACATCTAAATATTCGCAGACTGTTTTGGCGATGCAGGCAAAGCTGTGCAGCGTTTTGAGGTCTGTACCCGCTTTGATTTTTGCGCCATAGGCAAGCATCGGCACATATTCACGCGAGTGGTCGGTGGAGGGCGTTGCCGGATCACAGCCGTGGTCAGCCGTGATGATTAAAAGGTCGTCCTCCCGCAAAAGCGGCAGCAGTTCCTTGAGCTGCACGTCAAATTCC
The DNA here is from genome assembly GCA_036635095.1 of Ruthenibacterium sp. GTDB lineage: Bacteria > Bacillota > Clostridia > Oscillospirales > Ruminococcaceae > Ruthenibacterium. The sequence goes on along the minus strand of JAVWRA010000007.1, from coordinate 18,165 downwards.
GTGGCGGCGTTTGCATAGCCGTCAATGTCGTTGCGGTGACCGTAAATCATGTCAAAATCAACCAAATTCACAAACGCAAGACCGTCAAAATCTCGCTTTGCAAGTTCAAGTGTCACTTCCATGCCGTTTTGATTGCCTGTCGTTTTGATTTTTTCGCTCACGCCTTCGCCGTCAAAAATATCGTAAATTTTGCCAACGCCAATCGTGTCTTTGCCCGCGTCTTTTAAAAAGTCGAGCATTGTTTTGCGTGGCGGCTTTAAGGATAGGTCATGCCGATTGGTGGTGCGTTTGAAATTGTCTTTGTTGGTGCCGAGGAACGGACGTGCAATCACACGTCCGACGCCATGTTCGCCCATCAGCATCGCACGCGCAATTTCACAATACCGATACAGTTCCGGTACCGGCACAATTTCTTCGTGCGCCGCCACTTGAAACACGCTGTCGGCGGAAGTATACACAATCAGCGCACCTGTGCGCATTTGCTCCTCGCCGTAATCGCGCAGTACATCTGTGCCGGAATATGGCTTATTGCACAGCACTTTGCGTCCTGTTTTCGCTTCAAATTCTGCAATGATGTCCGCGGGAAAACCGTTTGGATACGTCGGCAATGCTTTTTTGCTTTCGACGCCGGCAATTTCCCAGTGACCGATGGTGGTGTCTTTGCCGTTTGACGCTTCCTGTAAGCGCGCAAAGCTTGCTGTCGGCTGTGCAGCAGGTGTGCCGCAATGGACACCGTCTATATTGAACAGACCCATTTGTGCAAGCTCCGGCGTATGATACCGCGCACTTTTGACAATTGCACCAAGTGTGTCACTGCCCACATCGCCAAATAAGGCTGCATCCGGCTCTGCACCAATGCCAAAACTATCTAAAACAATGATAAATACACGTTTTGCCATGAATAAATCCTCTTTTCATTTATAATTGCGTGAATATGATATGGTTATTATACCGCATTTTGCATAAAATGTGTAGTGTGTGATTGAAACTTGTCTTAAATTTGTGTATAATATAAGCTAGACTAATTTTGATTCATTTTCTATAAATTGAGGAGAGTAACAGATGACTCGTAAAACTAAAATTGTATGTACACTCGGTCCATCCACCGATAAAGAAGGCATTTTGCGTCAAATGGTAATGACCGGCATGAATGTTGCACGGTTTAACTTTTCGCATGGCACACATGCCGAACACACTGTCCGTTTGAACGAATTAAAAGCATTGCGCACAGAACTGGATTTGCCGGTTGCCGCACTGCTCGATACCAAAGGACCTGAAATTCGGCTCAAGGATTTCAAAAACGGTTCCGTTGAACTCAAAGAAGGGCAAAAATTTGTTCTGACAACGCAGGACATTCTCGGCGATGAAACACGCTGTGCCATCACCTATAAAGAATTGCCGATGGATTTAGTCCCCGGTGCGCGCGTTTTGCTCGATGACGGACTTGTTGCCATGACGGTAGATGGCATCGACGATGATGAAATTTTCTGCACAGTACACAACGGCGGCACGATGTCTAATCACAAGGGCGTCAATGTGCCGGACACGCGCCTTTCCATGCCGTACATGAGCGCGCAGGATAAGGACGATATTTTGTTTGGCGTTGAGCAGGGTTTTGATTTCATCGCTGCTTCGTTTGCACGTTCCGCACAGGATATTTTAGAAATTCGCCGCATTTTGGCAAGCAAAAAATGCGACACGATTAAAATTATCGCCAAAATCGAGAACCAAGAGGGCGTCAACAATATTGATGAAATCATTGCTGTTTCCGACGGCATTATGGTCGCGCGCGGCGATATGGGCGTGGAAATTGATTTTACTGAAATCCCCATCATTCAAAAAGACATCATCTGGCGCTGCTACAACGCCGGAAAACCCGCCATCACCGCCACACAAATGCTCGAGAGCATGATGGAAAATCCGCGTCCGACACGGGCGGAAATCACAGACGTTGCCAACGCCATTTATGACGGCACTTCCGCCATTATGCTGTCGGGCGAAACCGCCGCCGGACACTATCCGGTGGAAGCTGTGCGCACAATGGCGGCAATTGCAGAGCGCACCGAAAGCGACATCAACTACGACAAACGTCTCAAAGGGCGCAATCTGGAAGGGCATTTGAGCGTTGCCGCCGCCGTGGCGCATGCCGCCTGCACCACCGCAATGGACATTCACGCAAACGCCATCATCACCGTGTCAAAAAGCGGCGAAACCGCGCGTTTGTTATGCAAATATCGCCCGTCTACGCCGATTATCGCCTGTGTTTTATCCGAGCAGGTATATCGTCATCTGGCAATTTCGTGGGGCATTATCCCGCTGATGATGGGTTATGCGCACGACACCGATGAGTTGCTTGATTTGTCGATTGCCACCGCGCAAAAAGCCAAACTTGTGGCAGACGGTGACCTTGTGGTTATCACCGCCGGTCTGCCGGTCGGCGTGTCAGGCACCACCAATATGATTAAAGCACATCTTGTCGGTGATGCGCTGATTTCCGGTGTCGGTGTCGGCTTTGACAATGCCATGGGACTGACCTGCGTCTGTCACAACGCAGAGGAAGTAAAGTTAAAATTCAAACCGGGCAATGTGCTTGTCGTTCCCGCAACCACCAATGAAATGTTGGACGCACTGCGCGATGCCACCGCCATTATTGCGGAAGAAGCCGGTCTCAATTCACATGCCGCAATTGTCGGATTAACGCTGGCAAAACCTGTTGTGGTAGGCGCCATCGGTGCGACACGCAAACTGCATGACGGCATGAAAGTGTCTGTTGACGGCGAGCGCGGCGTGGTACACGCCATGCCTCTGTAATTCGAAAATTTATTGTAATAATCGAAAAAATGCCGCTGATACAGCGGCATTTTTTCGATTTATAGGCACAGCACCTCGCCGATTGGCTCATGCAGCACAAGCGTCGCGCCGGCATCGGCAGATGTCACTGTTTTGTTGATAACAACAATGTCTGCACCGCCATAATATCTCAATAACCCTGCCGCCGGATAAACGGCAAGCGATGTGCCGCCTACGATAAGCAAATCCGCTTTGCGCAGCGCATCGACAGATGCGTCCATCACCGCGCCGTTCAGCGATTCTTCATATAATACCACATCCGGCTTTATGATGCCGCCACAGGTGCAGTGCGGAACGCCTGTGCTGTTTTTAAGATACGCCGCATCGTAAAATTTACCGCATTTCATACAATAATTGCGCAAGGTGCTGCCGTGTAATTCCAATACATTTTGGCTGCCGGCGGCTTGATGCAGACCGTCGATATTCTGTGTAATCACGGCGCTGAGTTTCCCCATCTTCTCAAGGCTTGCAAGCCGCAGATGTGCCGCATTCGGTTTTGCGCCCGTCACCAGCATTTTTTCACGATAAAATTTGTAAAACTCCTCCGGTTTCGCAATGAAAAAGCTGTGGCTTAAAATCGTTTCCGGCGGATAGGCATATTGTTGATGATAAAGTCCGTCTTGGCTGCGAAAATCAGGGATTCCGCTTTCCGTCGAAATTCCCGCGCCACCGAAGAAAACAATCCGCTTGCTTTTTTCAAGCATTGTTTCGAGTTTTTCGTTCATTGTGCCGCCTCTTTTCTGTCTTTGCATTTATTATAGGCGTGAAAATACAGAATGTAAAGCCGATTTTTTAGTTGACTTTCGCGCCATGTTATTGTATTATATGTAAGCAGACTTATCCATGCTGCTGTGGCGAAATCGGCAGACGCAAGGGACTTAAAATCCCTCGGTAGCAATACCATACCGGTTCAATTCCGGTCAGCAGCACCACGCAAAGCCTTGATATGGCGCTTATTTTAAGCGTACTATCAAGGCTTGTTTGTTTTTGTATTTGTATTTTCACAGGTGTCCTCATGGCTTTGCTGCATTGAAAAATCTTCTCATCCGCGAATGCAACAAGTGACGCACGGCACCAAACGGCAAGCTGCGAATGTGCGGCAAAGTCATATCACACGCGCAGCATACGGTAGCCGACGCCCACATGCGTTTGAATGTACTGTGGGCTTGCGGGGTTTGTTTCGATTTTTTTGCGCAGTGTCGCCATAAAAACGCGCAGCGAGGCAACGTCGTTGTCCCATGCACTGCCCCATATTTCGCGCGTGATATAGGTATGCGTCAGCACTTTGCCCGTGTTTTGTGCAAGCAGACAGAGCAATTTATATTCCATCGGCGTGAGATGCAGCTCTGCACCGCGCAAAAAAACACAGCCGGCGGTGTAGTCAATCGACAGTTCTCCATTGGTATAGACGGCGCTTTCAGCCGCTTGCGTATGGCTGAGACGCCGCACGGTGACCCGCAGCCGTGCAAGCAGTTCCTCCACCGAAAACGGTTTTGTCAGATAATCGTCTGCACCGGCATCGAGCGCTTCAATTTTATCACTGTCCTCACTGCGCGCGCTGATGACGATAATCGGCAGATTGGACCACGAGCGAATTTTTTGAATGATGGCAATGCCGTCCATATCGGGCAGCCCCAAATCGAGCAGAACGATGTCGGGATTGTGTGACACCGCCGCCAAAATCGCTTCTTCTCCGGTGGCGGCAGTGCGATATTTATAGTCGTGTGTTTCAAGCGTGGTGGCGATTAAATTGCGCACAGCGGCGTCATCTTCTACCACAAGTACCTGTAATTTATTCATGTAATCGAATCTCCTCTGCCGGCAGTGTGAACGTGAAAACAGTGCCATGCGGCACATTGTCTGAGACAAAAATCGTGCCGCCGTGCGCGGTAATGATGGATTTGCACAGTGCAAGACCCAAACCCATACCGCGCCGACTGTCTGCAACCGCCGTATTTGCCGTGTAAAACATCTCGAAAATATGCAGTTTTGCGTCTGCCGATAAGCCGCCGCCGTCATCGGCAATGCGTGTTATGATTTGACCTGCCTGTTTTGAAACGGACAGCGTGATTGTAGACCCGACAGGCGTATATTTGATGGCGTTGTCGATGATATTGATGAGCATTTGCACCATCAAACGCACATCCATTTTCGCCATGAGCAACTCGCCGGACGGTTCTCTTTTGATTGTATGCTCTTTGCTGTTGCGGTTGAGGTGGCGCAGCGCTTCGTCAATCACCTCATCCATCAGTTCGGCTGTCATGTGCAGATTCATGCTGCCGTCCTCAATGCGTGTTACGGAAAGCAAATTCTCCACAAGGTTTGTCAGCCAAAGCGCATCATCATAAATGTCGGTGTAAAGCGCTTTCTTTTTTGCGGCGTCAATGGCGTCTCCATCGGAAAGCAAAATGCCCGCGCTGCCTGAAATTGAGGTGAGCGGTGTGCGCAAATCGTGCGAAATAGAGCGCAGCAAATTGGCACGGAGTTGTTCGTTTTTCGCAAGAATGGCGGTTTGTTCGCGCTCGCGAATTGCTTTTTCATTTTCAAGCGCCAGCGCACATTCTCCTAAAATAGACAGCATAATGCTGTTTTCAAACGCATCAAGCGGCACTTGTTCCATTGCGACACCCACAACACCATATACATTATCGTTTGCGCGCACCGCAAGATACAAACATTTTGCACTGCCGAGCGTCCCTGTGGTTGCACCGGCGTGTTTGTTGTTTTTATACACCCATGCGGCGACTGCCTTTTCGTTGCTGTCGATATAATTTTCGGCATTTTCCTGTGCGTCTGCCGTGAAAACAAGCGGTTTTGCAAGCGCTTCTTCCTCCACAAGATAAAACACAATCGTGCGCGCAAGCAGCTTTGTCAACTGATTGGCGGTGACGGAAACAATTTCGGATTTCGCCTTGCCTTTTTGTAAAAGCTGGTTGGTTTCAAGCAATATTTTGGTGCGATAGGCGGTTTCGGCGGACTGTCGCGCATGTTGTTTGATTTTGACCGCCAAGGTGCTTGTGATAAAGGCGGAAACGAACATAATCAAAAACGTTGCCGGATAACCCGCATCGTAGGCATTGAACGAAAATTTAGGCACGGTAAAAAAGAAATTAAACGTCAATACGCTGATAACCGAAGAAATGAGACTGTAGGCGCGGTTTGTTGTGAGAATGGCGGTCACAAGCACACTCAAAATGTAAACGGTGATGATATTGGCTTCCGAAAAACCGAGATGTGAAAACAAAAAACCCACCGCCGTTGCCACACCGAGCATCAACACACTTTTCACAAAGTCAGACAGCAAAAAATGCGCACTCGTTTGTTTTGCCTTAGCGGGACGATAACGCGGCGTTTCTTTATCGGGGATAATGTAAATATCGAGATTCGGCGCGGCATTTGCAAGCCGTTCGGTCAGCGTCGGCGTTCCCCAAAAATATTTGCGCGTGGCGTTATTTCTGCCCAGAACGATTTTAGAAATGCCGACGGCGCGTGCAAATTCTGCAATTTGCAGCGAAATATCATCGCCGCAAACGGTTTCAATCACCGCACCGAGCTGCTGCGCCAAGTGCATATTACTGCGCAGACGCGTTTTATTTTCTTCGCTCATCACGGCAAATGCAGACGTTTCCACAAATAATGCGGTAAATCTGCCATGAAAAGCATCTGCCATACGGGCAGCGGTGCGGATAATTTTGGCGTTTGTTGGCGAGGACGAAAGACAGACGAGAATATGTTCGTCTGTATAGTAATCACCGCGCGCCCCAAGACGCACTTTTTCAGACATTTTGCCGATGCGGTCTGCACAGCGGCGCAACGCAATTTCACGCAACGCCACCAGATTTTTGACCTCGAAAAAGTTGCCGAGTGCCTTTTCCGCCTGTGTTTCTTTGTAGATTTTTCCGGTATGCAGACGCTCAATCAGCTCTGCCGGCTCAATATCCACAAGCTCTACCTGATTTGCCTCGTCAAACACGGTATCCGGTATTCTCTCATGTACCGTAACGCCCGTAATAGACGCCACAACGTCATTTAGGCTTTCGAGATGCTGCACATTTACCGTGGTGTACACATCAATGCCCGCCGTCAGCAATTCGGCAATGTCTTGATACCGCTTCGCGTGGCGACACTCTGCCGCGTTGGTGTGCGCAAGTTCATCCACCAAAACAAGGGTCGGCTTTCGTTTGATTGCCGCGTCAAGGTCAAATTCGTGCAGCAAAATTCCCTTATGGCGAATTTCCAAACAGGGCAATTGCGGCAATCCGTTGAGCAGCGCTGCCGTGGCGGGACGCGTGTGCGGCTCAATATAGCCGGCAAGCACATCGATGCCGTGTTTTTGCGCCGCATGCGCCGCCTTGAGCATGGCGTATGTTTTGCCGACACCGGCGGCATATCCGAAAAATATTTTCAAATGTCCGCGTTTTTGTGTTTTTTCATCGTCCTGCAATTTTTTCAGCAGCACATCGGGATTTTGCCGCGCTTCGTCCATGTTGACACCCCCCTTGCCGATATTTTTCTTTTATTGTATCACAAAATGCCGTCAAGCATCAAATTTACTTGCAAAACATTGACGCGTTCTTCACCGAATATACCGAGAAATCTGCCGCTTGTGCATTGTTCTATCACGGCGATAATCTCTGCCTCCGGTTGATTGCGTGCGGCGGACAAACGCGCTGTTTGGTAGAGTGCCGCCGCTTTGGAAATATGCGGGTCAAGTCCGCTGCCGGAACTTGTAACGAGGTCAACCGGAACGGCACTTCCCTGCATTTCCGGATTGGCGGCGCGGATTTTAGCCGTGCGCTGTGCGATAAGTGCGCGATATTCCTCACTTGCCGGACTGTCGTTCGAGGGTGCTGCATACAGCAGCCGTTTGCCGTTTGCATCGGTAAAAGTAATGGTGTCAAGCTGCATCACACGCCCCCAAAGATGTGTGTCGCTTGTATATTGCTGCGCAAGCAGTGCGCTGCCATATTTTTTGCCGTCCACCGTGATGATGCTGCCGTTTGCTTTTTCGGGAAACAAAAGCTGTGCCGCACCTGTGACGATGCCCGTGTATGCAACGCCGCAAATCAGCGTGAACAACAGCAGCAGCATCATCGCGCGCGGTAGCAATTCTTTGATGTTTTTCATGTTTTTTCTCCTATATTAAATGAAAGGCGACAAGCAGAATGTCAATTACTTTTATGCACACAAAAGGTGCAATCAAACCGCCGACACCATAAATCAACAGGTTTTGCGTCAAGAGCTTGCCGGCGGATACCTCGCGATATTTGACCCCTTTCAACGCAAGCGGAATGAGCGCGACAATAATCAGTGCATTGTACAGAATGGCAGACAGCACCGCACTTTGCGGCGAATGCAGTCCCATGATATTCAGCGCGGCAAGCTTTGGATAAAGTCCCAAAAACAGTGCCGGAATGATGGCGAAATATTTTGCGAGGTCATTGGCAATCGAAAATGTTGTCAAGCTGCCGCGCGTCATCAAAAGCTGTTTGCCGATGCGCACAATATCAATCAATTTTGTGGGCGAGGAATCAAGGTCAACCATATTGCCCGCTTCTTTTGCCGCCTGTGTGCCGGTGTTCATGGCGACGGCAACGTCTGCCTGTGCCAAGGCGGGTGCGTCATTGGTGCCGTCTCCCGTCATGGCAACAAGATGTCCTGCCGCCTGAAAATCGCGTATCATAGTAAGCTTTCCTTCCGGCGTTGCTTCTGCCAGAAAGTCGTCCACGCCGGCTTCTGCCGCAATGGCGGCTGCCGTGAGCGGATTATCGCCGGTAATCATAATGGTTTTGATGCCCATTTTGCGCAGGTCGGCAAATTTTTCCTGCACACCTTGTTTGATGATGTCTTTCAAATGAATGACACCGAGAATTTTGTGGTTTTTTGCGACGACAAGCGGTGTGCCGCCCTGTGCGGCAATGGCTTTGACTGCGGCGGCACATTCTGTGCTGTATCTTCCGCCGCCCGCCAATACATATTCTTTGACGGAATCTGCCGCGCCTTTGCGGATTTCGCTGCCGTCAAAATCAACACCGCTCATGCGTGTTTTTGCCGTAAACGGAATGAATGTGATGTCTTTATCCGACAAACTTCTGCCGCGCAGATTGAATTTTTCTTTCGCCAAAATAACCACGCTGCGTCCCTCGGGTGTTTCGTCCGCAAGAGACGAAAGCTGCGCTGCATCGGCAAGTTCTTTTTCATCGACACCGTCCACGGCGATGAATGCCGCCGCTTGGCGATTGCCGAGCGTGATGGTGCCTGTTTTGTCGAGCATTAAAATATCAACATCGCCCGCCGCTTCAATGGCGCGTCCGCTCATGGCAAGCACATTGGCGCGGTTGAGCCGGCTCATACCGGCAATGCCGATGGCGGATAAAAGCGCGCCGATGGTGGTTGGCGCAAGGCAGACAAGCAGCGCCACCAAGGTGGTGACGGAAGTTGGATTGGCAATGCCCGCAAGCTTTGCCGAAAATGCCGAATACGTGTACAGCGACATTGTCACCAAAATAAAAATAATGGAAAGCGCCACCAGAAAAATTTGCAACGCAATTTCATTCGGTGTTTTTTTGCGCGCCGCACCCTCCACCATGGCAATCATTTTATCGAGAAAGCTCTCGCCCGCTTCACTTGTCACCTGCACCACAATCCAGTCAGACAGCACCGTCGTGCCGCCCGTGACGGCGCTTCTGTCGCCGCCGCTCTCACGAATAACCGGTGCGGATTCGCCCGTGATGGCGCTTTCGTCTACCGACGCCGCACCGTCCATCACTTCACCGTCTGCCGGAATCTGCTCCCCCGCTTTCACAAGCACGAAATTGCCTTTTTGCAAAAGCGATGAAGAAATCGATTTTACCGCGTCTTTTTGTGCGATGGAGGGAATCAGATGCGCCTCGACATCTTTTTTTGCGGCGCGCAGAGAATCCGCCTGTGCTTTGCCGCGTCCCTCGGCAATTGCCTCGGCGAAATTCGCAAACAATACCGTAAACCATAAAATTACGGCGATGGCAAATGTGTAGCCTGTTGTGGCATCACGCAGACCAAACAGTGCGGCAATCCACAAAAATGTGGTTGCGATTGCGGCAAGATACACCAGCAGCATCACAGGGTTTTTCGCCTGTGTTTTGGGATTTAATTTGATGAATGAGTCCTTGACTGCCCGCCGTATCATTTTGTGACCGGCAAAGGCATTTGTTTTTGCAGCCATTATTTTCTCCTTTTTATGCGATGCTTGCGAAAAATTCCGCAAGAGGTCCGAGTGCGAGCGCCGGTAAAAAGCTCAGCGCGCCAATCAAAAGAACGACAAAAATCAATAAGAATACAAACATTCCGTTTGTGGTGGAAAGTGTGCCGGCGGTCACGGCGATTTTCTTTTTGCCTGCAAGACTTCCCGCAATGGCAAGTGTGCCGATGACCGGCACAAACCGCGCAAACAGCATGGAAATGCCGAGCGTAACATTGATAAACACCGTGTTTGCGTTAAATCCCGCGAACGCCGAACCATTGTTTGCACCGGCGGAAGTGTAGGTATACAGCAGCTCTGAAAAGCCGTGTGCGCCGCCGTTGTGCAAGCTTTCTGCCACCTGCGGAACGCCTGCCGCAATGCCGCTGCCGATTAAAATGGCAACCGGTGTCGCAAGACAGAGAATAACCGCCCATTTCATTTCAAACGGCTCTATTTTTTTGCCGAGAAATTCCGGTGTGCGCCCAACCATCAAACCGGCGATGAACACCGTCAAAATGGCAAAGCCGAGCATTCCGTAAAGTCCGCAACCGACACCGCCGAAAATCACTTCACCAAGCTGCATTTGCAGCATGGCAATCATGCCGCCAAGCGGTGTAAAGCTGTCGTGCATGGCATTGACGGAACCATTGGACGCCGCCGTTGTAAACGCCGCCCACGCGGAGGACGCCGCAATGCCAAACCGTGTTTCCTTGCCCTCCATATTGCCGCCCGCCTGCTGCACCGTGCCGATATCCACTGTGCCGTTTTGCGCAAGCTGCGGCGTTGCAAACTGTTCATTGACCGCAATCAGCGCAAGCGCCACCGTCAAGCAAAGAAACATCGCCATAAAAATCGCCATACCCTGCTTTTTGTTCTGCACATTTCTGCCAAAGGTAAAGCACAGCGCCGCCGGAATCAAAAGCAGGGATATCATTTCAATCAAATTCGTAAACGGGCTTGGGTTTTCAAGCGGATGCGCCGCGTTGGTGCCGTAAAATCCGCCGCCGTTGGTGCCGCTTTGCTTGATGGCTATTTGGCTTGCCGCCGCACCGCGCGGCACAATTTGTTCTGTGATAATTTCGGCGTCCGGTACGACTATGCCGTTTACCGTCACCGTATTTTCGGCAACGTCAATCACGGCATTTTCCAAAATTACACCGCTTTGCGTCACGGCAACCGGCTCTAACAGTGAAACTGTTTCGGCAGGTTTCCATGTTTGCACCACACCGCCGCCGACAAGACAAATTGCGATGAGCAGATTCAGCGGTAATAATATGTAGAGGATAATGCGCGTCATATCAACCCAAAAGCTGCCAAGACCGCTGCTTTTCACCTTGATAAAGCCGCGAATCAGTGCGAACAAAACAGCGATGCCAACCGCCGCCGACACGAAATTCTGCACGGTTAAGCCGAGGCTTTGCGTCAAATAGCTGAGCGTACTTTCCCCGCTGTAGGACTGCCAGTTGGTGTTGGTGACAAAACTTGCGGCGGTATTAAAGGCGAGGTCCCACTTTACGCCGCCCAAATGCTGCGGATTGCCCGGCAAAACGCCTTGCAAAAGCTGCATCAAAAACAAAACCGCCAAACTGACGCCCGAAAAATACAGTACGCTTTGCAAATATTTTTTCGCCGTCATTTCTTCCTCACTTTTCACGCGCAATACACGATAAAGTGTTTTTTCACACGGCACAAGCAATTTTGTCAGACACGTTTTTTCGCCATTCATGACCTTTGCAATATAGCCGCCCAATGGGTATGCGAGTGCCACCAGCACCGCGAGGTATAAAACCAATTGTAGAATCATTGCCGTCATTGCCGGTCCCCCCTCAATAAAATTGCAATATAATAAACTAAAAGTGCAAATGCGATGCTGCCCATCGCCGCAGTCAATATAAACATCTCTGCTTTCCTCCTGTTTTCGAGTAACTTTATTCTAGCGGCTTTCACTTCAAGATGGTGTTAATGTATCCTATAAAAGCATTAAGATTGTATAAAGATTACAAACCGCCCAGCCACAAAAGCGGCAGCATCACCGCGGCACACCCGCCATACACCGCCGCAAACAAAAGCGCGGGCATTCCCACAAGCAAAAGCAAAAACGTCGTGTGCGGATGCAAGTGCATTTCTTTGTCAAGCCGAATTTTCATCTTTTTTTCTTCCCGTATCATCATCGCAAACATTTGAATCCCTCCGATGCCTTTATCATAAGGCACGGCGCATTAAAAGGGTAAAAGGATTGACGACATCGGCATTAAAAAAATATAAAGAAACGGACAGCCGCTTGCGCTACTGTCCGAAAACATTTTTATATTATTTTATTGTCCTCTTGATGGGTTGCGGTTCAGCGGGTGCTTTGGCGCCTGAGACTCTGAATTGACCCGGCGAACAGCCAAAATGCTTTTTGAAGCACAAACCGAAATATTGTGCATTTGCATATCCAACACGCCGTGCAATGTCAATGGTTGTATCGTCTGTGGTACGCAAAAGCTCCTGTGCCTTTTCCATGCGCAGCGCGGTGACATAATCAATGAAATTCTCCCCGCACTCCCGCTTGAACAGAATGCTCAAATAGGTCGCGCTCACATGCACCTGTGCCGCAACCTCCTGTAATGGCAGCTTTTGATTCATATAATGGCTGTCGATATATTCTTTTGCTTTTGCGATGATTTTCTTTTGCTGATTATTTTGATTTTCACTGACGGTCTCTGCTAAAATGAGAATTTCCACACGGAATTTTTCGTATACCTCCTGCAAAGTTTCAAATGACTGAATTTTTCGTACCACCACTGAAAATCGTTGCTGTAACACTTCCGTGTCCATTTGCCACTCGCCGATTTCTTTGAGTACCACCATCAAAAGCGCGGTTGCCACTGTTTTTGACTGTGTCAGTGCCTTTCCGGAATTGACAACCAACATTTGTCGTATTTCTGCCAAAACTGCTTCAATCTGTGGTTGATTTCCCATTTTAACCGCATAAATCAGTTCTTTTTGATATTTTGTAAAATCAAAACCATCGTCTTTTTGGTTTGATTCCGGCAAAGACGAATAAAAAATAATGGCGCCTTTTCCGTAAAGGTCACGGTATTCAAGCGCCTCTGTCGCTTCTTGAAATGAAACCGCACATGAATCCAGTGCCGTGCAGTCGTCTCCCACGCCTACCGTCACGAAAGCGGAAAAATGTTTTTGCACTTGCGCCGAAATGTTTTCGCAGCACAGCGAGATGCTTTTTTGTGCATCCTCGTCGTTGTGCAAATTGAGAATTGCCGCAAACCAACGTTCGTCTGAATAGTAAAACAGCGCCGGCCATTGTGCCGAAAATAATTCCTCTACAATATTATATACGGCATATTTGAGCAAATAGGGTTCGATGCCACTGTTGCCATAGCGATCCGGCGGGCCGTTGTCCGGCAAAATCGTTAAAACGCAATACCGCTCATACGGCATTTGCTTTTTCAGATTTTGCATCTCCTCCGGTGATACGCCGCCAAATCGTTGTCCTGCTGTCAGCAGACGTGCAATATGCGAAGCCTGCAATGCTCTGGAAGCTTTTTCAAGTTGGCACGATAAAACAGCTTCTTGCTCTTTTTGCCTTTTGATGCGGCGCAAAACTTCCGTCAACTCCTGTGTGTTGATGGGTTTCAGCAAATATTTTTCGGCATCCAAATCAATGGCTTGCTTCACATACGAAAATTCATCAAAGCCGGACATAAACACGCAGGCAAAAGAGTGTTCGCTCTCTTTAAAATGCTTTACCATTTCGATGCCATCCATCAATGGCATTTTCACGTCTGTAATGACGATATCCGGCTGTAGGCTGCGGATAATCTCCATTCCCTCCACGCCGTTTGACGCCATTCCGACAATTTCAAACCCATCGGGAAAAACTTCCTGAATTGTAGTTGCGATGCTTCTGCGAATGATCCATTCATCATCGACAATGACTACCTTGCAAAGCATGTTTTCCTCCTGTCATCTCCTCATTTGCTGCTATCCGATTGCGATATACGGCTGCACGCCCGTGCGTCTCGCGATATGCAGTGTCACCGTTGTGCCGACATTTTGTTGGCTTTCTATATATAGGCCGTAGCCGCTGCCATAGTACAGTTGCAGCCGTTCGTGTACATTGCGCAGTCCATACGCATTGGGACAAAGCGTCCAATCGCCGGTGGCAAGGCAGGTTTGCAGTCGGTGCAGCCATTCCGGTGTTATCCCCACGCCGTTATCCCGCACTTGCAGAACAATTCCGTTTTCGTCGCTTTTCAAACAAATTTTCAAAATTCCGTTCGGACATTCATACAGACCGTGTACAATCGCATTCTCCACAATGGGTTGCAGCGCCATTTTAAACACAAGAAACTGCAACACATCTTCTTCTGTTTCTTTCTCATACGTAAAGTTCGCGTGGCGAATTTGCTGAATTTTGATATAGTCTTCCGCCATGCAAATTTCATCATTCAGCGTCACAAATTCTTTGCCATCGCTGTGCATCCGCCGAAAAAAGCCGGATAACGCCTGTATCATTGCGGTTGCGTCTTCCACGTTGTTGAACCGATACAGCTCTTGAATGGAAAAAAGCGTATTGTATAAAAAATGCGGATTGATTTTTTCCTGCAAGAGCGCAAACTCCAGTTGGCGCTTTTTTTCGCTTTCCTGCGCATTGCTCTTGAGCAAGGTATCCACCTTTGCAATCATATAGCCGATGCCATCGTTAATTTGTGCAATTTCGGTACAGATATTTTCTTCAAACACCACATCGAAATCGTCCTGCTGCAAACTTTGCACTTTTTTCAGCCAATTGCGAATCGGCACCGAAATAAACTGTGTGCTTGCGATAGACAGCACCAGTGCCAAAAGTGTGGCGATTGCACAGCCAAAAAGCGCAATCATCAGCAATTGCGACGAAAACGAGAAAATCTGTTTTTCGTCAATCAGCGCCGCATATTTCCATCGATTGACCGCAATGGTATCATAGGCAAAAAGATATTTTTTATCCCGCGCGGGTATCATACATACGCCCTTGCTGCCTTTTACGCCTTGCAGTTCCGCACGCAAGTTCTGTAACGTTTCATCGTGCGTGCCTTTGGGTGAAAACAGGTTTCCGCCCTCATCAATCAACACCATACAGTAAGCATCGTTGCCCATTTTCAAAAAGGCTTTCTGCTCAAAAAAAGATTCTCTGAATTTGACATACAAAATGCTTTTTGTGTTGGTTCTTCGGCTTTCCAGCACTTTAAAAAGTCCGATGCTTTCGGCACTTGTCCACACATAATTTTGTGCCTGCGGCGATGAAAGCGACACGCCGCACAGCGTATCCGAAAAGCCGATTACCGGCTGTTCCCATGCACTGTCTCCATAACTGATTTGATACGTTTGCCCGTCCACATACTCAAAACCGATGTATACAAATTCGAGCATATCACTATAGCTCAGATACAAATTGGATAATTCCCGATATAAATTGAGGTACATTTCATCGCCGACACTGCTTTTTCCATCGATGCCAAGACGATTGAGGTCAATCTTCTTTTCAAGCAACACAAAATCCCGAAACACATCGGAAAAACAATTTTCCAAATAATCCGTTGCCTGTGTGACCGTTTGTGCTGCGTTGCTGGAGAGAATCGTTTTCATTTTTTCCGTGGCAAAATAATAAGAAAAAAAGCTGCTGAACAGCACACTCAACAAAATGGCGGGCAGGGTCAGGAAAAGAATAATGTACTTCAAAGAAAAACTTTTCCTTTTGTGCATTTCTTTCACCACCCCTGCCGCCATTTTTAAATTGAGCATTCACCTCAAAGTCGATTTTATACTCTTTATTCTATATTACCCTTTTACGGCACCACTTGCAATTCCCTGCACCAAGAATTTTTGGAAATAGGCGAAAATCAAAATCGGCACCACCATGGCAATGGTACAGCCTGCCGCCAAAAGTCCATAGGCAATACTGTATTCACCCATCATTGAACTCAAGCCGACAGAAAGCGTCATCTTTGCAGGCGTATTGATAAACATTGTGGTAAACAAATACTCTTTCCAAGCATAGATAAACGCAAATGCGCCAACCGCAATCATGCCCGGACGCAAAATAGGCAAAACCACGCGAATAAGTCCCTGCATACGGTTGCAGCCGTCAATCATTGCCGATTCTTCAATTTCTATGGGGACGTCCTGCATATATCCGAGCATCATCAGGGAAATAAACGGCAGACGAAACGCAAGGGACGCAAGCACCACAGAAAACAGCGAGTCAATCAGTCCCATGGATTTGAAGGTCATAAACAGAGGAATCACCATCATCGCCATCGGCAAAAACTGAGAGCAAAGCAAGATGAGCGATACGGCACGCTTGCCTTTGAACTGAAACCGCGTGAGCGGATATGCCACCAAAACAGACAGCACCAAGCAGCCTATCAGCACCAGAACCGAAACAAAAAGGCTGTTTAAAAAGTAGCGAAAGAAGCCTACATTGTTCCACGCATAGATGAAATGCTCGAACGTGAAGTCCTGCGGAAAATAGGTGACGGTTCTGGAAATAATTTCGCTGTCCGGCTTGAATGCGGTAATCACGCACCAGTAAAACGGAAACAAAATAAAAGACAAAATCGGTATTAAAGGCAGATAGACTAAGAAGATTTTAGAAAGTTTCTTTTTGAACCGATAGCTCATTTTTCTTCCTCCTGATAGCGGGTTGTTCTTAAATACACCGCCGAAAACAGCAGCATAATCAGGAAAGTAACGACGCCGATGGCAGATCCATATCCGAAATTGCGTGTTTTAATCGCCTGATTTGCAAGATAAATACTCAAGGTGGAAGTCATGCCCATCGGTCCGCCGCCCGTCAAATTCAGCAGCAAATCCACTGAGTTAAACTCCCATACCGTGCGCAGCAGCGTAAGCAGAACGACGGCATCTTTAATCAGCGGAAATGTGATATACCGAAATTTCTCAAAACGATTGGCACCGTCAATTTCACAGGACTCATACAGCTCTGTGGGAATGGCTTGCAGTTTTGCCAAAACCGATATCGCAAAGAACGGAACGCCGCCCCACAGTTCTGCCACACAGACCGCCCAAAACGCCGTTTTTGGATTTGCCAACCACGCAATCGGCTCTTGTATCATGCCGATGCGCATGAGCAAATCATTCAGCACACCGATATTTTGGTTGAAAATCAGCGACCATAAAATCGCTATCATCACGCCGTTCAGCGCCCACGGTGCAAATGCCGCCGCTCTTGCAAGTCCGCGGCACTTGAAATTATTGTTCAGCACAAGCGCAAATATCATGCCTAAAATAAACTGCATGCTTACAACCACTAAAATCCATTTCACGGAAACCAGCAGCGAATCCAAAAACACTTTGTCTTTCGTAAACAGGTTGATATAATTTTGCATTCCGGCAAAACCATTCTGTGCCGCCTTAGACGGGTTGTAATTTTGAAAACTGTAATAAAAAATATTTAAGATGGGATATGCTACAAATAACAGCAATACGATGCCCGCGGGTGCCAAAAAGTAGTACGGCAGCAGTGTGCGGTTGATTGCTTTCCAATGAATCGGTTTCTTTTGTTTTTGTTTCATCATTTTATACACCTGTTCTCAGCAAAATCTTGCTGTCCGTCCCGATTGATTCAATCAGTGCCGACCAAATAAAATACGCTAATGCGTGATTCCGTTTTTTAAAATAGCAATTTCTCGCAAATTGCTCCACTCGTTTTTGCTTTTTTCGTCTCCGTTGATTTCTCGCATCAACTTTTGCAAAAGCGGCTCACTCATCTGCCGCACACTTCCCTCTGTCAACAATGCGCCACAGTCCCAATCCACCCAGTTCTGCTTTTCCCGTGCCAGAAAATGATTGGAAGCAAGCTTGAATGTCGGTACAGGACCGCCAAACGGGGTGCCGCGTCCTGTGCTGAACAGCACAAGTTGGGCGCCGGACGCCGCCAAAAGTGTTGTGGATACGAGATCGTTTCCCGGCGCATTCAAAAGTTGCAGACCCGTTTGTGCCTGCTCCCCTGCCGCAAGCACACCGGTAATACACGATGTGCCGCCTTTTTGTGCAAAGCACATTGATTTTTCCTCTATGGTGGTAAT
>JAVWRA010000006.1:0-40862 GCA_036635095.1 Ruthenibacterium sp. | reverse complement strand
TACATCGCCTTTTGCCTGTTCCGGACTGATATAGTGCACCGAACCGATGGCTTTATCCGTCATGGTTTGGTTTTCGCTGCGTGAAAACCGCGCAATGCCAAAATCCATCACCTTGATATTGCCGTCTGCAAGCAGCATAATATTTTGCGGCTTAATGTCGCGGTGCACAATGCCTTTTTGGTGTGCGTGCTGCAACGCAAGCAACGTCTGTGTGATAAAATGCAGCGTTTCTTTATAGGTGAGCGGCTCTTTGCGATACTCCATATAATCTTTGAGCGTAATGCCGTCCACATATTCCATCACAATAAATTGCAGTTTATCTGACACGCTGACATCATACACTTTTACAATATTGGGATGATTGAGTATCGAAATCGCTTTTGATTCATTTTTAAAGCGGCGTACCAAATCCTCATTGTCCATACAGTCTTCGCGCAAAATTTTCACGGCAACAAGACGATTTTCTTTGAGATCCAGCGCCTTGTAAACATTTGCCATGCCGCCGGCACCAATCAGCTCTTTGATTTGATAGCGTCCATCAAGTTGTTTGTCAATAAAATTATCCACAGGTTTCCTCCACAGGTTCGTTTTCAACTACTAATACGGTGATATTGTCCATGCCGCCGGCATCCAGTGCTTTTCGCACCAGAACATCGGCGATATCATAAAACGGCGTGTGCATCAGTACCTCCGCAATTTCAGCATCGGTTACATAATTGCTCAATCCGTCTGTACACAAAAGCACTTTGTCATGTAACATCAGTTCATGCTCGGCATAATCCACATCCACTGCCGAGGACACGCCGAGTGCGCGTGTAATCAAGTTTTTGTTGGGATGAATATTGGCTTCCTCCACGGTAATTTGACCTTGCTCCACAAGCTCCTGCACCATGGAATGATCTTTCGTGAGCTGACACATTGTATCTTCACGCAGCAAATATAAGCGCGAATCGCCCACATGCGCATATTGCAGCAAATCTCCGCGCGCTACGGCGCACACAAGCGTTGTACCCATGCCGCGCGCAGTCGGCGTTTGCTGCGCCTTATCATAAATTAAAATATTGGCGGCATCAATGGAGTCAAACATAAATTTACGCACGGCGCTGCTGTCTTTTGCGTGGTCAATGCCGCTTACAAAAGATTCTTCAAGCTGTGCCGCCGCAAGTCCGGACGCAAGCCTGCCGCCTTGTGCGCCGCCCATTCCGTCGCACACAATCGCCCACACGGTCTCATCCGGCTGTCTGCCTGCACGGTAATTGTCTTGATTTTCACTGCGCTGATTTCCAATATCAGTTTTTGCAACAATTTTCAATGCTGTCCGCTCCTTTCGCCTCGCGTCGCAATTGACCGCAGGCCGCACTGATATCTGTTCCAAGACGTCGGCGAACCGTGGCATTTACGCCCAAATTTGTGAGAGTTGTCTGAAATCGTTTGACGTTCGCGGCGTCTGTCGCGCTGTATGGCGAACCGTCAACCGGATTGATGGGAATGAGATTGACATGTGCGCCCATTCCCCTGATTTTTTGAGCAAGCATTTTGGCGGTATCATCGGAATCATTCACGCCATTCACCATCGAATATTCAAAGCTGATGCGCCTGCCTGTTGTTTTTTGATAATTGCGACAGGCTTCCAGCAGCATCGCAATGGGATAAGTATCGTTAATCGGCATCATTTGGCTGCGCATGGCATCTTCCGGCGCATGCAGTGACACCGAAAGTGTCAAGCCGAGATGTTTTTCGGCAAGCGCATTGATTTGCGGCACAAGCCCGCAGGTAGACAGGCTGATGTTGCGCATGCCGATATTGACGCCGATGTCCGAAGAAATAATCGTCAGAAAATCCATCACATTATCAAAATTATCAAGCGGTTCTCCAATGCCCATCAATACAATATGCGAGATACGCTCCCCGATATCTGCGGCGGCGGCATATATTTCATTTGCAATTTCACCCGCCGTGAGGTTGCGCACACGCCCGCCCTGTGTAGACGCGCAAAAGCGACAACCCATGCGACAGCCCACCTGTGTGGAAACGCAAACGGTATTGCCATAACTGTACCGCATCAAAACGGTTTCGATACAATTGCCATCCGGCAGCCGAAATAAATATTTAATGGTGCCATCTTTCGATTGCTGCCGCTGTGCAATGGTAAGCCGTTCCAACGAAAATTGTTCTTCCAATGCCGCAACAAATGTTTTCGGCAAATTGGTCATTTCCGCAAAACTATGCACCTGCTTTTCGTGCAGCCATGAAAAAATTTGATTTGCACGAAAAACCGGTTGCCCCATCTCTTTACAAAGGGTGACCAGCTTTTCTATAGGATAGGATGAAATACCTATCTGATTCATTTTATCACAATCTTTCTAATGATGCTACAAAAAATCCATCTGTTTTTGCATAAATCGGATAAAGTGTTACAAAATTTTCACATTCTACCGCTCCGGCGGGTATATTTTCCGGTTTTACGGTTTTAAACTCCGTATGCTGTTCCAAAAACGCCATGACAATTTTTTCGTTTTCCTGCGGATTGACGGTACACGTAGAATATACAAGCCGTCCGCCATGCTTGACATAACGAGATGCCGTATCGAGAATTTTCGCCTGCAAACACGTCAGCGCGTCCAGTCCCTCCAGTGTTTTCTGCCGAATATCCGGCTTTTTGGCAAGCAAACCAAGTCCTGAACACGGCACATCACACAAAACCGCATCTGCCTGTGCAAAATCCGCATTGTAAATACTCGCGTCATTGTGTACTATTTGTGCGCAAGTAATGCCGTTA
Organism: Ruthenibacterium sp.; assembly: GCA_036635095.1. GTDB lineage: Bacteria > Bacillota > Clostridia > Oscillospirales > Ruminococcaceae > Ruthenibacterium. Next base: position 38,083 of record JAVWRA010000006.1, on the reverse strand, counting down.
CGCGCAAGCAAGGCTGCAATCAGCGGCAAGCGATTTTGTGCGGCATCGGCACACAGCAATGTGCCGTCATTCTGCATATATTGTGCCAATGTTGCACTTTTACCGCCCGGTGCGGCGCATAAATCAAGCACACGCTCGCCTTTTTGCGGATGTAACGCGCTGCAAGCAAGCTGTGATGCTTCTCCCTGCACATGGAAAAAACCGCGCTTGAACAATTTTGTATCTGTAATATCGCCTTGATATTGCACATATAGACTTTGCAAAACCGTGCCGCGCTGTGTTGGAATCGACTGCTTTGCAAAGGCGGCTTCCACTTCCGCAAGCGTTGTGCGCATTGCATTTATGCGGATGCACAGCGTCGGCTGTGTAAAACTTGCCTCTAACAGCGGCTCGCAAATCTGCGGCAATTGCTGTTGCAGCAATTGTACAATCGGCTGTGATACGCTGTATAAAACAGACAGGCGCTGTGTTTCATTTGCAAATGTTTCCCTCGATAAATCCAGTGCCGTCGCTTTGCGTAGAACAGCGTTCACCATGCCGGCGGCGCTGCTTTTCCCCATTTGCCGCGTCAATTTTACGGATTCGTCAATGGCACAGGCGGCAGGAACAGACGCCATGAATTTCGCCTGATACAATCCGCTGCGCAAAATGGCGCGCACTTCCGCATCGAGTTTATGCAGCGGTTTTGCAAGACATTTTTGCAAGAGAAAATCAAGTGTAAAAAGCCGCTCCACCGTGCCGTAAAACGCTGCACTGACAAATGCTTTGTCGCGCGGCAAACCGTCAAACTCATTCAACGCATGGGATAACACCAGATTGGAATATCCGCTTTTTTCCTGTTTCATCAGCGCAGTAACAACCGCGCGGCGTGGATTTGTCATAAAGACTCCTTCGTTACAAACTTGATTGCAGCATGTCACCGACAGAAAGCCGTTTTCCCGCCGCCCATGCGCTGCCTGTCATTGCGCGGCTGCCCTCCGGCACAACTGTATCGAGAATCAACGCACCTTGCGCACATGCCACCGTCAGCGGTTTCAGTGCAAGTATTTCGCCCGGTTTTTTCTCCGAAATGTCTGCACACAAAACACTGCGCAGCAATTTTATTTTTTTTGTTTCACACACAAAAAAAGCAACAGGCCACGGGTTCATGCCGCGTACCAGATTGTGCAGTTTTTGTGCCGTTTCGTCAAATGTAAACTGTGCTTCCTCTTTGGTGAGCGGCGGCGCAAGCGTGGCTTTGGTATGATCCTGCGGCGTGTGCGTTGCCGTGCCGTTTGCAATCTCCGCAAGCGTTTTCAATAAAGTCTCCGCGCCCACTTTTGTCATGCGTTCAAATACTTCACCGGAAGTTTCCTCTGCGCCGATTGCCACCGGCGTCACCGACAAAATATCACCCGTATCTATTCCCGCATCAAGCTGCATCACCGTAACGCCTGTTTCGGCATCTCCGGCAAGCACTGCGCGCTGAATCGGCGCCGCACCGCGATATTGCGGCAAGAGTGACACATGCACATTGATGGCGCCATAACGCGGAATATCCAGCACTTCCTGCGGTAGAATGCGCCCATACGCCACCACCACCATCAGATCGGGACAAAGCGCCGCAATTTCTTTTGCCGCTTGCCCATCGCGCAAGGTTTTCGGCTGAAACACCGGAATTTGATGTGCAAGCGCCACTTCTTTGACCGGCGGCGGCGTGAGAATCTGTTTGCGCCCGCTCGGTTTATCCTCGCGTGTGTACACCCCGCAAACGGAATGTGTGCCGTCCTGTAAAATCGCCGTCAAACACGCGGCGGCAATGTCGGGTGTACCCATGAATAAAAGCTTCATTTATGCTTCTCCGTCCTCGTCGTCCTGTTCCTGATCTTCGTAAAAATATTCCGCCAAATCCATAATCGTGATGCCGTCCAAATGATTGTTTTCATGACAAATACAGCGCGCAAGCATATCTTCTGCCTCAATTGTAAACGGTTTGCCGTTACGGTCAAACGCGCGTGCGGTCACTTTTTGCGGACGCGTAATCGCGCCGTTGTGTCCCGGAAAAGACAAGCAGCCTTCATACAGGCGCACTTCGCCTTCTTCGGTCAAAATTTCGGGGTTGATAAATTCAAGAAATTTCGGCTTATATTCCCCGTTCTGTGCTTCTTCTTCGCTCACTTCACAGTCGTCTGCGCAGATAAACACACGGCGCATTACGCCCACCTGCGGGCCCGCTAAGCCAAGACCGTTTGCGTCAAGCAAAGTTTCTTGCATGTCATCTAATAATTCTCCGAGCCGTGCATCAAAATTTGTCACGGGGCGGCACACTTTTTTTAAGATGGGGTCGCCATCCTGTACAATTTGTCGTAAAGCCATTGTTAAAAACCTCCAAAATTATAAGTCGGAATCAGAATAAAAATCAAGATAAATCGCTGCTTTTGCGGGGTAACCTTGCTTGCTGTAATCGGCGAGCGCCGTTTTCATCAAATTGCGAAAGGCGGCATCGTTGCGGCATTTCAGCGTGAGCCGATAGCGATAATGATGGTTTATCATCGCAATATTCATCGGCACAGGGCCTAAAATACGCAGCGGAATCCCGCCTGTTTTTTGCACATGAACCTGCACCATCTTTGAAAAAGCCACCGCAGCTTCCTGCGTTTGCGTTTCCTCCGCTCCGGAAAATCCAACCATACAGATGGTGCAAAACGGCGGATATAAATTGAGCTGCCGGAAACCAATCTCCTGTTCATAGAACGAGAGATAGTCCTGTTTGGCTGCAAGATTTAAAACAGGATGCTCCGTGTCAACCGTTTGAATGATGGCTCTGCCCGGTTCATTCGCTCTGCCGCCGCGTCCGACAACTTGTGTCACAAGCGAAAATACATTTTCAAACGCCTTATACCCTTGCGCAAACAAAAGCTGGTCAATGCCGAGTACCCCTACGAGCGTTACTTTTTCAAAATCCAGTCCTTTTGCCACCATTTGTGTACCAAGCATAATATCATATTCACCGTCTGCAAAGCGCTTCAGCAGAACCTCGTGTGCATTTTTACGGCTGGTGCTGTCCGCATCCATGCGCAGTACACGCGCTGTCGGAAATTTTTCGGCAAGTTCTTCTTCCACGCGCTGTGTGCCAAATCCGGTATACTTTATTTTTTCGCCGCATTTCGGGCAGATTTCCGGCACGGGTGAAATAACATTTCCGCAATAATGGCAGAGCAATTTGTTGTCGTTTTTATGATAAACCATCGGCACACTACACGCGTCACATTGAATCACTTCAGCGCATCCGGTACACATACCGACCGTTTGGTAGCCGCGCCGATTGAGCAACAAAATCGTTTGATGCCCGTCGTTCAGATTTTGGGCAATTTCCTGTGCTAATATACTGCTGATTGCACCGGTTTGTCCTGCGGCAAGTTCCGTACGCATATCCACAAGCTCAACTGTGGGCAGCGGCATCTGCCGATAGCGTTCTTTCAGCTCCACCAAATGATATCGCCCTGTTTTTGCGGCATAGTAACTTTCTGTGGAGGGCGTCGCCGACGCAAGCAGCAGCAATGCGCCATGTGTCACCGCGCGCTGTTTTGCCACTTCGTGTGCAGAATAGCGCGGTGCAGATTCGGAATGATAGGTATGTTCCTGTTCTTCATCAATGATGATGATGCCGATATCCGGCAACGGCGCAAACACCGCGCTGCGTGTGCCAACCACAATGTCGGCTCCGCCATCTTGAATCTGCTGCCATTGCAGCAGCCGTTCGGTATGGCTGAGTGCCGAATGCTGTACTGCCACTCTGTCACCGAAAAACGCTTTAAGCCTGTAAATCATTTGAGGTGTCAGCGAAATTTCCGGCACAAGTACGAGAGCCTTGCGTCCTGCGGCAATTGTCTGTTCAATCAGCTTTAAAAACACAAGCGTTTTTCCGCTTGACGTAATGCCATGCAGCAATGCTGCCGCAGGTTTTCGTGCCGTTAGCAGTGCGGAAAGCTCTGTAAAGGCTTTTTGCTGTGCAGGGGAAAGTGTAATGCTTTCTGTCGCATTCTCATAGCGATTATAAAGAGAAAGCGTCCTGTCTTTTGCATTGCAAACCAATGCGCCTTTCTTGCATAAACCGTCCAGAACCGCTTTTGAAATATCATTTTCTGCCAAAGTGCTTTGTGACATTTCGCCCGCCGCAAGCAAATTCCACGCGCGCGCCTGTTTTTCTGTCAATTTTTTCGGTTTTTCGCCTTGCGTATAAAAATTCTCTGTGTGTCGTATAATTTGCTTTTGCAATTGCGGCGTTTCTGCGGTGTTTATCGCCTTATATTGCGCACCGTACGGAATAATCGCCTTCACTGCTTCATAATAAGTGCAAAACGTATGCTCTTTCAAGTAATACACCAGTTGCAACAGCTCCGGCGTGAGCTGTGCTTTTTCCGGTGCAACGTCATAAATTTCTTTGAGCGGATGCTTTGTTTCGTCCGCCTCATTCATGCCAAGCACCACGCCCATGCGCGCTTTTGTGCTTTGATATCCAAATGGAACAAGCACCATGCTGCCGATTAAAATGCGCGTTTCAAGCTGCGGCGGCACACGGTAGGAATACAGTTTGTCAAAATGAAAGTTCGCGCTGTTGACCGCGATTTGTGCTGTAAGGGTCATGCGCTTTACACTTCCTTTTTCATGGATTACTCCTCTTGTCGCTCTTTCAAAATGGCATAAATACGCTCGGCACACGCGTCCACTTCGTCATTGACCACTTGATAATCATACTGCGGTGCCAGTTTGATTTCTTCCTTTGCACGTTGCAGCCGTCCCGCAATACATGCCGCCGTCTCCGTACCGCGTCCTTTTAAACGTCTCTCAAGTTCCTCCATACTGGGCGGACAAATAAAAATCGTCGTGCAGTCGGGATAGATTCTTTTGATATTGGCAGCACCCTGTACTTCAATCACCAATACCACCGTCACGTTTTTTTCGATGCGCGCATCCACCTCAGATTTTGGCGTGCCATAATAATTTCCGCAATAATTTGCATATTCAAGCATTTCACAGCGCTCTATTTTTTGCTCGAACGCTTCCTGTGTCAAATAATAATAATTGACGCCCTCCGCTTCGCCCTCGCGTTTGGCGCGCGTCGTGGCAGAAACGGAAATTTCAATTTCCGGATGCAGTGCCATCAATTTTGCAATCACGGTATCTTTTCCTGCGCCGGACGGGCCGGAAACCACCAAGAGATATTTTTCTTTATTCGTCGTCAAGTTCTGTGTCCTCCTCATCCTCCGCTGTATCCGTCAACCGATTTGCAACCGTTTCAGGCTGCACGGCAGATAAAATTACGTGGTCAGAATCTGTAATGAGTACGGCGCGTGTACGGCGGCCATACGTTGCGTCAATCAGAACACCTTTGTCACGCGCCTCCTGAATGATGCGTTTAATGGGCGCGGATTCCGGACTGACAATTGCAATCAAGCGGCTTGCGCTCACCATATTGCCAAAGCCTATGTTGATGAGTTTCATGGTTATTCCCTCGCTACTCTATATTCTGAATTTGTTCGCGTATTTTTTCGATTTCCGCTTTCATATCCACCACGGTACGCGTGATGCTGATTTCGTTGCACTTGCTGCCAATTGTATTGACTTCCCGATTCAATTCCTGTGTTAAAAAATCAAGCTTTCGTCCGACAGGCTCGTTTTTTTCAAGAATATCGCGATATTGTTTGATATGACTTTTCAAACGCACCGTTTCTTCATCCACGGCAGTTTTATCCGCAAAGATGGCTGCCTCCGTCAAAATACGGCTTTCGTCAATATTGTTGTCGTTTAAAATCACTTGCAGTTTCGCCGTCATTTTTTCAGTATATTTCTGAACGCGCGTTTCGCTTGTTTCCTCTATCTGCGCCACAGCCGTTTCCAAAAACGCAAGACGCGAAAGAATGTCCGCTTTCAGTTTTTCGCCTTCCGCCGCGCGCATAGCAATAAAATTTTGTGCCGCCTGCGCCGCCACCGTTTTAATTTCCTGCCAAAGCGCGTCCTCGTCCTGCTCTGTTTTTTGCATGGTAATCACATCGGGAAAACGCGCGATTTCGCTTGCGGTAATATTATTTTCAAGATGCAGCGTCTCGCTGATTGCCGCAATCGCCTCAAAATAACTTTTTGCCACTTCCATATTGACCGCGACTGTGCCGTCACCGGCGCCGATGCTTTGCATGGTAAGTCCCAGTTCCACCTTGCCGCGTGAAATTGTTTCATTGAGCAGCTTCTTCAGTTTGTCATCTAAAAATGCAACATTGCGCGGCATCCGTGAAGAATATTCGAAGTAACGGGAATTGACGCTCTTTATTTCCACGGTAATATCGCGTCCGCAAATCACTTGCTCTGCGCGACCGAATCCTGTCATACTGCGTACCATACTGTATCCTCTTTCTTCCAGATAATAGATGATTCTATTTTACACTTTTTCAGACTTTTTTGCAAGGGATGGCGCCCCTCAAACATATTACAAAAAAGACAGCTCGTGCATTGCACAAGCTGTCTTTTGAATCACCTGTTATACGGGATGTGATTTATTGACGAAATCTGCGTGGTCGCCATCAACACCCTGCTGTTTGTTGTTGCGTTTTTCGAAAAATTTCGGAGCAACCTGCGGGAACATTGCATAGGTCAAAGTGTCTTCTTCCTGTTGGCAATATTTCGCGGCTTCTGCTTTCATTTTCGCTACTTCCGGCTCTAAAAGGTCAGCCGGACGGCAGGTAATGGGTTCTTCATCACCCAAAATCTGTTTGGTAAACTCAGGACTGATTGGCGCCGGCGTTTTGCCGTAATCGCCATGTACAAGACCTTTAAATTCTTTGGTAACCATCTTGTAGCGCTCACCCATAATGACATTGAACACAGCCTGTGTACCGACAATCTGGCTGGTGGGCGTCACGAGCGGCGGATAGCCGGAATCTTTACGCACACGCGGAATCTCCTGCAAAACGGCTTCAAGCTGGTCGGCTTTTCCGGCATCTTTGAGCTGTTTCAAGAGGTTGGAAAGCATGCCGCCCGGTACTTGATAGAGCAAAGTGTTGGCATCAACGCCGAGCATTTTGGGGTTCAATTGCCCATCGGCAAGATATTTTTCACGCAGTTTCGCAAAATGCGCGCGCACAACATCCAACTTTTTGAGGTCAAGACCGGTGTCACGGTCAGTGCCTTGCAATGCGGCAACAAGAGATTCCGTCGGCATATGGCTTGTGCCGAGCGCAAGCGGACTGATGACGGTATCAATGATGTCTGCACCGGCTTCAATGCCTTTTAAAATCGACATGGAAGCAAGACCCGATGTGTAGTGGCTGTGAATGTCCACCGGAATCGAAATGGTTTCTTTGAGCGTTTTTACAAGGTCATAAGTGGCATACGGTGTCAGCAAGCCTGCCATGTCCTTGATGCAAATGCTGTTTGCGCCCATTTCTTCGAGTGTTTTTGCATATTTCGCAAAATACTCGTTGTTATGCACCGGACTGAGCGTATAGCTGATGCAGCCCTGTACATGAGATTTTTCTTTGACCGCGGCTTTGATGGCGGTTTCAAGGTTGCGCGGGTCATTCAGCGCGTCAAAGATACGCATGATATCGATACCGTTTGCAACGCTCTTTTGCACAAAATATTCCACAGCATCATCTGCATAATGACGATAACCAAGCATATTCTGACCGCGAAACAGCATTTGCAGTTTCGTATTGGGCATTTCTTTGCGCAAGATGCGCAGACGATCCCACGGGTCTTCATCGAGAAAACGGATGCAAGCGTCAAATGTAGCGCCGCCCCAGCACTCGGAAGAATAATAGCCGACTTCATCGATTGCACCGAGAATCGGACGCATTTCATCCATTGTCATACGTGTGGCAATCAAGGATTGATGCGCGTCACGCAGAACAAGTTCAGTAATTTTTACGGGATTTTTGGCCAAATTGATTCACCTCATTCTTAGTTTAAGGAAACAAGCACATCGCCCACATTAACAACGTCGCCTTTGGCGCAGTTGACCGACGCCACGGTGCCGTCCTGCGGGGCAAGAATTTCGTTTTCCATTTTCATCGCTTCGAGAATGCAAAGAGTATCGCCGGATTTCACGGTGTCGCCGTTTTTCACTTTGACATCGAGAATATTGCCGGGCATCGGCGCAGAAACCGACACAGCGCCTGCTGAAGCAGGAGCGGCGGGGGCAGCGGCGACAGGCGCAGCGGCAACGGGTGCGGGTGCAGGTGCTGCGGCAACGGGAGCGGCGGCGACAGGAGCCGCGCCGGCGGCAGTTTCTTCTACAGACACGTTATATGCGGCACCATTGACAGTAATATTGAAAAATTTCATGGATTTTTTCCTCCTAATATAAATGAAATAAAATTACAAGGACATATTGCCGTGCTTTTTCGGCAAACGCTGTGTGCGTTTGGTGGAAAGCATGTCAAGCGCCGCAACAACCGTTGCCTGCACATTGGCGGCGTCTACCGCAAAATCAGCAACGCCGGCTTCCAGCGCCGCATCGGCACTGCAAAATTCTTTTTCATAAGCGGCGGCAAGTTTTGCGGTATCTGCCGCGATATTATTGCCTTTGTTGATTTCTTCCTGATGCAAAACCGTTACGGCGGCTTTGGGGTCAAGCGGAGCAATCACACAGCCATTGACGGCGATGGTGATGTCGGCATTGGCAAGCGCTGTATAGGCTGTGCCGACGGCTTTTCCTGTAATGACCGCAATTTTCGCTGTGGTGGCATCTGCATAAGTTCCGGCAAGACGTGCCGCTTCACGCAGACCGCCTGTGACGTCCTCAGTGTTGCTGGGCATAAAGCCGTCCGTGTTGATGAGCGTGATAACCGGAATGCTGAACGCATCGCAAAAACGCACAAATCGTGCGGCTTTGGATACAGAGCTGTGGCACAGAATTTCATTTGCGCCGGCAGTGGCAACCACACCGACCACATTGCCGCCGACAGTGGCAAGCGCCGTGTATACTTTTTTGCCGTAACCCGCATACAGTTCCATGGCGCTATCTGCGTCCACAATGCTGTTTGCGGCTTCAATCGGGCAATATTTTGCGGGATTGTAAGATGTTGTCGGTGCTGACGCCGCAAACACTGCGGGACCCGACAGATTGTTCGATGGCAAAATGCCAACGAGTTCTGCTGCTTTTTTGGCGGCGTCGGCAGCCGTATCGACCACCAAGGTTGCCACGCCTGCTTTGGCGGCATAATCTGCACTGCCGGCATCGAGAACCTTGTCCCCTTTTGCGGCAGATGTAAACGGAGCCGTGAGGAACAATTCGCCCTCTTTGCTCATGATGCAAATGTCTGCGCCTGCAGCGGCAAGCGCGGCGCCTGCACCGCATACGCCGGTAACAACGGCGATTTGAGGCACTACACCGGACAGACGGGATACTGCGGCAGCCATGCTTGCACTGGCAGACAAAGCGTCCAGACCCTCCTCCAGTTTTGCACCGACAGAATTGTAGAACGTGACGACCGGATTTCCGGTTTTTGCCGCCATTTTCATGACTTTGACTGCTTTTTGGGTATCTTTTGCGGCAAGTGCCGCACCGTTTTGGCAAATTGCATAAACGGGTTCGCCGTTTGCACTGCCGAAAGCCGCCGTCACTGCACCTTTTGCGTCTGCATAAAGTGTGGTGTAAGCGCCTTCATCGAAAAATTGAGCAAGTAACTCTTTGCCTGATGTCGCGATAGTCATTAACAGCCCTCCTGCTTTTTGAAAAATTCAAATTATTATCATTATACTATTTTGTCAAACAATTCACAAGCTTATTTATCACAAAAAAGGGATTTTATTTGCACTTGTGAAAGATTTTTTCGTTTGGAATCGGATTTACTTCATTTTTGCAGAAAATACTGCGCCATTTTTTCAATTTTTCGTCCGTTTCATTGACACAAAAACAATCGGCTCCCGCATTTTCGCCCGCACCGATACACGCGCGCACCGCGCCGTCAATCACTGCCGTGTCTTTTACACTGCAATCCAGTACGATTGTTGTTTTATTTTCAATTTGATAGAGCATAGAGCCTAGATATTCCGGTCCGTCCATAATAACATAGCCGCAAATTTCGCCCGCAAAACGGTTTGCATTGAGTTCCGCAAGCACCGCATCTTCGCGAATGGGACGCATCACAATCATGCTTTCTTCCCTCCGTTACCTCGCTCACCGCGCCGCACCGCGCCTTTTGCCGCACGTACACCGTGAAAACGCTTTTTCTGCGTGGCGTTGATTTCGGTATTCTTCGCAATTTCGCTCGTCACTTTACCGCGGCTTGCCGCCGTGCGCAGTGCAATCACTTCCGACGGTGTTAATTCGCGATATTGTCCCGGCTGCAACATGCCCAGTTTTAACGCGCCGAGTGCTGTGCGGCGCAGACGAATGACATCGAGGTTGACCGCCTCGCACATACGGCGAATTTGACGGTTTTGTCCTTCTTTGATGGTCATTTCAAGCACCGTGCGCGCGGGTTCGTCTTGCACGACATGAATGACGGACGGTTGCGTTTTCACGCCGTCATCGAGTACAACACCATCGGTCAACGCAATAATCTGTTCCTCTGTGGCATGCGGTCGCACCGTAACGCGATACAGCTTTGACACGCCATGGCTCGGATGTGTCAGCAGATTGGCAAAATCGCCATCGTTGGTGAAAATCAAAAGTCCCTCGCTGTCTTTGTCAAGCCGACCGACCGGATACACGCGTACCGGCACATCTTTCATGAGTTCCATCACGGTTTTGCGGCCGCGCTCATCATTTGTAGTGGTGATGAAGCCGCGCGGTTTGTGCAAAACATAATACACTTTTTCGCTCTTGCGCGCAATGCGGATGGCGTTGCCGTCCACCGTTAATAAATCTTTTGCAGGGTCCATTTTGTCACCGACAGTGACCGGACGCCCGTTGATTTTCACGCGTCCTTCTTTTATAATCTGCTCTGCGGCACGGCGAGAGCAAAGTCCCTGTTCCGCAAGTACCTTTTGAATTCTTGTGTCACGCATCTATGTGGCTCCTTTTCTGCTGGCATATTGCCTTGCATCAAAAAGGGCGGACAGTGATTGTCCACCCATGTAGTGAATTGCTTTTAAATATCCGTATCAAGCAACTCATCAGCGGGCGCTTGTTTTGGCTTTTTCTTCTGGAACAGACCTGTGATTTTGTCCACCATTTCCGGCATCAAACCGATGGCACGGTCAACAGGATGAGACGTATCGGCAAGTTGAATCATGCGCACATTGCCATCTTTCACAATGAGAAACGCCACCGGTGAAACAGAAACACCTGCGCCGCCGCCACCGCCGAATAAGTCCTTGGTTGTTTTGCTGGGAAAATCAGACCCGCCGGACGCAAACCCGTATGAGATACGAGAAATCGGCAAAATCAGCGTGCCATCATCTGTATTGATAGGGTCACCAATAATCGTATTGGCATCTACCATACTTTTTATTTTTTCAAGTGTGACGTCCATCAAGCCTTGAATTGGATGTTCATTCATAATTCATGTCCTCCGCGTTACAATACTTTTTCGCTTTTCAAGCGTTTGAAGATATAAAGTGCCGCTGTTACCATTATAAACGGAGTGGCACCTATTTTACAATAGAAAGATTGTCGATTTGCATATTCATTTTCAAAATCTGCAAATATATCGACTTTTTTAAAGTGAAAATGAATAAAATTCTGCAAAACGCCGCAAATTGCACCGAGATATGCTTGCGTCTGTCCGTAGGCAATTGCCGTGGCGGCTGCATCTTCCTGATAAACAGGATAAAAAACAGTGATATCGCTGATGTGCAGTCCGCGCAGCAGAAGTTTGAATCCGCCGCCTGCCGCCTGTATGATTTTTGAAATTTTGTCAAACGAAATCGATTCTTCTTTTTCCGCCTTTTCTTTTGGCGCATCCGGCACATCTTTTTCGGCAGGTTCCGGCGTCTCTTTCGGAGACGGTTTTTCTTTTTTCGGTTTTCGCGGATACAATCCGAACGTCAAAAACGCAACACGCAGTTTTGCGGTAAATGCGCTGTCTTGATAACACAGCAGCACCGACACCGGAAACACAAAAAACAGCGCCGCCAAGATACCGACAATTGCTAATATCCAAAGCAGAACAATCAAAGTAATGTGCATTTATTCAACCTCAGGTTCTGTAATGACTGCCATTTCTGCTCGCTCCGCAAACTCCACCGCAATATCCTCATCTGCACCGGAAATCGGCTGCGCCGTATTTTCAAGCGCATAATCGTCGTCGTGCAGCGGCGGCAAATCCGTCAGTGACGAAAGTCCAAATGTACGCAAAAACACATCTGTTGTTTTAAATGAAATCGGATGCCCCGGTAGCTCCAGACGTCCCGCTTCTTCCACAAGTCCTTTTGTCAGCAGCGTTTGCACAGTGGAGGACGAATCCACGCCGCGCACTTGTTCAATAAAAGAACGTGACACCGGCTGATTGTAGGCGATAATGGCAAGTACCTCAAGTGCCGCCGGTGAGAGCGGCGTATTGCGGCGCGTGTCAAGCGCCTTTTTGATATAATCGCCATATTCGTTTTTGGTGGAAAGCTGCCAACGGTTTTCCATCGACAGCAATTGTAAACCGCGGTCACGTTCTGCCAAATCATCGCGCAGTGAAAGTAAAAGCCGTTCCACGACCGGCACTTCAATTTCCAGTACCTCGGCAAGCTTTTCGGCGCTGACCGGCTCGGCATACGCAAAAAGCATTGCTTCAATGGCTGCTTTATATTGTTTTAAGTCCATCTCAAACCCTCACTTTATACGCGCTTTGCTTTCCGCTCACGCATTGTCAAACCCGCATCTGCCCCAATCTGCACACGTCCTGCGCGCACAAGCTCCAAAAGCGCCAAAAACGTGGCGACCGTCTGGCTGCGTCCGTCCTGCTTGTGAAACAGCTCACACAATTGTTTGATTTTACCCGTCATCAATCCCTGCAATACACGGATAACGCGTGAGCCTACTGATACGAACGGCGCCTGCGTAATGGTTTCAAACTGTTCCTGCCGCGGCTGACGCTTGCGCAGGCTGCGTCCCTGCAACGCATTGTACGCCTCCTCCAGCAAATACACATCATGGTGCAAACGATACGTTTCGTCCGGCGCAATGTCCGCCGGCGCGCGCACAACGGTATACACGCCCTCTGACAAGAGCCGCAGCTTACCGGCAACCTCTTTGCACATGCTGTACTCAATCAGCATTCCGGTCAACTCTGCGCGCATCCGCTCCGCTTCTTCGCTTTTCGGCAAAAGTAAAAACGATTTCATCTGCACAAGTCTTGCCGCCATCTCGATAAACTCGCTTGCGTTTTCCATTGAATTTTCGTCTGCATCATGCACGAGTGTAACATATTGGTCAATCAGCGAAACAATTTCAATGTCATACAGATTCATTTTATTTTTAGAAATCAGATAAAGAAGTACGTCCAGCGGTCCCTCAAAATCTTCCAGTTGAAAGGTCATAGATTTTTTCTCGCATTTTCTTTTATAGAATGTGTAGCAAAAGTTCGATATAGCCTGTGCAGAAGATTAAAATATTCCACGCGCCATTCATCAAAAACGACAGGGGTCTGTCAAGCCATCCAAGCCAAAGCACAGCAAACAGACCAAACATGATGTAGCGCTCATAGCGCATGATGCCGAAATAATATTTTTCCGGCAAGAACAGGCTGAAAATACGTGAACCGTCCAAAGGCGGTACGGGCAGAAGATTGAACACCGCAAGTGTGACATTGATGCTGACCATTGTACCGAGTACATTGACAATAAAGCTCCACACAAGATTTTGCGGTGCGAGATAAAAGGTCAATTTGTAAAACACCATGCACAGATAAGCAAGAACCAAATTGGAGGCAGGTCCCGCCGCCGCAGACAGCGCCATATCGCGTTTCGGATGACGAAAGCGATTGACACCGATGGGAACCGGTTTTGCCCAACCGAAACCGACAAATATCATACACAGTGCGCCGAGCAAATCAAAATGATGCAGCGGATTGAGCGATAAACGTCCATAAAGCTTCGCAGTCGGGTCACCCAGTTTATCGGAAGCCCACGCATGTGCCGCCTCATGCACCGGAATTGCCGTCAGCATGGCAATTGCACGTGCAAGATAAGTAGCTGCCAAATTCCAGTCCATTTTCGCCCTCCTTTTTCAAAGATAGATTATTGTACCATAAATAGCGGAAAATTTCAATGAAAGTACGCAGATTACATTTTTTTTAGAACTTTTTGCAAAATAGCTTGATTTTTATGCAAATGTTTGATATTATATTCTAGCGACTTGAAAAGAGGAGGTGCAGTAAATGGCAAAATGTGATTGCTGCGGAAAAGGCATATCTTTTGGAATAAAGGTATCTCATTCGCACAAGCGTTCTAACAGAACTTGGAAACCTAACGTAAAAAGAGTGAAAGCTGTAGTAAACGGTTCAAATCGTTATATCTACGCCTGCACCCGTTGTCTGCGTTCGGGTAAAGTTACCCGCGCTGTTTAATTATTACAATAAACAACTGAAAGCCCGCTTGCATTTGTAAGCGGGCTTTTTGTTTTGTGTTTTTGTGGATTTTCGCTTCAAATATTGAAAAAGCCGTGCTTTTTCATTTGTCTTTTTTCTGTCCGAATTTATATTCCGTACCGGCGGCAATGCGTTTGATGTTGGAGCGGTGCATCCATAGCACCAGTGCGCCAATAACGGCGGCGCAACAAGTCGTCAGCACAACATCATGCCCTGCATGGTTAAAATACAAAAATGTGACAATGGGATAAGCAATCGCCGCGCAAATGCTCGCAAGCGACACCATTTTGCTGCACGCAAACACCAGTATAAACAGCACAAGCAGCGGCAAAACCAGAATCGGCTCAATGGCGACAATCGTTCCCGTCGCCACAGAAACCGCTTTTCCGCCTTTGAACTCGAAATAAAGCGGATAAATATGCCCAATCACCGCGAAGAACGCCGCCAGATAGGCACCGTAAATCGGGTTGACCGTGGTGAATGCGGCAAAAATTGCTTTTGCAAGAAATACCGCCGCAACGCCTTTGCCGATATCGCCCGCAAGCGTAAGTGCCGCCGCGCCTTTGCCGAATGTGCGCAGTACATTGGTCATGCCGGCATTGCCGGAGCCAAACGTGCGAATATCCTTGTGATAAAGCCATTTTGTCACGATGATGGCAAAGCTCAGCGAACCGATTAAATAACCGCAAGCGGCGCTGGCAATGCCGCAAAGAATGATTGGTAGCATTCTATCTCCCCTGTTCTCTATACTTTTTCATCGCGTTCGCGAATCAACATGCGCACCGGCGTACCCTCAAGTCCAAACGTCTCTCTGATTTGGTTTTCAAGATAACGTCTATAAGAAAAGTGAAACAATTCGCGTGAATTGCTGAAGCAAACAAAGGTTGGCGGACGCGTTGCAATCTGCGTCATATAATAAATTTTGAGACGTTTGCCTTTGTCGCTCGGCGGCTGAACGCGCGCCACTGCACGTGCCAATAAATCGTTCAGCATTCCGGTTGTCACACGCATGGCGTTTTGTTCATCGACATATTTAATCAGCTCATACAGACGTTCCACGCGCTGACCGGTTTTTGCCGAGATGAAAATAATCGGCGCATACGACATAAACCCGAAATTATTCGCAAGCTTTTTGCGCTCTGTTTCCATCGTTTTATCGTCTTTTTCGATGGCATCCCATTTGTTGACGGCGATGATGCAGGCTTTTCCCTGCTCATGTGCAAAACCCGCCACTTTGGAATCCTGTTCCGTAAAGCCGGCGGTTGCGTCAATCATAATCACACAAACACGCGCGCGTTCCACGGCGGCAAGACTGCGCAGTACGCTGTACCGCTCCACACCCTCGTCCACATGCCCGCGTTTGCGCATCCCTGCCGTGTCAATGAACGTAAATTTACCGAATTTATTGTCCACATCGCTGTCAACGGCATCGCGTGTTGTGCCGGCAACGTCGGCAACAATCATGCGGTTTTCGCCCAAAATATAATTGATAAGGCTGCTTTTTCCGACATTCGGACGCCCGATGACGGCAACGGGAATGCGATCCATTTCCTCCTCGTTTTCCTCTTCTTTCGGCAGCACTTTGCAAATTTCCTCAAGAAGGTCGCCTGTTCCGTGTCCATGCACCGACGAAACCGGATACGGTTCGCCAAGACCGAGTGTGTAAAAATCATACAGTTCAAGCGGCGGATTGCCCAAAGTATCCACTTTGTTGACGGCGAGAAAAACCGGTTTTCCGCTGCGCATCAGCATTGTGGCGATGTCTGCATCCTGTGCGGTGACGCCTGTTCGGATATCCGTCACAAAGATAATAGCATTTGCGGTATCAATCGCAAGCTGTGCTTGTTGGCGCATGTGCAGCAAAATACCATCATCTACCTTTGGCTCAATGCCGCCGGTATCAATCAGCATAAAATGATGTCCCTGCCACTCACAGTTGCCATACAGCCTGTCACGCGTGACGCCCGGCGTATCTTCTACAATCGCCACGCGTTCACCGATGAGTTTATTAAAGAGCGTAGACTTGCCCACATTCGGACGTCCCACGATGGCTACAATTGGTTTTGCCATATTTTTTTCCTTTCATAATCAAGCACTATTTGAGCAGTGCCTGTAACATTTCTGCACCGTTTTGCGGCAGAATGCGCACTTTCGTATGCAGACTCTGTTCAAGCTGTTTGACGGTAACATTGTCAAGAAACATATCTTGTTCTTCTCGCAGCATCACATCGGGAATGCAGAGTGTATGTCCGAGCATTTTCCCCATGAGCTGTGCCTTTAAATCCGTGCCGGTAATCAGTCCCGCCACGCTGACATTGCCGCCGAAATAATTGTTTTCGATGGCATGTACGCGAATATGAACATTGCGATAAATACTTTGCAGCGTGTCTGCAAGGCTTTTAATGAGCGGATACGCCAGTGTGCCGGTTGCAATATCAAGCCTTCGCGGCAGCCAGATGGTGCGGCGCGGGCCAAGTGCATCCATAAATTCGTCATGCAGTGTACGCCACATGCCGACACCGTTTTCAAGCTGCCGATAATCGTCGTAAAAATCAGACGGCGGAATCGGACGCTGCGCCAACAAATACCATTCATCGCCCGGATATACAATGCGCACACCATGCTTTTCAGCATAGGTTTTGCCATAACTCTCTAAAATATCCAGCACTTCACATGCAGTCTCTTTGTCGTATGGCGTGAGCGGATACAGCTTGTCCCGATAGCGCGTCAACCCGCTTGGCACCGCTGCAATACTTTGCACCGCCGGATAGAGCGACGCTAATTTTTCGATGCTCTCACGCAGTTTGTCGCCGTCGTTGATGCCGCGGCAAAGCACAAGCTGACAGTTCATCTCAATACCGGCGCTTGCAAATTCATCGATATAACGCAGTGTATCTCCGGCCGCCTTGTTCGCCATCATACGCACACGCAGCGCAGCGTCTACCGTGTGTACCGAAATGTTGATGGGTGAAATGTGCATTCGTTTGATGCGTTCCACCTCATGGTCATTCAGATTGGTCAGTGTAATATAATTTCCAAACAAAAATGACAGCCGTTCATCATCGTCTTTAAAATACAAAGTGTCGCGTAAATTGGGCGGCAATTGGTCGATAAAGCAAAACATGCAATGATTTTTGCAGGAATGCTTTGCGTCAATCAAATAGCTTTCAAACGAACAGCCGAGCGGCTGATATTCCTCTTTTTGCACATCAATATACGCAAGTTTGCCTGCCTGCATCACTGCAAGGTGCAGATTGGCGCCTTGTGAGTAAAACTCGTAATCGAGCATATCGTTGATTTCGTTTCCGTCGATGGAAAGCAGTGTGCCACCCGCGAGATGATAATTTTGCGCCACGGAAGCTTTTTCTGCTCCTGTTATTTTAACGGCCATATCGGGCGACCTCCTTGATGGAATTACGCTATTATTGTACCATAAAAACCACACAATAAAAAGGGGAAAGGATTTCTCCTTTCCCCTTTTCTGTGTAAACATAAAAAGCTTATGCTTCTTTTTTCACAATTTCCTTGCCCTTGTAGTAGCCGCAATTGCCGCATACCTGATGGGGAAGTTTATATTCGCCGCACTGCGTGCATTTTGCAAGCGTGGGGGCATCCAGCTTCCACACATTGGAGCGTCGTTTATCACGTCTTGATTTTGAAATTTTTCTCTTTGGTACTGCCACTTTAAGCACCTCCTCATGTGTGAATCAATTTTTAGTTCAGCAGTTGTTTTAATATCAAAAGCCGTTCGTCTATGGTATCGCTGGTTTCGTGTTCGCAAGAACATGGTTTACGATTGCCACAAACCGGGCATAGCCCTGCACAATTTTCGCTGCAAAGCAGCTTTGTCGGGATTTCAAGTACAATCTCGGTGTACACAAGTTCTCTGCTATCCAACTTGCCATCCGGCGTATAGGATAATTCAGTTTCGCTGTTTTTCCATTCGGCATCCCGAATCATATAGGTTTTCTCAATCACAAAATCTTTGTGTACATCATCCAAACAACGTGCGCATTGCGATAAAACCGTAAGTGCAATCTGCAAATCAAGTTTCATCACACTGCCTTCAAGCGTGGCAGTAAAATCCGCTTTTACGGGATTTACTATGGTATAACCCGGAAAATCTTCTCCGGACAAATCCATGCTTTCTGTGCTGTGAACGGGTGCATCATATGTTGCGAAAATCTTTTTTAAATCAAACAGCATTGGGTACTCCTCAAACGGTTGCTTAGCTATTATACCTGTAAACGCACAGCTTGTCAATACAATCCGCACAAATAATTTGCACAAATTACGCAGAAAATACAGGAGCGTTCTGCACGCTCCTGTATTTCAAGACTGCAAATTTACAAATATTTTCGAACGCTTTCAGGCAACGCCGCTTCATCGGAAGAAACTGTAATAATCAGTTTTACGCCCTCGCCCGCAAGTGCGTCCATTTTTGTGAGCAATACACCCAACCCGTCAAGGTCGTTGCCGCCCAGTTTCAAAACACCGTCAATATACACTTCAACAATGTCATAGTTGCCTGCCAAAATGCCGGCCACAAAGCCAAACAGCATATCATAGTTGCCTATTTTATACTCGTCTACATCTATCAAACGCGCTGCGTGATCAATATCATAGGTAAGTTTCATCGATTTTTCGATACAGACAATATTGCCGGGAGTTGTTTTTGCGGATTCGTTGATTTGGTCAATCATTCTTTTTGTTTTGCCGGAGCCTTTGCCGCCAACAATTAAACTAATCATAGGAATAGCCTCCTTTATTTTGACACCATCCGGTGTGGTTAACGTAATTTTGCTTCCAGTATCGCCTTTTCAGATTCATAACCGGGTTTGCCAAGCAACGCAAACATGTTCTTTTTATAGCTTTCCACGCCGGGCTGGTTGAACGGATTGACGCCGAGCATGTAACCGGAAATCGCACAGGCTTTTTCAAAGAAATAAATCAAATACCCAAGCGAATGCTCAGACAAGCTGTCCACTTCTAAGATAATATTGGGAACGCCGCCGTCTGTGTGGGCAAGAATGGTTCCCTCCATGGCTTTGCGGTTCACAACGCTCATGTTTTGTCCCGCAAGGAAATTCAGTCCGTCAAAATTTTCCGCGCTGTTTTCAATGAACATTTCCTGCTGTGGCTTTTGAATGTCCACAACCGTTTCAAACATAATGCGCGAGCCATCCTGCACAAACTGACCCATTGAATGCAAATCAGTTGAAAAAATAACGCTCGTCGGCATAATACCCTTTTGGTCTTTGCCCTCACTCTCGCCGAACAATTGTTTATACCACTCATTCATCAGCGTAAAATTCGGCTCATAACAAGCGAGAAGCTCCACGCTTTTGCCCTTGCGATATAAGATATTGCGCGCGGCAGCATAGCGATAACAGGCGTTGTTTTCATCGCATACGGCAAGCTCTTCACGCGCCTGTGCAGCGCCGCACATCAAGGCATCAATATCACAGCCGGCCGCGGCAATCGGGAGCAAACCAACTGCCGTGAGGACAGAATAACGTCCGCCTACATCATCAGGCACCACAAAGGTTTCATATCCTTCACGGGTGGCAAGCTCTTTCAGCGTGCCGCGGGCTTTATCTGTTGTGGCATAAATACGGTTTTTTGCGCCGTCTTTGCCATATTTTTTCTCAAGCAGTTCTTTGAACACGCGAAAAGCAACAGCCGGCTCTGTCGTTGTGCCGGATTTTGAAATAATATTGACCGAGATGTCTTTTCCCTCACAAATAGAAAGAACATCCAACAAATAGGTGGAGCTGATGGAATTACCCACATAGAAAATCTGCGGCGTTTTTTTGCAGGTGGAATTGTATAACGTTCCTTTGATTGCTTCGATGGCGGCGCGTGCGCCAAGATAGCTGCCACCGATGCCGATGACAATTAAAATATCGCTGTCACCTTGAATTTTCACGGCTGCTTTTTTAATGCGGGCAAATTCTTCTTTGTCGTAGTCTACCGGCAAATCCATCCAGCCGAGAAAATCATTGCCCGGTCCTTGTTTTTTCACCAATAAATCGTGTGCCAGTTGAACTTGAGGAAACACGGAAGTAAATTCGGTTTCGTCGATATACTTCGTGAGATGCTTGCTGTTCATGTTTACACTCATGCAAATGCCTCCGATACGTTTTAGTTATTCTATATACTAAATATATAGTACCGAGGGCAACCTGTCAAGACAAGATATGTGAATTTTATTGTTTTCTACAAACTGAACAGCGCTTTTGTGAGAAGTGACAATGCCGCCGAGAAATCCATTTTGGGAATCGCGTTTTTCACGGTGACAGGATAGCTTGCAAGGCTCTGTGTACCCAGTGACAATGTCACGGTGCCAATTTCCGTTTCCGCCTCCACCGGCGCCGTCAGTGCCTGCGGCAGTTCCGCCTGCGCCTGCAACGTTTTGCCCTCACCTTTTCTCATCAATATTTTTTCCGGCATTCTATAGTCAAGCTGCGCCGTCTGCGGCACTCCATGCGCAACCGCAATCTCCTGCGGTGCTGCCGTAAGAAGCGGAAACGCTGCTATTTCGTATGTGGCAAAGCCGTAATCCAACAATGTTGTGGCGGCTGAAAATCGTTCTTTACCCGATGCCGCGCCGAGAATCACCGCAAGCAATCCCATTCCGTCGCGCACGGCGCTTGCAGAAATGCACACGCCGGCTTGACTGGTGGTTCCTGTTTTCAAACCCGTAATGCCCGTATAGCTTTTCAGCAGTTTATTGGTATTCGTAAGCTGTGTTGCACCTCCGCGCAGCGTATCCATCCAAATGCCGGAATATTCCAGAATTTTCGGGTGTTTCAGCAACGCCTGTGACATCAGCGCCACATCACGCGCACTTGAATAATGATTCGGTTCATCCAAACCGCAGGCATTGACAAAGTGGCTGTGCGTCATGCCGAGTTCTTTTGCGCGAGTGTTCATCATCTCCGCAAAAACGGGTTCGGAGCCACCTACAAATTCCGCCACGGCAACCGCCGCATCGTTGGCAGAACACACACAAATGGCTTTGACCAGTTCGTCCAGCGTAAATTGTTCGCCCGGTTCCAGCCAAATTTGGCTGCCGCCCATCTCGTAGGCATGGGTGGAAATCGGCACAATATCGGTCATGGCAATTTTGCCTGCCTCCACCGCCTCAAGCGTGAGCAGCAGCGTCATCACTTTGGTGATGGACGCCACCGGCACTTCGATATCCGGCTGTTTTTCATACAATATTTCTCCCGTGTCAAGCGACATCAGAACCGCGGTACGGCACGGCACCTCTATTTGCGGCAATGTAATGCGCGCCGTGCCGCCTTCTGCGGCAAATACAGGCGCTGCAAAACAGCAAAACGTCATTGACGCAAACAGCAGCACCGCCAAAAAACGTTTTTGCATTGCGGATTGTAACATCATCAAGTCCTCCTTCTATTCTGCGGCATTTCTATGATATATATGTAACCCGCGCCGATAATATCTTTTCGCTTGTGATTTTACTTTTATTTTTGTATAATAAAGAAGATTAGATAAAGATGAGGTGCCATTTTGAAGATTGCTTTTTATACTCTCGGTTGCAAGGTGAACCAGAACGAAACCGGTGCGCTTGCTCAGCTTTTTTGCGAAAACGGGTTTTCACTTGCAGAGGACGGCGATGACGCCGACGTTTATATTGTCAACAGTTGCACAGTCACTGCCGGCGGTGACCGAAAAAGTCGGCAGTGGCTGCGCCGTGCAAAGCGTGAAAATCCACATGCCATCACGGTTTTAACAGGATGCTTTCCGCAGGCATTTCCCGCGGAAGCTTTGCTTGTAACCGAGGCGGATATCATCACCGGCTCCAATGCGCGCCATCATATTTTGAAAGATGTACTTCAATTTATGCGGACCGGCGAAAAAATAGTCGATATTGTACCGCATGAAAAGGCGGAATTGTTTGAAGAACTGCCGATGGAAAGCCTTGCGGGACACACGCGCGCTTTTATGAAAATTGAGGACGGCTGCAATCGTCAATGTGCTTATTGTGTCATTCCCCGTGCGCGCGGCAATGTGCGTTCCCGCAGCGAAAGCAGCATTTTAAATGAGCTGTCTGCGCTTGTAAAAGCCGGTTATTCGGAAGTTGTCTTGTCGGGTATCAACCTTTCCAGTTATGGCAAAGATACAAACAGCAGTCTTGCCGAAATTGTAGAAAAAGCAGCATGTGTCCCCGGCATTGAGCGCATTCGGCTCGGCAGTTTAGAACCGGATTTGATGGACGATGACTGCATTGCGCGTTTGGCGAAAATTTCCAAATTATGTCCGCAGTTTCATCTGGCACTGCAAAGCGGATGCGACAAAACATTGCGTGACATGCGCCGCATTTATACCACCGCGCAGTATCGCGTGATTGTTGACAAAATACGCGCCGCTTTTCCGAGCGCCACGTTTACAACCGATGTGATTGTCGGATTTCCGGGCGAAACGCAAGCAGATTTCGAGACAAGCGTGGCGTTTATCAAGTCCATCGGCTTTTTGAAAGTGCATGTGTTCAGTTATTCGCGCCGCGCCGGTACGCCTGCCTATGATATGCCGCATCAAGTAGCCGAGAGTGAAAAAGCCGTGCGCAGCCATGCGCTGCAAACAGCGGCAGATGCGGTACGGGCAGAAATCATTGCCGCCATGCAGGGCGATGTGGTGGATATTTTATTGGAAAAGCCTGTCAATAACACCCTGTTTACCGGTTACAGCACAACTTATGTGCCTGTTTTGCTCTGTGCGCCGGGACATAAAACGGGCGAGATTGTGTCTGCCGTTCTCGGCTCTTTTGACGGCGAACGCTGCAATGCGCATTTGCGCTGAACTGCAAATAAGAAACAGGCATCGAATTTGACTTCGATGCCTGTTTTTGTTCCGCCTGTTTGCTGACTGCCATTTGCAGCCGTCCGTTTGCATCTATATACGCAAGACAACTGCCATCATAATCCGTGCGGTAAATTGCCGCATCTACGGCATGTAGCGCCGACAATGTGCGTTTGTGCGGATGCCCGTAGCTGTTGTCAAGACCGCAGCTCACCACCGCAATTTCGGGATCAATCGCATCAATAAATTCCTGCCAATTGGAATTGCCGGAACCATGATGTGCCACTTTATAAAGATTGGCGGACAGCTTTGCGTTTGAATCCAGCAAATCCGCCTCTTGCGCAAAGGACGCGTCACCGCAGGATAAAAAGCGCATATCTTTTGCCGTAAACATCGTGGTAACGCAAATATCATTGTATTCGTCTATGGTTTGAATCCCCGCAGAAAGCACTTGAAAACTGCCGCTACCCAGTGCATACTTATCCCCTGTTTTTGCTGTGGCTGCCGGAATTTGCAGCCGCTTGATGGTGTCAAGCACCGAGATGGCAGTAGATCCCGTTATGGCAGGTGCTTTTGAAAAATCCGGCAACAGGACTTGTTTGACACGATATCGTTTCAGCACCGCTTCCATTCCGCCGATATGGTCGGTATGCGGATGTGTCATGATGAGCAAATCAATGGTTTTGACGCCGACATCGTCCAGATAGTTGAGCAAATCAATTTGCGAGGTAAAGTCACCCGCGTCAATCAATGCAAATTTTCCGTCTTGCTCCACGAGCGTTGCATCTGCCTGACCGACATCTATAAAGTGAACTTTCGTTGCCATGCCTGCACTGTCTGCAACCGTATGCGGTGCTGCGGACAGTCCTGCTTTTTGGTATAGTTTTTTCCATGTAGGCAGCGGACCGCCGAGCGCTTCACTGGCGGTAATCGCAACTGCCGCAAGAACGGCAAGCAAAAACAGAACGTTCAGCGTCCATCGAAAAAAGTGTGCTATTTTCTTTTTGAGCGGGAATTTTTCGCGGTATTTCCAACTTTTTGCCACGTTTTCGCTCCTTTATGCGGATGCAAACTGTTTTTCGTTGCCGACGGCTGCGGTACAGCAGCACTTTTGCGCAGCGTTTGGCTCCGACTTTGCCCCTGTGTATGCGCACCCGGCGCAAGATGCGGAATTAAATCCTCGTGATGCGTCAAAAGCAGCGCCTTGTGTACGCGCGGCGTGTTTTTCGGGTCATAATACTGCAATAGTGCGCGCTGCATTGCTTTTTCTTCACTTTCCTTTGCCACATATACCGGCTTCAATGTGTAGGGGTCAAGCTCGGTATAAAACATGGCAGTTGACACGGTGCCGGGCGTCGGGTAAAAATCCTGCACCTGCTCCGGACGAATTTTGTTTTGATACAAATATTCTGCCAAAATCACCGCGTCATTCAACGTACTGCCCGGATGGCTGCTCATCAAATACGGCACAAGATATTGCTTTTTATCGGCTTGTTTGGTCAATTCATAAAAACGTTTTGAAAATTTATTGTATGCCTCTATCGGCGGTTTGCCCATATAGGCAAGCGTTTGCGGCGCACAGTGTTCCGGCGCTACTTTCAGTTGTCCGCTGATATGATGCTGCACAAGCTCACGGAAAAAGCTTTCATCCGGATCTCGCATCAGATAATCATAGCGAATACCGCTGCGGATAAACACTTTTTTAACGCCCGGTAAGGTGCGCAAACGGCGCAGAATTTTGAGATAATCGTCATGATCCACAATCAATTTATTACAAGGCGTTGGCGCAAGGCAGTGTTTTCCGCCGCCGCACATGCCTTTTTTCATCTGTTCCTTACAGCTTGGCAACCGAAAATTCGCCGTTGGACCGCCTACATCGTGAATATATCCTTTGAACCCTTTTGCATGTGTCATCATTTCGCCCTCTGCCACAATGCTGTCAGCACTGCGTGAGGTCACTCTGCGCCCTTGGTGCAATGTGATGGCGCAGAAATTACAGCCGCCAAAACAACCGCGGTTTTGAATGATGGAAAACTCCACTTCCTCAAGCGCCGGCACCCCGCCAAGCGCTTCGTATGACGGATGATAGCGCCGTGTAAACGGCAGTGCATACACGGCGTCAAGTTCGCTGCGCGTGAGCGGTGTTGCGGGAATATTCTGCACCAAATACCGTTTGTTTTGTTTTTGCACAATCGGTTTTGCCGTCACAACATCTTGATTGTCCATCTGAATGCGACATGCTTTTGCATATGCCACTTTATCTGTGCTGACTTTTGTAAACGACGAACATTCGGCATAGCTTGCCGGCAAATCGGCAAAGTCTGCAAGATAACACGTACCGGCAATGTCCTTCATATCACTTGCTTTTTCGCCCGCCACAAGACGGCGCGCAATTTCCACCGTTTGATGTTCGCTCATGCCGAACGACACAATGTCGGCACCGCTGCTTTCCACAATGCTCGGCAGCACCGTGTCCATCCAGTAATCATAATGCGCAAAACGGCGCAAAGATGCTTCGAGACCGCCCAATATCACCGGCACATCGGGATAGGCTTCTTTTGCCATTTGCGTGTAGACACTCGCGCTGCGGTCGGGACGTTTCCCTGCGATGCCGCCCGCTGTATATTCATCGACATCACGTTTGTTTTTTGCGACAGAATAATGCGCCACCATACTGTCCACATTGCCGCCGCCAATCATAAAGGCATAGCGTGGCCGTCCGAACTCTCGCATACTTTCGCAAGACGAAAAATCGGGCTGCGACAAAATACCGACACGATAGCCTTTTGCTTCGAGCAGCCGCGAAATAATCGCCGCGCCAAAACTGGGATGATCCACATACGCATCACCCGTCACCACGACGAAATCAAGATATTGCCAATCACGTGCGCGCATATCCGCGTGGTGAAGCGGTAAAAATTCATTATTTAATTGCATAAAGCTCCCTTTTGTTTTTTAGTATGCGACAAAATCGTCTCATACTTGCGGATTGGAATCGGATGTTTGCTGCATGGTCATTTCAATCCATTGCTGACGTGAAATTAAAATTTGACGCGGTTTCGAGCCTTCATACGGGCCGACAATATGCGCTTGTTCCATCTCGTCAATGATGCGCGCGGCACGGGCATAACCCAGCTTACAGCGCCGCTGCAAAAGGCTTGTGGACGCCTGTCCGTTTTCAAGTATCACCTCTACCGCCGTGTTGAACATCGCGTCCTGTGCGTCATCTTCACCGCCGTCTGCGCTGTTTCCTTTTTCGGGAACGGCGCGTTTTTCCATCTCTTGAATCATGCCCTCGTCATAGTCGGCGGCAGCATGTTTTTTGATAAATTTCTGTACGGCACGAATTTCTTCGTCCTGCACATACGTACCTTGAATACGCGTCGGCTTTGACGCCCCCACCGGCATGAACAGCATATCGCCTTTACCGAGCAATTTTTCAGCGCCTGCGCCGTCAAGAATTGTGCGGCTGTCAATCTGGCTTGACACGGCAAATGCAATGCGGCTTGGAATATTCGCCTTGATTAAACCCGTGATAACATCCACTGACGGACGCTGTGTTGCGACAATCAGGTGCATTCCGGCGGCACGCGCTTTTTGTGCGATGCGGCAGATATAATCTTCCACTTCTTTGCCCGCCACCATCATCAAATCGGCAAGTTCGTCAATGATAATCGCGATATACGGCATTTTTTCTCCGCCCGTTTTGAGTATCATCTGATTATAACCGTCAATATTACGCACACCGTTTTCCGCAAACAAATGGTAGCGTTTTTCCATCTCCGCCACCGCGCTGCCAAGCGCACCGGCGGCTTTGCGCGGCTCTGTCACCACCGGCATCAGCAAATGCGGAATGCCGTTATAATCGGATAATTCCACCATTTTGGGGTCAATCATAATCAGCTTTAATTCCTCGGGCGACGACTTATACAAAAAGCTCATGATGATGGCGTTGATGCACACCGATTTACCGCTGCCTGTAGAACCGGCAATCAAAACGTGCGGCATTTTCACAAGATCCCACGCCCAGTTTTTGCCCGCAATGTCCTTGCCAAGCGCCATGGTGACAGGCGATTTGCTCTGTGTAAACACCGGCGATTCCAAAATACTGCGAATGTTGACGGAGGAACCGTTTTTGTTCGGCACTTCAATGCCAACCGCCGCTTTGCCGGGAATCGGCGCTTCAATGCGCACACCGACCGCGGCAAGATTGAGCGCAATATCGTCGGCAAGTCCTGTAATACGGCTGATTTTCACACCGGCAAGCGGTTGCAACTCATACCGTGTAACAGACGGGCCGCGCGCAATATCCAGCACACGCGTTTGTACGCCGAAACTGGCGAGCGTTTTCACGAGCAGTTCCGCATTGTGTGCAAGTTCTTCCTGTATATTTTCGTCTTTAGACGGTTTTTGTTTTTGAAACAGGCTGAGCGGCGGATAGACATATCCGCTTACGCTGTCCTCACCGGCAGAAACAATGGTCAACTGGTCATTGCCGTCAAGCGCAAGCTCACTGGGTACGCCGGTTGCTTTTTGAATCAACGCCGCAAGGTCGGGCGCGTCACTCTGCGCGGCAATCACAACCGGCTTTTCAGCCGCCTTGCGTGTGCGTGTCGCTGTTTGTCGTGTGCTTTCCGGTTGCGGTGCCGCAGCATCTGTCGCAAGCGCCGCCAAGCCGAATGTGCCGCCGGGCCCGATGTTTGGGTGTTCCTCCGGCTGCAATCCCGATGTGCTGACTGCGTCCGGTCCAAGGTCAATATCCACAGGCAGCGCATGTTTTTGCGCAAGTGCGCCTTGATAGGCTTCTTTATCAAACGTTTCGTGTGAAGCCGCCGACTCCTGTTCCGTCAGCCGCAACTGTTCCGCACGTTCTTCTGCACGCGCATGGCGTCCCTCTGCCTGCTGTGACAGCGACTCTTTCACACGCCCCGCTTTGCCGCTGAAAAAGTAATAGATGTCTGCCGGTGTCACACCTGTCACAAGCATTAAGCCAATCACGCAAAATAGAATCAGCAAAATATTAGCGCCCGGTCTGCCGCAAAGTGTGAGCAAACTCCAACCGAACACCGCGCTGAATACACCACCTGAAAACGTCGTATCGCTCGCACCCGCTTTGTGCAGTGCGATGATGCCGTCATTGAAATTCAGTCCCGTCATATCTGTTTTGGAAAAAACGAGAAATGCGCCGCTCAAAAGCATCAGCAGCAGCAAGCCTTTACATGCTTTTGCAAATACCGGTTTGCCGGCAGCAATCCACACCGCCAGATATAAAACCAGCGGTGCCAATAAATATGTACTGATGCCGAACACGCCAAACAACAGATTGGTACGTATCCAGCTCCAGGCAGAATCGCCCTCCACATAGGTGATGGCAAGCAGAGCAATGCCGATTCCAAATAATAAGATGCTCCAGTTTTCACTGATTTGCGGTTTTTTCTTGCCTCTGCCTCTGCTGTTTGGTTTTGTGGTGCGCCTTGCACCCGACTGATTTTGTTTTCTTGCCGCCATTATTTACTCCATGTTATTCAAAATTTATCTTGCTTTTATCAAATGTATCACTATCATTTTCAGACATTTAGTATAACACGGTAAAGTAAAATTGTAAAATCTATTTTCGTGATTCCCGATGCGGGCGCTTGCTTTCCTTTTCCTCAATGGCATGATACAAATACCGCAATGCTGCGTCAAGACTGCCCAGTTCATCAATGAGTCCCTCACGCACGGCTGTTTTTCCGTCCAGCACACTGCCCACGTCCATCACCAGTTCTCCTGTCTGCATCATCAATTCCGTAAACCGCTTTGCCGTAATATTCGAATGTGCGCTGACAAAACCCGTGATGCGTTGCTGCATCTGCTCGAAATAACGCATTGTTTGCGGCACACCAAGCACCATGCCGGAATGACGCACCGGATGAATCGTCATGGTGGCAGTGGATACAATAAAGCTGCGCTTGCCTGCCACCGCAAGCGGTATGCCGATGGAATGCCCGCCGCCGAGTACCAAGGTCGCGCTCGGCTTTGACACGCCGCAAATGAGTTCCGCCAGTGCAAGTCCCGCCTCTACATCTCCGCCAACCGTATTTAAAATAACAAGCAAACCCTCAATTTCAGGATCTTCTTCAATGGACACAAGCTGCGGAATGACATGTTCGTATTTCGTTGTTTTTTGTGTCGATGGCGCGATGGAATGTCCCTCAATCTGTCCAATAATTGTCAAACAGTGAATAGCGTGTTTTCCTTTTGTGCGCAAAACAGAGCCGGTTTCAAGAATATACTCTTTTTCCAATATTTTTTCATCGACATCTTGTTCTTTTTCTTCATTTTCCTGCAAATTTTTCTCCTCTTTTCCATTCATCATTCATCGTTAGTTTGTCCTGCACACGGTATTATCATACAGAAATCATTTGTTTTTTGCTTTTTATCCGTCAAATAAGATTGTGAAATGATTGACAACATTTTATAAAACGTATATGATGAAAGAGAATATAATTGTAAGGTAAGGAGGAGTTGGCTATGGGTCTTAGTATTGCACAGAAAATTATTGCCGCACATTTGGTAGACGGCACTCCCGTTGCGGGAGAAGAAGTTGGGCTGCATATTGACCAAACACTGACGCAGGACGCAACCGGTACCATGGCGTATCTTGAATATGAAGCAATGGGCATTCCGCGCGTAAAAACAGAGCTTTCCGTGGCATATATCGACCACAACACCCTGCAAAGCGGTTTTATGAATGCCGATGACCACCGTTTTATCCGCACCGTCACAAAGCGCATCGGTGTGCGCTATTCCCGTCCGGGCAACGGTATCTGCCATCAAGTGCATTTGGAACGTTTTGCAAAACCCGGTAAAACACTGATTGGCTCTGACAGCCACACACCCACAGCCGGCGGCATCGGCTGTCTTGCCATGGGTGCCGGCGGGCTTGATGTTGCCGTTGCAATGGGCGGCGGCGCCTATTACATTCCATATCCGCAAATTACGCTTGTACAGCTTTCGGGCAAATTATCCCCGATGGTCAGTGCGAAAGATGTCATTCTCGAAGTATTGCGGCGCATGAGTGTCAAGGGCGGCGTTGGTAAAATCATTGAGTATGGCGGCGCGGGTGTTGCCACACTCAGCGTACCGCAGCGCGCCACCATCACCAACATGGGCGCAGAGCTTGGCGCCACCACTTCTATTTTTCCGAGTGACGCCGTTACAAAAACATTTTTATGCGCACAGGGACGCGGCGCAGATTTTACGCCGCTGTGTGCAGATGACGATGCCGCATACGCCGAAATTTTGGAGCTTGATTTGAGCGCACTCGTGCCGCTTGCGGCATGTCCGCACAGTCCGGACAACGTGAAAACCGTCAAAAGTCTCGGCATGACAAAAGTCGATCAAGTCTGTATCGGCAGTTGCACAAACTCCAGTTATGCCGATTTGATGACCGTTGCCGCCATGCTGAAAGGCAAAACGGTTTCGCCGGAAGTCAGCCTTTCGATTGCGCCCGGCAGCCGCCAAGTGCTTTCCATGCTCAGTGCCAACGGCGCGCTGACCGATTTGCTTGCGGCAGGCGCACGCGTTTTGGAAAGCGCCTGCGGACCTTGCATCGGCATGGGACAAAGCCCGAACAGTGCCGGTGTTTCACTGCGCACATTCAACCGCAATTTCGAGGGACGCAGTGGCACGGCAGATGCCGGCGTTTATCTTGTCAGTCCTGAAACTGCCGCGGCAAGCTGTCTTTCCGGCTATATCACCGACCCCACCACACTGCCGGCTGTCGCCCCTATTGCATTGCCGCATTCATTTTTGTGCAATGACAATATGATTGATTTACCGGCGACAGAAGCGGAATACGAATCCGTTGCCATTTTACGCGGGCCGAACATCAAGCCTCTGCCGCAGGCAAAGCCGCTGACCGATGTAATGGAACTGCCTTGTCTCTTAAAAGTAGGCGACAATATCACCACCGACCACATTATGCCCGCGGGCAGCAAAATATTGCCGTACCGCAGCAATATCCCCTATCTCGCAAACTTCTGCTTTGAAGTGTGCGACAAAGAATTTCCCGCGCGCGCCCTTGCTTCAAACGGCGGTTTCATTCTCGGCGGCGCCAATTACGGACAAGGCTCCAGCCGTGAACACGCAGCGCTTGTGCCGCTGTTTCTCGGTATCCGCGCGGTGATTGTGAAAAGTTTTGCGCGCATTCACAAAGCCAATCTCGTCAACGCCGGTATTTTGCCGCTCACCTTTGCAAATGCGTCTGACTATGATGAAATTGCGCTTGATGATATTCTCGTTTTGTCCGGTATCTTTGCCGGCATCACAAGCGGCACTATTTCCTTGCAAAACAAACGAACCGGAAAAACCTATGCGCTGTGCTGTACCATCAGTGCGCGTCAAAGTGAAATCATCAAAGCCGGCGGTTTATTAAACTATACGCGCACAAATCAATAAGATGAAATGAGGTACTTTTTATGGTTGCCATTCCAGATGCAAAAGAAAAATTCGGTGCGTTGATTGAAGCGCAGAAAAAACGCGTTGCCGCCATGCGCGCACAAGGCGATTTTATCGATTATACCGCGCTTGACACCATCATCATCGGCGTGTGCGGCGGAGACGGCATCGGGCCTGTTATCACGCACGAAGCAGAGCGTGTGCTGCGCTTTTTATTGCGCGACGAGGTGAACAAAGGCACCGTTATTTTCAAGGAAATCGACGGTCTGACCATTGAAAACCGCGCCGCCCAGCACAAAGCCATTCCGGATGATGTTCTTGCGGAACTCAAAAGCTGTCATGTAATTTTAAAAGGACCTACCACGACACCGCGCGCCGGTGACCCGTGGCCCAATATTGAAAGCGCCAATGTGGCAATGCGTAAAGAACTTGATTTATTTGCCAATGTGCGTCCCGTCAAAGTGCCGGAGCAAGGCATCGACTGGACATTTTTCCGTGAAAATACGGAGGGTGCCTATACACTGGGCAGTTGCGGTTTTGAAACAGACGACGGCATCAGCATTGACTTTACCATCACCACCACAGACGGCACCGAGCGTATCGCTGCGCTTGCATACGACTTTGCGGAAAAGAACCGCAAAAAGCGTGTTTCCATTGTGACAAAGGCAAATATCATTAAGGCGACCGACGGTAAATTTTTAAAGCTTTGCCAAGCAGAGGGTGCAAAACATCCGCATATTTTGACAGATGACTGGTACATTGATATTATGACGGCAAAGCTTGTGGACGAAAAACGGCGCAAGGATTTTGAAGTTTTCGTACTGCCGAATCTGTATGGCGACATCATCACCGATGAAGCGGCGGAATTTCAAGGCGGCGTCGGCACGGCAGGCAGCGGCAATATCGGCAAACGCTATGCCATGTTTGAAGCGATTCACGGCAGTGCGCCGCGCATGGTGCAGGAAGGACGCGCACAATATGCCGATCCTTGCAGTATGTTGCGCGCAAGCGTGATGCTTCTTTCACATATTGGCTATCAAGAAAAAGCAGATGTACTTACAAAAGCGCTTGACACCTGCATGTTCACCGACAAAGCACTGACGATTACAGGACGCGACACCGGCTGCACCTGTACGGAATATGGCGATTATGTCATGCGCACCATCGCAGATTGCTGAATTTTTTAACAAAAAATCAATGCGGGGAGAAGAAGAAAATGGCGATTCAAAATCAAAACAAAGTTTCACTGCCTGTCATTAAACGGCTGCCGAAATATTATCGTTATATTGCCGAAATGAAGCAAAA
Organism: Ruthenibacterium sp.; assembly: GCA_036635095.1. Taxonomy (GTDB): domain Bacteria; phylum Bacillota; class Clostridia; order Oscillospirales; family Ruminococcaceae; genus Ruthenibacterium. The sequence continues at coordinate 5,009 of JAVWRA010000006.1, read as the reverse complement.
TGGCGTTGTAAAAGTTTCTTCCAGTGAACTGGCAAGCATTATGGGTACCACGGCGTCTCAAGTGCGTCAGGATTTCAATTGTTTCGGCGGATTTGGACAGCAAGGCATCGGCTATCATGTCGATGTTTTATTGGATGAGATTTCCAAATTGCTTTTCAGTGAAAAAAAGCTGGATACCATTTTGATTGGAACAGGTCGTCTCGGACGGGCAATTTCAGGCTATTTGACCGCCGAAGCAAAGGGATATCGCTTGCTTGCTTCATTCGATAAAAACCCAACACAAATCGGCGGCGAGCTGTGCGGCGCACCGGTGCTTGACGTCATGACCATTGCGGATTTTTGCCAAAAACATCATCCGCAGGTCGCGGTAATTTGTGTGCCGAAAACAAGCGCACAGGCACTTGCGCCAACGCTTGTTTCGCTTGGCATTCAAGGCTTTTGGAATTTCAGCCACTATGATTTATCGCTGGATTACAGCGGCATCACGGTAGAAAACGTACATCTGGGCGACAGTCTGATGAGTCTCGGCTACCGTGTGAGAAATGATTGAGACAGGAGAAAATATGGCAAAATTGTATTTTCGATATGGCGCAAGGTCAACGGGACATTTGTTTTTGAAATGGCGCTGAAAAAGAATAAAAAAACCGCAGAAGGCTTCGCATAAACGCGAAACTTTCTGCGGTTTTTCTTTGCGGGGCAAGGCATCATTGCGTATAGTACGCAACGAGCAAATCTACCACAGCACCGTAGCTTTTCAAGCCGAGCGGCTGCTGATAACTTTTTAAAAAGCCGTCATATACACGATTGACGGCATCTGCCGCCGGCGTTTCAAACTGTTTCCAGTAGGCATTGTTATACGCCAAATCGGCATTTGCCTCATGGCAAAGCGTCTGTGAAATCGTGCGCCATGCCTCCCTGTCTGCGCCATACAGTGCGTTTGACAAATGCAGATAGCCAAAGAGTGCGCCTGAATAAGTATAGGCGTCTATTCCGCTCGCTTCGCAGGCAAGAATTGCTACGAAATTCGCGGTTTGCTCCGGCGCAATATCACGCACATGCGCAAGCTCATGCGCAATGGTTGACGGCAAAAAGCAACCCGGCTCCTGCACGTTCACATTGGCTTCTCCTGTAAAGGGAAAGAAAAATCCCGTATAATTGATTTCGCTCATCAACCGCGAAAAAAACATCGGTTTTGCGGTATTGTGAGGTGCTTTCAAAAACGGATATTTTTCCTCAAGCGGTGCATATAGAGCGGCACTCTGCGCAAAAATCGTATCGGCATCTTCGGCAAAAACACCGTTTGCGTCCCGCTGCACGTCATTTGCCGCGGCATTCACTTTTTCGGCAAAAAGCTTTGTGGTCTCTGTAAGCTGCTGCACAGAAATGGCATTTGCGGTAATGTTCGCCTTGCTCTCAAATGGCGTGGCATAATAATTCGCGCCCCAAAGCAATGTATATCCGCAATACACACACAGCGCGACCGCCGCACCGCCCAAAATGCGTTGCAGCAAAAGCCTTACGCGCATATTTTTTTGTTGTATGACAAGATAAATCGTCCGCCCGACATACCAGATGCAAAACAGAACGAGCAGTGTCCAAATCAATTCTGCCACTGAAAACGGCAGCGCATTGCACAGCCGCATCATCATGCGTTTATAGGGACGCGTTATTTTTTGCGTAAAGAAGTCCATGCCCGCGCGCCAGTTGCGCACGAGCATAAACAAAAAAAGCAGACTGCCCGAAACGAAAATCGCCACACATGGTTTTTTGAAAGAAACAGTCGTTTTCATCTCGCTACCCCAGTTTGTCAATGAGGGAAATCAGTTCGTCAATTTTGGATTCGTCCCCCGCTTTGACAGCCTCGGTAACGCAGCAGCGCATATGCGCTTTGAGAATTTCGCGGTTTGCTTTGCTGAGAATAGACTGCGCAGCGAGCAGTTGATTTGAAATATCAATGCAGTAACGGTCATCTTCCACCATGGCGAGAATGCCGTCAAGCTGACCGCGCGCAGTTTTCAGCAAACGCAAAACCGTTTTCGCATCCGCCTTCATGCAGTTTGCACCGTGTCGGTCACGGTATATCCCGCTTCAACAACTGCCACAGTGAGTGCCTGTGTGCCGACAGAATCCATGACAGTGCAAACTGCATTTTTATCCGCAAGACTGACATTAACCGCAGTGACACCCGCTACTTTTTGCAGCGCCGCTTCAACATGTGCTGTGCAGTGCGCACACATCATACCCTCGATTTTTACAGTGATTGTTTTCATTTTTTCCTCCTGTTTTGAATTATTTTTCGGATTATTTTGTGCTTTAAATCGCTTTAGGCGCAGTGCATTCATCACAACACACACGCTGGAAAGGCTCATGGCGGCAGCCCCGAACATGGGGCTTAATTTTAAGCCGAAAATCGGATACAGCACACCCGCGGCAAGCGGAATGCCGACACTGTTATAAAAAAACGCCCAGAACAAGTTTTGCTTGATATTGCGCAGCACCGCTTTTGACAGGCGAATTGCCGTTACCGCGTCTTGCAAATCATTTTTCATCAACACAATATCAGCGCTTTCAATGGCGACATCTGTTCCCGCGCCAATGGCAATGCCCACATCTGCACGCGCAAGTGCCGGCGCGTCGTTGATGCCATCGCCAATCATCGCCACAATTTTTCCCATCTGCTGCAATTTTGCCACTTCTGCTTCTTTTTGCTGCGGCAAAACGCCTGCTATCACATGCGAAATACCCACCTGCTCGCCGATGGCTTTTGCCGTGCGCACATTGTCTCCCGTGAGCATCGTGACGTCAATTCCCATTTTCAAAAAGCTCTGCACAGCGGCGGCACTGGTGGATTTCACGGTGTCCGATACCGCCAAAATCCCAAGCAATTCTGTTTCATTTGCAAAAGCAAGCGGTGTTTTTCCTTGCTGTGCCAACGCGTCCATTGTCTTTTTTTGTGCGTCCGACAGCAAGATTTTTGCATCGGTAAGCAGTGCCTCATTGCCGGCGTAATACGTGACGTCCGCAAGTTGTGCCACAAGTCCTTTGCCGAAAATCGCCTTAAAATTCTGCACATTTTGCAGCACGGCTTTTTCCGTTTTCGCCCGCATTACAATCGCCTGTGCAAGCGGATGTTCACTGGCGCTTTCAAGGCTTGCGGCAAGCGAAAGCAGCTTCATTTCGGTTTGACTGCCAAACGGCAAAATGTCCGTCACCACCGGTTTCCCCTGTGTGACGGTGCCTGTTTTATCCAGCACCACAGCCGTGATACCGTGCGCCGTTTCAAGCGCTTCGCCTGATTTGATTAAAATACCATTCTCTGCGCCTTTTCCCGTCCCGACCATAATCGCAACCGGTGTTGCCAAACCAAGTGCGCACGGGCATGAAATCACAAGCACCGATATTCCGATGGAGAGTGCAAATTCGGCACTTTGCCCCAAAAGCAGCCACACAAGTGACGCAAGAACCGCAATGCAGATTACTGCCGGCACAAAAACGCCCGCGATTGTATCCGCCAGTTTTGCAATCGGCGCTTTGCTGGCGCTTGCGTCCTCCACAAGATGGATAATCTGTGCAAGTGTTGTATCCTCGCCTACTTTTGTGGCACGAAATTTGAAAAATCCTGCGCCGTTGACCGATGCCGCAATCACAGTATCGCCCACTGTTTTTTCAACCGGCAGACTTTCGCCCGTCACAGCCGCTTCGTCAAGACCGGACGCGCCCTCCACAATTACACCGTCCACCGGCACACTTTGCCCCGGACGCACAACCACAATATCGCCCAAAATCACCTGTTCCACGGCAAGCGTCTGCGAAACACCGCCACGTTCAACCGTTGCGGTTTTCGGTGCCAAATCAAGCAGTTTTGTAATGGCTTCACTGGTTTTGCCTTTGCTCTTTGCTTCCAGATATTTGCCCAGAGTGATGAGTGCCAAAATCATGGCGGCGGATTCAAAATACAAGTCCATATGATACTGCATCACGAGCGCATGATTGCCCGTGCCAAGCCCGTATCCGATTCGCATGATGGCAAACACGCCGTAAAACAGCGCCGCAGAGGAGCCGATGGCGATGAGACTGTCCATATTCGGACTGCCGTGCAGCAGCGTTTTGAAGCCGATTTGATAATATTTTCGGTTCGCATAAACCACCGGCAGCGCCAGTAAAAGCTGTGCCATTCCATATGCCACGCTATTTTCATACCCTGCCAAAAACGAAGGCAGCGGCAGACCTATCATATGCCCCATCGCAATATACATCAGCGGAATCAAAAAGCCGAACGATACAAGCAAGCGTGTTTTCATTTCTTTTTGCTGCGCAATTGCCGGATTTTCGCGCTGTTTTTTATGTGGTTCGGCAGATGCGCCGCCGCGCTCACTTGCGCCATATCCTGCGCTGACAACCGCATTCACGACTGTTTCCGGCGCAAGCGCCGCCTGCGCATCTACCGTCATACTGTTTGTCAGCAAATTGACACTGACATGGTTTACACCGTCCACCTTGCGCACCGCTTTTTCAACATGGGCGCTACATGCAGAACAGGTCATGCCGGTAATATCGTATTGTTGTTTCATGGTTCCTCCTCGCTTGACACCCCCACGGGGTATGGGTGTATTTTCAGTATATTCTTTTTTACTATTTTGTCAAGAGGTGGCGCCATCAATACACGGCAATTTTTAATTTTTCAAGATTTGCCCGCTTTGCTTCCACAGACGGATGCACATAACAGTCCATTGTAATGCGTGTGGTGGAGTGGCCTAAAATTTCACTGAGTGCTTTAATTTCAACGCCGGCATCGATACATCGCGTGGCAAACGTATGGCGCAGTGTGTGAAAATGCACCTCCTGCAAACCGCATTCATCACAAATATGTTGTAAATGATAGCGCAATGTGCGCGGCTCCATCGGTTTTTCGGTGCCGGTCAAAAAATAAGCCGCTTCATTCAGCGGCAGAATTTCCGCACAGAAGCAGCAAATTTCTTTTGTCAACGGGATATGGCGCACTGAGGACG
>JAVWRA010000005.1:0-42016 GCA_036635095.1 Ruthenibacterium sp. | reverse complement strand
TGCAGGCTTTCCCCCGCCGCCAATAAAATACTCAAAAGTGCGTTTGAGAGCATGGGACTTTCTGCCCGCGCCTACGACCGCGTTTTGAAAGTCAGCCGCACAATTGCCGATTTGGACGGCAGCGAACACATCGAAGCCGCACACGTAAGTGAAGCGGTGCAATATCGCAATCTTGACCGCAAATACTGGTACGCGCGGTAAAAAAGGAGGAGTTTCCTATGGCATTTTGGTTTTTCGTGCTTGGTGTCGTCATCATCGTCGCCATTGTCATCGCCGGCTATAAAGCCGCCAACAAATAAGAGGGTTTTCTATGAAAAAAGCGATTTTATCTTTCGGCGTACTGTGCGCCGCATGTTTGACAGGCTGTTTTCGTGATGCCGCCGCCATCGGTGTAATTGGCGGCGCAGATGGGCCTACTTCTATCTTTGTCGGTAGCTACATTCATTGGCAAACGATTGTCGGCATCGTTGCCCTTGTTATCATCATCATCATCGGCGCCGTGTTTTACATTCTCAAAAAGAAAAAGAAGCCATAAAAGTCAAGCGGCTGTATCGCAAAATACAGCCGCTTGTTTTTATTTTTAAGCCGTGTCAGCCGAGTTCTTTCACGCATAAGTCGGCAAGTGACGATGCAATTTCGGTAATCAGCGCATCATCTTTGCCCTCTACCATCACGCGCACAAGCGGCTCTGTGCCGGACACCCGCACCACAATGCGTCCGTCATCGGCAAGGCGTTCTTTGTCTTGTTCAATCGCTTCTTTGATGGCATCGTTGTTGTAAAACGCAAGCTTTCCCTCTTTGGAAACCGTCACGTTTTTCATCACCTGCGGATAACGGTGCATCACGTTTGCCAGTTCCGACAGCGGCTTGCCGCAGCGTTTCATGAGACACAAAAGCTGCACAGCCGTAAGCTGACCGTCGCCGGTGGTGGCGAAATCTCTGAAAATCACATGGCCGGATTGCTCACCGCCAAAACGGTAATCCTCCATCTCCATCTCCTCAAGCACATAGCGGTCACCAACTTTTGTCGATACAAAACGAATGCCGTTTTCCTCGCAGCATTTTGCAAACCCCATATTTGCCATAATGGTACCGACAACGGTATCGTGACGCAGTTTTCCGCGCGCTTTCATGTCAACGGCGCAGATTGCCATAATGAAATCACCGTCCACAATATTGCCTTTTTCATCCACACACAGACAGCGGTCAGCATCACCGTCAAGCGCAATACCCGCGTCAAGCTTATGTTCCAATACGTAGGCGCGCACAGCGTCTAAATGCGTTGAACCGCAGGCGTCGTTGATATTGATGCCACTGGGCGATGCCGAAATAATTTCCGCTTTTGCGCCAAGTTCCGCAAACAATTCTTTTGCCGTAACACTTGCCGAACCGTTGGCACAGTCCACCGCAATATGCAGTCCGTCCAGACAAAACGGCACTGTGCTTTTGAGATGTTCGATATAATCACGCGCAGCATTTTTCACCACGCTCACTCTGCCAAGTTCCGCCTGTGTGGCAAGTTCCGCCGTTTTTTCATCGTCAAGCAGCAAGGCTTCAATCTGATTTTCAAGGTCGTCCGGCAGTTTGAAACCGTCTCCGCTGAAAATTTTAATGCCGTTGAACGGATACGGATTGTGGCTTGCCGAAATCATCACGCCGGCGTCTGCCTTATATTTTCCCACAAGATATGCCACCGCCGGTGTCGGCATCACGCCGATGCTGATGACGTCCGCGCCCACCGAACACAGTCCTGCCGTCAGCGCACTTTCCAGCATGTCCGATGAAATGCGCGTATCTTTGCCAATCACAACAATCGGTCTGCGCCGTCTGCCTTCTGTCAAAACCTCTGCCGCCGCGCGTCCGATGTGCATGGCAAACTCCGCCGTCAAATCGACATTGGCAATGCCGCGAATCCCGTCTGTACCAAATAAACGACCCATACTCTATTCTCTCCCATCGCAGCCGTATAAATCGACTGTGTTATTTGTTTTCACAAGCGCACCTGCGTGTATCGTGCCGCGTATCAAGCTGAGCGGGTAAATTTTACACGCCTTGCCGAGAATGGCACCCGGACATAAAACGGAATTGCACCCCACCTGTGCGCCGTCACCTACCATGGCGCCCATTTTTTTAAGACCGGTCGCAACAATTTCCTCTGCGTTTTTGACGCATACAAGGCTTTTGTCGTTTTTGACATTGGACGTCACCGCGCCTGCACCGAGATGTGCTTTGTAGCCGAGAATGGAATCGCCCACATAATTAAAATGCGGCACTTCCGCTCCGTCAAAAATAATGGCATTTTTCACTTCGCACGAATTGCCGACAACCGCACCTTTGCCAATGAGTGCATTGCCGCGAATAAACGCGCCATGGCGCACCTGCGCGTTTTCATCTATAATACATGGCGCTGTCAAAAGCGCACTTTGTGCCACCTGCGCTGTTTTTGCAACCCATATCTGTTCGCCGCGCATTTCATATCGTTCAGGCGGCAATTGGTTTCCCTTTGCAATCAGCCATGCGCCGATATGCGGCAGTGCTTCCCACGGATATGTGTATTGTTTCAACAATTCGTTCGCCAATGTGAAATTCAAATCAAAAAGTTCCTCGGTCTGATATAGCATTCCGTTCCCCCCTGTTTTTTTAGCTGTACTTATCTTACGCGAACAAAATCAAAAAATCAACACAAAATGCAAGAAAAGTAGCCGTTTGTGCAAATTTAGCAATTTGCACAAACGGCTACAAAATTGATACGATTATTTTGGATTTTACTCCACAGCAAACTGGCTGCGGTAAAGGTCTGCATAAAAGCCATTTTGCGCAAGCAGTGCCGCGTGTGTCCCCTGCTCCACAATATGCCCCGCTTTCATCACAAGAATCATATCTGCGGTTTCGATGGTGGACAGGCGGTGAGCCACCACAAAACTGGTATGCCCCTGCATCAGCGTTTCAAACGCTTTTTGCACGAGCATTTCGGTGCGCGTATCGATACTGCTGGTCGCCTCATCTAAAATCAGCATATCCGGCTTGCACAGCATGCTGCGCGCAATGCACAAAAGCTGTTTTTGTCCGGCAGAAAGATTGCCGCCGCCCGCACCCAGTACCGTATCATATCCTGCCGGCAGCCGTTTGATAAAGCTGTGCGCAAACGATGCCTTTGCCGCCGCCTTGATTTCTTCCATGCTTGCATTCGGCTTTCCGTACGCAATATTGTCGCGTATGGTCGCATTTTTCAGCCATGTTTCCTGCAAAACCATGCCGTAAAATCCGCGCAGCGCCTGTCGTTTTATTTGCAAAATCGGTGTGCCGTCCACAGCAATATACCCGTTTGTCACCTCATAAAAACGCATCAACAAATTGATGAGCGTTGTTTTTCCGCAGCCGGTCGGCCCGACAATCGCAATGCGCTCGCCCGGTTTCACATGCAGACAAAACCCGTCAATCAGCGGCGCTTCCGGCAGATATCGAAACGCAATATTTTCCATATCCACACGTCCCGCGCAGAAATTTGGCGCTGCTGCATTTGCACTGTCCGGCGCTTCTCTGTGTGCGTCAATCACATCAAACAGACGCTCCGCACTCGCAAACGCATTTTGCAATTGCGTCAACACACCGGTCACTTCATTGAACGGCTTTGTATATTGATTTGCATACGTCAAAAAGCAACTGAGCTGACCGACGCTGCTGTATCCGCGCAACACGGAAATGGCGCCAATCACGCCGACTGCCGCATAAATGGCGGCATTGACAAATCGTGTGCCGGGATTGGTGACGGAAGAATAAAACACGCTTTTGAGTCCGGTTTCAAACAGGGTGTCGCTGATGGTGTCGAATGCGGCAAACGTGTTTTCCTGTCCTTCACATGCTTTGATGACCGTTTGCCCCGTGACGCTTTCATTGACAAATGCAGACAATTTCCCTTGTGCGGCAGACTGCTGCTTGAAAAATTTTGCGCTGCGTTTTGTAATAAATCGCGCAAATACGATAGAAACAGGTGTAACGCACATGACCACAAGCGCAATCAGCGGATTGAGCAGCGCCATCACCGCCAATGTACCGATAATAGTACACACGCCCGGTAAAAGCTGTGTCAGACCTTGCAAAATTCCGTCAGACACCAAATCGGCATCGTTCACCATGCGGCTGATGATATCGCCATGTGCATGGCTATCGATGTATTGCAGCGGCATATGATTGAGGTTTTCAAAGGCATCTTCCCGCATATCACGCGCCGCAAGCGTTGAAATTTTGCGCGTACAAATGCCCATGCTCCACTGTGCTGCCGCCGCCAAAAACACGGTAAGCAGCAATAAAATCAAATAGTGTACCACAGCCGCGAAATCCACTCTGCCGATTCCGAGCATCACGTCAATGGCGCGTCCGATGATAACAGGACCGAGCAAGGTGCAAAACACTGTCGCAAGCGCCGCAGTGCAGGCGAGTATCAATTGCAAACGGTACGGTTTCGTGTAACGCAAAATGCGATTTAACGTTTGTTTTCTCATATTTGTCCCTCGCTTTGCACAATGCCCTGCGACAGACAAATTTCGCGATACACTTCGCACGATTGCAATAGCGCCGCGTGTGTATCAAAGCCGACCATGTTTCCGTCCTCCAGCACCAGAATGCGGTTTGCATTTTTAAGCGTCGCCGCGCGCTGTGAAATCATCAGCATGGTCATTTTATAGGGCATGTTTTTGAGTGCCTTGCGCAGCGCGGCATCTGTGGCATAATCAAGCGCAGAAGCCGCGTCATCGAGTATTAAAATTTCCGGTTTTGCCGCAAGCGCACGCGCAATTGTCAAACGCTGCTTCTGTCCGCCGGACAGATTTTTTCCGCCCTCTGCAATATTGCTGTCCAATTTGTCCGGCATTTTCTCGACAAATTCCCTGCCCTGTGCCGCGGCAAGCGCCTGCCACAACGCCGCATCTTCAGCCTGCGGCGCACCGAGACGCAAATTATCGCGAATATTTCCGCTGAACAGCATCGCCGTCTGTGGCACTGTGCCGATTTTCGCATGAAGCGCCGCCGCCGTCCAATCTTTTACGTCAACGCCGTCCAATAAAATACGTCCGTCCGTCACATCGTATGTGCGGGACAATAATTTTATCAATGTGCTTTTTCCGCAGCCTGTTCCGCCGATGATACCCAGTGTTTCGCCTTTTTCGAGTGTGAAACTGATGTTTTCCACGGCATTTTCGCCGCTGTGCGGATAGGCAAAGCTGACGTTTTCAAATGCGATACACGGCGCATTTTTATCTGCCGACGCGCTTTTTTCCGGCATTTTCATGCTGCTTTTTATGTCGAGTACCGCACAAACGCGGTGTGCGCTCGCAATAGCTTTTGTGAAAATGACAATCAAATTCGCAAGCACCACAAGCGCCAAAAGCGTTTGCGTCATATAGCTGACAAGCGCCAACAATTCGCCTTGTGCCAATGTGCCGGTGTTGACCATGCCGCCGCCAAACCAAATAATCGCCACAATTGCCACATTGACAATAATGGACGTCAGCGGACTGAGCGCCATGGAAATTTTGCCGACACGAATGGCGGCATCTGCAAGCGCATCGCCGGCATCATTAAATTGCTCAATTTCGCTCTCTTGTTTTGAAAACGCACGAATCACACGCGCACCCGCCAAATTTTCGCCCGCAAGCCGTGCAATACCGTCCTGCCGCGTTTGAATTTCAGTGTAATATGGCACACTGCGCCGCATTATCAAATAGAGTACCGCCACAATCAGCGGGGTTGAAATGAGAAAAATCACACCGATGCGCGGGTTGATACGCAGCGCCATCACAATCGAGCCAATCGCCAAAAAGGGCGCGCGTACCGCAAGCCGAATGAACATATTCACGCCTGTTTGCACTTGATTGACGTCGTTTGTCAGACGTGTAATCAGTGAATTTGTGCCAATCACACCGGTTTCGGCTTCTGAGAGACTGAACACATGACGGAACAAGTGTTTGCGCAGGCTGCCGCCGAAACCCTGCGCACAAACCGCCGCAAAATATTGACAAATAAGCGCAAAACAAAGACCTGCGGCGCCCAATAAGAGCATCCAGAGGCCATGTGTGACAATATAGGTTTTATCGCCGTTTTTGATGCCGATATCAATGATATTTGCCATTAAAAGCGGAATGAAAAGCTCCAGAATCGCTTCCGCCAGTTTGAACACCGGCCCCAAAATCAGCTCTTTATAATACCCTTTAAAATAATGTGTCAACTGTTTCACAAAAACGCCTCATCTCTATTTGAAAAAGCGCATCAGCATCGGCGCAACGGTCGAAACGCCCCAAATACACAAAACAGCCAGATGCACGGGCCGCCATTTTCCGCTGAAATCAATCGGTTTTTTGCGCATCAGCGGCATCAAAGCGACGCTCAGCAACACAGTTGCAATCAGCGCAATGCGCCACCAGTCAATCGGCAGTCTGCCGAACAATACAAGTACATTGACCGCCGTGACGCACAGCAGTACGCCGTCAAAAACGAAAGCCGCTTTTTTCATGTGTTTTCTCCTGTTTTCTATTTGTGATATTTCGTTCCCGCGCAAATGGAAAATGCGCGATAAATCTGTTCGAGCAGCATCACGCGCGCAAGCTGATGCGGAAAGGTCATTTTGCTCATGGAAAGACGTACCGACGCTTCTTTCACCTGCGGTGCAAGCCCGTGTGACGAGCCGATGACAAAGGCAATATCCCCCGCGCCGCTGTTCGCTTTTTCGGTAAAAAAGGCGGCGAGTTCTTCGCTTGTTTTCTGTTTTCCCTCAATGCAAAGTGTCACAAGACTGCTGCCTTTCGGCACAGCCGCCAAAATTGCTTTTGCTTCTTTTTCAAGCGCCTTTGCAATCACAGCGTCCGATGCGTTCTTTTCGGCAATCGTTTCCTCGGCAAGCTCAATGATTTGCAGTTTGCAAAAAGCAGACAGGCGCTTCTTGTATTCCGCCGCGGCTTTCGCATAATAATCGGCGTTCATTTTTCCCAGTGCAATCAGCGTAATATTCTGCATGCTACTTCTCCTAAAACTCCAGAATCGGCGACACGGAATGGCGCATCGCCGCCTGCACAACGCAGTCTGCTTCGGGAATGACGCCATGTTGCAGCAAGGCAGTTTTCACTGCCGTGTACACCATATCTTTTGTATTGTTTTCAAGACTGATGTGGCAGAGCGCAAATTTTTTGCAACCGTTTTCGAGCAATCGCACGAGCGTTTCCGCGCTTTCATCGTTACACAAATGCCCGCGTTTCGACGCAATGCGCGTTTTGAGATAGTACGGATAGCCGCCGCACATCAACATTTCCAAATCATAATTGGCTTCCAAACTGACGCAGTCCGCAAGCAGTAAATTCGCCAAAACTTCGTCAGACACATAACCGAGATCGGTCGCTATGCTTGCCACACGTCCGCGCGGTGTTGTGATGCGATAGCCGAGACACGCCACGGAATCATGGCTTGTCGTAAAACTTTGCACACCAAAACCGCAAATATCTTCCGTGCGTCCGTCAATTTCAACGAGCTGCGCATTGCTTGGCACCTGATTGCGCTGTGCCAAAACTTCCAGCGTTGCGGCACTGCCGTACACCGGCACCGGATGCTGCTTCAAAAACACGGCAAGTCCGCTCACATGATCAGAATGTTCATGCGTCACAAGAATACCGCCGAGCTGCGTCAGCGGCGCATCCAAAGTTTTGAGCGCCGCCACCGTTGTTTTGCAGTTTTTGCCCATATCCACCAGAAGATAGCGTCCATCTTCCGCAATGTATGCACAATTGCCGGACGAGCCGGAATAAAGGGTTGTAAATTCAGCCATTCTTCTCCCCGCATATTGATTTCTCTTTGATAAAAAAAAGGGCTTTTTCAAAAAGCCCTTTGAGATTGATTTTTACAGTGCCTGCCGCATATTGTTGACGGCGGGTCTGTCAATGCGTTTGACGTCGGCGCCAAGTCCTTGCAATTTTGTTATAATATCCTCGTAGCCACGTTCAATATGTGCAATTTCATCAATTTCGGAAATACCGTTTGCCGCAAGCGCCGCAACAATCAGCGCCGCGCCCGCGCGTAAATCAGCCGCGCGTACAGGCGCCGCAAGCAGTTCCGGCACACCCTCAATCACCGCCACACGTCCGTCCACCTGAATGCTTGCCCCCATGCGGGTCAGCTCGTCCACATAGCGAAAACGATTTTCCCAGATGCCTTCTGTCACAATCGATGTGCCGCGCGCCATCGTGAGCATCACGGTCATAAGCGGCTGCATATCTGTGGGAAAACCCGGATGCGGCATCGTTTTGATATTGAGCGGCAACAAATCTCCCTGACGGGAAATGCGCAAAGAATCGTCAAATTCTTCAATGGTTGCGCCCGCTTTTTCAAGTTTGCTGGTAATCGGCTCCAAATGCTTCGGAATGACGTTTTTAATCAAAACATTTCCGCCTGTCAGCGTTGCCGCCACCATGTAACTGCCGGCTTCAATCTGGTCGGGGATAATCGAATAGGAGCAGCCGTGCATCTGTTTGACACCGCGAATTTTAATCACGTCTGTGCCGGCACCGCGCACATCTGCGCCCATGGTATTCAAAAAGTTCGCCACATCTACAATATGCGGCTCTTTGGCAACGTTTTCAAGCACCGTACGTCCCTCGGCTTTGACCGCCGCAAGCATTGCATTGATAGTAGCGCCGACAGACACCGTGTCGAAAAACACATGGGAGCCGGAAAGCTTGTCCGCCGTGACGTTAATCATGCCATATTCCACGGAATCTTTGGCACCGAGCGCAACAAATGCCTTGAGATGCTGGTCAATCGGGCGCGGCCCGAGATTGCAACCGCCCGGCATTGCCACAGTTGCCTCGCCAAAACGTCCAAGCAACGCGCCTAAAAAATAATAAGAAGCGCGCATGGCGCGTGAAAGCTCATTCGGCACACTTGTGAGTGCCAAATGTGAAGTGTCAATTTCGAGTGTGTGCTTATCGAGCATGCGCACATGGGCGCCCATCACGCTCAAAATCTCAATGGAAGCTGCCACATCGCTGATGTTCGGCAAATTCTCAATGATACATTTGTCTGCCGCTAAAATAGTTGCCGGCAAAATGGCAACTGCCGCATTTTTGGCGCCGCTGATGTTGACTTCGCCAATGAGCGGTTTACCGCCATGAATGACAAATTTCTCCAATATAGAAACTCCCCTTTATGAGTAAAATTCATGTTTTTGGTTGCCTTTGCGTCAAAATGGCGCAATGCAACTCTATTAGTATACACTGTCTTGCACAAAAATAAAAGTATAATTATTGTTTTGTGTTATTTTGGATATAAATTACACCGTTTTGACATTTAACGTCATCAAAAACCGCGTTTTTCAGTTCTATTGACGGAAGATTCAGCGCGGAGCCGTCACAAAATTATACGGATTTGACAGCACACCGTCTTTTGTCACTTCAAAATGGCAATGGTTGCCTGTGGAAACACCGGTGGAACCCATATAGGCAATGACCTGTCCTTTGGTGACATATTCGCCTGTCTGTATCACCACCGAGGTGCAGTGTCCGTACAGCGTGGTAATGCCGTTGCCATGGTCGAGTTTCACAAGGTTGCCATAGCTCCAGTTGCCTGTGCCGGCGCCACTGCCCGCAAATTCCGCCACGCCGTTGTCTGCCGCCAAAATCGGCGTACCTTTTTTGCCCGTGATGTCAAGTCCGCGGTGTCCGTAAGCCATGCCGCGGCTGATGTCGCGATATTCCGGCACCGGCCAAATCAAGTTGCCGTCACCCACATCACCCGCCACACCATACTTGCTTTGTACGCCGTAATGCACAATTTCCGGAATGGAATCGCTGATGGGCGTCACGGAAACATTGGTTGCACTCACGGTTACACCGTCAATCACGGTAATATCCTGCACAATTTCTTCAAGACCGTTCACACCGGTCTGTGCCACTTCTTTTTTGCCCCATGTCAAATTAGGATCATCCACGCGTACTGACGCAAACGGAATTTCCGAGCGGAATGTAACGCGGTTCACTTGTTTGACGCGCAATAAATTGGCAACCGCCGTGCTGCCGTCTTGCAAGGTAAAGGGAGCGCGTCCCTCCAGTTTGTCCATCAATTCCGATGCGTCAATCAATGAATTTGTGGAATAAAGTCCCGGTATGGTTTGCACATTCTGTACAAACTCCGCCCGCAAATTCGGATTTGCAGGGTCAAGATACGGTGTTTTTACTTGATTAAACGCAGTTTCAATCGCCTTGCTGTCCGTTGTTGCGCCAATGAGTGTATTGTCCACCATCACACCGGTTGCCTGTGTAATTTTTGCGCCGGAACGTTTAATCATGGCATCTGCCAGCGCACTTCTGGTGTACAGCGCCGCTTTGTCTACCGTGACAATTTGAAATGTCGGTTTTGCTGACCAACTGATATCGGTGTCGGCATCTCGAATACGTCCCTGCACCCATTTCTGTGCATCCGCATACACGGTTTCGTTCTCGATATAGCCGAGCAATTCTCCGTCATAATGTACCTCAAGCGCATAATTGCTGTTCAGTACGCTTGAAACGGTAATCGTAAAAACAATTGCCGCGCTGATGGGCAGCAGATAGGTAACGCCGCGCAGCAGCAACCCTTTATAGACATGCAGTCCTCTGAAAAAATACTCAATGCCCTGTTTTGCGGCATAGTGCCTGCCATCTTCCCGTGCAGTGCGCATGACGGTGCGCATATTGGCAAAACCGCTTTTTGCCTGCTGCCACGGTGAAATCACTTCCTGCGCCACGGTGATGAAAAACGGTTTGAGGTGCGTACGCAGAAGATGCGTCAGCCATCGTGCAAAAAAACCTGCCAGCGACAGTACGCTGCCAATCATGCGCAGTACGCGTAAAACCGTATATTCTGCCTGAAACCCTATATTATAAAGGAACGTACCCATGTTGTGCGGGAAACCTTCGCGATGCTTCATCTTTGGTTTTTTTGCCGTTGCTGCCATGGTACGCCCCTTTCTGATTATTTTTGTTTTACCCGAACAAGTGTCTCAGCTTATATATTATACACTTTTTTTCGTTTTACGCAACCAGAAGCTTGTCGAAGCAAAACAGATTTACGTATTATCGATGTTTTCTATTTGTGAAATTTCAAGATGTACGGCTGCACAAAGCGCGCAAAAGTCATCGGGCAGCGGTGCGGCAATGTGCTGCACCGCGTGCGTCTCTATTTTTTCAAAACTGATTTCTCCGCAGTGAAGCGCCTGCCGTGCAATATATTGCATATTACCGCCATATAAATCATCACCCGCAAGCGGATGACCGAGATGTGCAAAATGCACACGAATTTGATGTGTGCGCCCTGTGCGCAAAATGCAGTGTACAAGTGAAAATTTCTCCGTTTGTGAAAGCACATGATACTCTGTTTGACTGGGTTTTCCCTCTGCGGCAACACAGCGCTTAATCAGCGAATTTTCCGCAAGCGCAATCGGCGCATCAATCACGCCGCTTTTTTGCGGCAAAACGCCCTCAATCACCGCATAATATCCTTTTTGCACACTGCGTGCAAGCAGCGGCGCAGCGTATGCGTTGCAGGCGCAAAGCACCAGTCCGGATGTGTTGTGATCCAATCTGTTGACGGGACGAAACACCGCCTGTGTGCCGCGCCGCGCCATTGTGCCGCAAAAGGCGTTGGCAAGTGTGCCGTCCACATAACCGCGTGTCGGATGCACCGTCTGTCCCGCCGGTTTCAGCAGTACCATCGCGTGTGCGTCCTCATAGCATATTGTAAGCGGCAGATTTTCCGGCAGCACCGTCGTGTCGCTTTCGGGCGGCAATTCAAAGGTAATTACATTTTTTTCTTTCATGCGCACATCGGTATGAATCGGCATTCCGTCACAAAAGAAACCCGCATCCTGCTTGACGCTTTTTATGAGCGTTGCCGACACCTTGTTTTTGCGCAAAAAGTCACGCAGTCGCATGCCGTCATCGTTTTGCAAAACCGTAAATTGCAAGTGCATTGCGCCGTTCCTCCCTTAAAACAAACAAGAGCTGCCTTGATTGCAGCTCTTGTTTGAATCCATTTTTAATAGGCAATTCCTTCAGCAAGCATGGCGTCCGCCACTTTGAGGAACCCTGCCACATTTGCGCCGACAAGCAGATTGCCCGCTTCGCCGCATGTGACGGAAGCATCATACGCCGCATGGAAAATATTTTTCATGATATCATGCAGCCGCGCGTCCACTTCTTCGAATGTCCATGACAGACGCAGAGAGTTCTGGCTCATTTCAAGTCCCGAGGTTGCCACGCCGCCTGCGTTTGCCGCTTTTGCCGGACCGTACAGCACATCATTTGCAAGATAAACGGCAATTGCTTCCGGCGTACTGGGCATATTTGCACCCTCACACACCACTTTGCAGCCGTTTTTCACCAGTGTGCGCGCACTCGCCTCGTCAATTTCATTTTGTGTTGCACACGGCAGCGCAATGTCACACGGAATGCTCCAGATGCCGCTGCATCCGTCATGATATTCTGCCGACGGCACCGCGTCTGCATACGCTTTGATGCGTCCGCGCTTGCCGAGCTTAATGTCTTTCACGAGGTCAAGGTCAATGCCGTTTGCGTCATAAATGTAACCGTTTGAATCTGACATCGTAACAACTTTTCCGCCAAGCTCCGTTGCTTTTTGGCAGGCAAAAATCGCCACATTGCCGGAGCCGGAAATCAGCACGGTTTTGTTTTTGAAGCTGTCATTTTTCATGCAGGAAAGCGCTTCCTCCGTGAAATAGCACAAGCCGAAACCTGTCGCTTCCGGACGTGCAAGGCTGCCGCCGTAAGAGCGACCTTTGCCGGTGAGTACGCCTGTCACTTCATTGCGCAAACGTTTATACTGTCCGAACAGGTAGCCGATTTCACGTGCGCCAACACCGATATCGCCTGCGGGTACGTCAGTAAACTGACCGATGTGTTTTGAAAGCTCTGTCATCAAGCTCTGACAAAAGCGCATTACTTCGCCATCGGATTTTCCTTTGGGGTCGAAATCCGCGCCGCCTTTTCCGCCGCCCATCGGCAGACCTGTCAGGCTGTTTTTGAACGTTTGCTCAAAGCCGAGAAATTTGATGACCGACGCGTTGACACTCGGGTGAAAGCGCATACCGCCTTTGTACGGGCCGATGGCAGAGTTGAACTGCACACGATAGCCGCGGTTGACCTGTACTTTGCCGGCATCGTCTACCCAAGATACGCGAAACTGAATAAAGCGCTCCGGCTCAACAAGGCGCTCAAGCACACCGTTTGCGGCAAGCTCCGGTCGTTTTTCCACCAGTGTCGCAAGGCTTTCGAGTACCTCACGCACTGCCTGCAAAAACTCATTTTCTCCCGCGTTTCGTTTTTCAACCGCGGCATAAACTTCTGCAAGATATTGATTTTGAAACATATTTTTTCCCCTTTTCTGTCTGTTTGCGTTCCAAGAACGCTTTTTATACTTCCCAGATCTTTATTATAACGATATTTTCGTTGTTATTCAAGTAAAATCTCTGCGATAAAATTGACGAATGAATCTTTTTATGATACGATAAATACCGTTCAGTGAGTAAAACATACGGCGGCGGGATGCCTTTGGCATTCTGAGGAAAGTCCGGGCTTCATAAGGGAACGGTAACTGCTAACGGCAGCCGGGGGTGACCCTAGGGATAGTGCAACAGAAATAAACCGCCATTTGCAAAAATGGTAAGGATGGAAAGGTGCGGTAAGAGCGCACCAGCGCCTTTGGTAACTTAGGCGGCTCTGTAAACCCTACCGGAAGCAACGCCCACTATGAAAACTATGTGTGCCCTGCACGTTTTCGGAGGCGGCTTGAGCCATGCGGTGACGCATGGACCAGATAGATCGTCGTTTAATACAGAACCCGGCTTACGGTTTAGTCACTGAATTTCAAAAAACTCCACTGCGATTTGCGGTGGAGTTTTTTGTTTACAGCGAAACAGGTGTCGTGCCGAAATAGGTGCAAATCGCCTCATAATAAATACGTGCCGCGTTAGCACTGCCGTTTTCACCGCACCACATCTGCACATCATTGCCGTTTGTAACAAACGCCTGTTCAATCAAAACTGCCGGACAGTTCACTTTTTCAATGACGCCGAATGTCAGTTCCGGACGCGTGTTCAAATCAGATTCCTCTGTCATTTCTTTGCGGTAATGTTCGCCGTCCGGCACATAATACGCATAGCGCACACCGGTTGTACCGCGAATGCGCGCGCCTGCGCTTTGCATTCCCTGTGTCACCGCATGTGCAAATGTCAACGCACGTCCGTGATACAGTCTGCCCGGCGGTGTTGCAAAGCATTCAAAGCCATAGGAGCTTTCAGCGGTGTCGTAATTGCCGTGAACGCTGATGAGCAGCGCCGCTTTTGCCGCATTTGACGCGTCCGCACGGTCGCCTACCGAGGCGTTTGTGCCAACCGCATGGCTCAGCACCGGCGTATAGTTGCTGTCACGCAGCAGCCACGCCTGCAAAGAATCAATCACACGCTGTGTCATTTCGCTTTCTTTGATGATGCCGTTTGCACCGACATCTGTTCCGCCGTGTCCCGCGTCCAGCAAAATGGTATACGGCGGCGCTGTGGGCAGCGGATAAAGCGGTGTGTCGCCGATGGCAAGCACCGTGCCGTTAAACTCAGACGGTTCTGCGGTGACCGGTTGTTCCGCCGTGCCGAAAAAGCATTTGTTGAACATCAGCAAACACAAAAGCAAAATAACAACAATGAAAATTAAACTCCACACACGCCGATTGCGGCGACGACAACGGCGATAACCTGTTTTTCGCACCGGTCGGTACTGCACTCTTCCATGCTGCGGCACACGCGGCTTATATTCGTTTTGCAATGCAGCACCTCCCTTTATCATAAAACGACACGTTTTGCACTTTCTTTTCAGTATACCCCTAAAATATGTTTATGATGTGAAAAAAGCGCACTCTGAGCCGAGTGCGCTTCCGGTTCGCTATCATGTTTATGTATCGAAATCTTATTCCATGCCTAAAATCATAATGCCGACTGCCGCCACGGCGATGACTGCATATTGCGATTTTGTCAGTTTTTCTTTGAGGAAAATACGGCTCCATACAAGCGAAAGAATGCAGTATGCCGAAATAATGGGCGCCGCAATCACGGCGTTTGCGCCGATTGCAAAAATATAGGCAAACTGACCGGCAGTTTCGCACAGCGCCGCGGCAAGTTTTGGTGTTTCATGCGGAATGGAAATTTTCTGCTTTTTGATGATAACCACATAGATAAACGCCAAAATTGCAAGCAGTAAAAACGTTAATTCGTATGCGATATTTGCCTGTGTCTCGGCAATCACTTTGTCGAGCAGCAACGCATCGGCAAACGTGCCAAGTCCGTCAATCAAACAGTAAAGCAGCGGAAACGCAATGGCAATGATGCTGCGCGTATGCTTTTTGTCTGTGGCTTCGCCGCTTTGCAGACGCAGTGCGTCGTCTTGCTTTTTTTCGATGTAGCTAAGCGCAAATACGCCCGCGCAGACAAGCGATACTGCAAAAAATTGCAGACCGCTCATGGTTTCCCCCAAAAACAAAAAGCAAAGCAACGCCGCAACCGCGCCGGACGAATTGCAAATAGGCGACGATACCGACAGCATAATATAGCGCAGACCGACATAACCGAGTATCATGGCAAGAATATACAAAAACGATGCCGGCAGATAGCGCACAATGTCCATCAGTTCAAACGGTGTGCCGCTGATAAGCAAAACAATGGCATGGGTTCCCATCACAAGTCCGACAGCCATCACCATTTTCCAGTGGCTGTAAATGTCCGTTGCTTTCGAACCCACTTTGCTGAATACGTCGCTGCCGCTCCAAAAAAGCATAGCGATTAAAGATAAAATAAACCAGTTCATAAAAACCGTCCCTTCAAATTTGAGTATACCGAATCAGGGACGTCATCGGAGGCGGCCTGCGTGGAAAGCGTGTGTTGTGCCAGCATTGAATGCGCAATAAAAAAACCAAAACGCCGCTCCTCTGTTTACAAAATATTACAACAATCGAACGATTCATTGTAACATGCACAGACAAGCGACGCAACAAAAATATTTGTATGGTTTTATTTTATTTTCGGGAACAACGGCGACAAGGTTTGCGCCACAAATGCGCAGGTGAGCAAAATATTATATCCGCTGATGAGTACCATATAAACGCGCTTGTTTTTTCTGCTCTTGATTTTCGCAGATAAAAACACCACACAAACGCAGGCAATTCCCAATGCGGCGATATCCGCAAACGCAAGCAGCATCTGATGCGGCAGCGCCGTAAACGCGGAAGCAAACAGATGAATCAACGGTGTCGCAACCAAATGCGCCGCCGGCACAATCAAAATAGGCACAAGACTTGCCGCATAATCGCCATGTCCCGCACGTACAAACACCACCACCATACAAAGCGTAATGGCTAAAATAGCAACACATTCTGTAACGATAACACTCAGCTCCTTTCGAACTTCTGTGTTCATCTTACAACAAATTTTCGATTTCGTCTACATCTTGTTGCAAAACACTTGACGAAACCGAAAATTTAAATATAATAGATAAGGACGCACATAATTCGAACCCCCAAAAATATGCTAATGTGGCTCAATGGTAGAGCAGCTCATTCGTAATGAGCAGGTTGTCAGTTCGATTCTGACCATTAGCTCCAAAAAGGCACCTCTTTATGAGGTGCCTTTTTTATATGCCGACAGCAGATACAACACAATTCCTACCGCCAAAGTGCTGCATCCGGCTGTTTGCAGCAGACTGATTTTCGCCTGCACATCTTTTGCGCATGGCACAAGCGCAAACCACTCTGTCATGCGTTCTTTTATCGTTGCATGCAGCGCCGTCCAGAACGAAAAATCGCTCCAACGCGGTGGCAGCAGCCACGCCGGAATTTGCGTAAGAAGAAACGGCAGCAAAAGCGCACAGAACAGCGCCGCTAAAAAGCAGTAAAACTGTCTTTTTGGCGCAGACAACATTTTGCTCTGTCTCCATGCCGCGCACAGCACATAAAGCGCCGCCAGAAAAAGCGGCACGGCACAAAGCATCTGTGCCAATGCTGCAATGGATGGGCCATACACCATTTGCGCCGGCATCGGCAACCCTGTTTTTTGCACAAAAGAAAGCGCCTGTGCGCGGCGGTCTGCCGCATTTGTGCCGGAAAGCTCCATTGCGGTGAACAATGTGTTTTTGTCTGCACCGGCGAGACAAACGCTTTGCGATTCTTGAAACACACCGCGAACCACAAATATTTTTTTGTGTATTGTCAGTTCCTGTCCTATGATATCATTGTTGCCGAACAATTTCCATGCCGCCTGTGTTGAAAGCGCGCAGCCGTTTGCATCCATATCTCCGGGGTATCCTCCCGCAACAAATTCAGCGGCATAGCAATCTGCACCACTGCCGATAAAATACAGTACAGTGGCTTTTTCTTTCTTTTGATTGGCAATCACTTCCCCTTTTGTCTCACGCCAAAAAGTAGGATACAGCGCATTGCTATTGCTTTCATCCAGCGCAAACGCCAGCGCGTCCGTCACATTTTTCTGCGTGAGCGGCGCGGCGGCGTCATACCGCAGGCTGATGACAGGATAGATGCGCTGTATTTTTTTTGCCGCGCCAAATGCAAACAACAAACATGCAAAAAGCAAACCCATCGCGGCAATTCGGCGCTTTTTCATGCCGCCACCTTCACTCTTGCGCCATTCGCAAGCGGCTTGTCTGCGCCTGCAATTACCTGTGCATTGCTGCTGAATACACCCGTTACACCCACCAGTTCTCTGCCTGTTTCCAGTACCGTCACCGGAACACGCACCAAAACAGTTTGCTCTCCCAATACGGTATTTTGTGTTTCAGTCACGTACACAAAGCTTCCGGCATTGTCTTGATGCACCGCACCTGCCGGTAGGCAACTGTCATATGCTTTTTCAGACAGCGTCATCACGCCGCTTGCCGCGCCTTCTTTGAACTCGGCGTTTGCAAACCGCACATGCACCTGTGCCGTATCGTCCGCGTGCAGCTCAACGGCACTGATTTTCGCCTGCACGGTCTTGTCTTTCTGTGTCACGGCAATGGCGCTGCCGACCTGTGCCTTGTCTGCATTTTCCGCGTCAATCGAACATACAAAAAGCTGACCCTTTGTCGCATCCGCAATATTACAGGCAACTTTTTCGCTCTGCTGCCCTGCCGACAGCTTCATCGCCTGCACCGTGCCGGAAATCGGTGCTTTTAAGCTGCATCCGGCATCTTGCAGCGCCTGTAAATCTGCAATATTATTCTGTTTTTCCTCCATTTGCAGCGCTAAAATGTTCGCATCTGCCACATTGGTCTGTGCGGTGTTTTTTGCCGCCGCATCTGCCGCTTCATACGCATCATACGCCGCATTGCGCGCTTGCTCCGCTTGCTGTGCCATGCGCAGTGCTATGGTAACTTTTTCATTCGCCGCCGCAATTGCCGCCGCATCCGCTTCCGGTTGTGCCTGTAAAACAGCAAGCACATTACACGCCGCGTGATAATCGGCATACGCCCAGTCAAGCGCCTGCTGTGCGCCCGCCACCGTATCGGCATTTCCGTTTTTGTGTGCAGAAAGTTGCGCTTGCGTCACTTTGATTTTCTTCATCTGCGCTTTTTCCATCGCGATTACATCCGCAATTTCCGCTTCATCAAACGTGGCAATCTCCTGCCCTTTTTCAAGATGCTCGCCCTCTTTTACCGCTACGCTTTGCACCGTTATTCCCGCAGGAACCGCAATTGGCACACTGTTTGACGCCGCAATGCCGCCCTGCACGGCGATGGTTTGCGTGATGGTGCCGCGCGACAAAAGCGCCGTTGTCACTGTGGGAATCGTTGCGTTTGCCATGGCGCGCGCAACAAGCGTCAGCACCAGCATCACGGCAAAAAAGCGCAAAATGTTGCCGAACGCCGTGCGTTGATGCGCGTCTTGAAACTGCATCTTTACGCGCAGATTTTTCAGAATTTGCTTTGCTTTTCGCATGTTTTACTCCTTTAATCCCGCACTTTGAATGCCGAGTTCGAGGTATTTTTGTCCGAACAAAAAAATCAAAAGTGACGGCATGAGCATCAGCACACTCGCCGCCATCGCAATGCCGAATGCGCTTGCCGCAATTTGCGGCAGATACAGCGACAGCGGCCACAATGCCTTATTTTTCAAAAAAGTCATAGGTTGTTCCAGCATATTCCATGCCTCCAAAAAACCCAGTACAAACGCAGATAAAATGCCCGGCACACCGAGCGGCACGCCGATGCGCACAAAAGTTTGCGCCGCGTTTGCGCCGTCAATTTCAGCAGCTTCCAGCAAAGCAACCGGCACAGCATCAAAGCCTTTCGCCATGATGAACACCGAAAAAGTTGAAAATACACCCGGCAAAATCACCGCCCACACGGTGTCGAGCAAATGCAATCCGTTCAGCACAAGATAATTCGGCACCATCGTCACCTGAAACGGCAGCAACATTAAAATGATATATAGTCCGAACAAAAATTTTCGGCATGGAAACCGCAGGCGCGAAAATGCCCAAGCCGCCGGTGCGCCCACAAAAATTTGCCCCAAAATTTGAGGAAACACCATGCGCACGGTGTTCCAAAACATGACGAAAAATTCCGGTGTATCGAATAATAATTCAAAAATCGGCGCAAAGGTCGGGTGTTGCGGCAAAAAAGACCATACGGCATAGTTTTCACCGCCGCCAAGCACCGCGCCGAGTGACGCCGCCGTTTCGGCGCTGCCCATCAACATGCCAAACGCGAGATGCCACAGCGGCCACCAAACGGCGAGTGCGGGCGGCAATAAAAGTGCAATGATAAAAACTTTTTTTCGCATCATCGCTCATCACCTCCGCGCAGCAGTTTTTGCAGCGGTAAAATCAGCAGCAAAAGCGCCGCCGCAACCAACACCGCTGCCGCCGTCAGCCGCCCCATATCGAGTGCCAAAAACCAGTTGTTGAACAGATGCTGCAAGAGATAAATGCTGTCGTGCGGGTAACTGCCTGCCACAAGGTATGCCTCGCGAAACACTTTAAACGTGTTGAGCAGGCTAAGCACCGCCGTCAGACCCAGTGTCGGCAGCAAACTCGGCAGTGTGATGCGCCAAAAAATCTGCCATTGATTCGCGCCGTCCACCGCCGCCGCTTCATACAGTGCCGCCGCAATGCCGTCAAGACCGGCAAGCCATAAAATCATGTCATAGCCGCTGTTTTTCCACAAATACGTCGCGATCAGCACCCAAAAAGCCGCGTCTGTTCCCATAAAGTCCACCGGCGCCGCACCGCACGTCACAAGCAGACCGTTCAGCAGTCCCCGTGTGTCAAACAACACTTTCCATAGCAGCACAATGCTCGCGACAGGCACCGCCATCGGCATCAGATAGCTTGTTTTAAACACGCGCGCGCCGTCCCCTGCCCTGCGCACCAAAAGCGCAAGGGCAAGGCTTACAAGCAGCAAAAGCGGCACACAAATGCACAAAAAGCGCACCGTATTGCTTGCCGCAAGCTGAAATGCCGCGTTTTGCACCACCGCCGCGTAATTGGCAAATCCCACGCTTTTTTTGCCGAGTGTATCGGTAAAACTGCGGCGCACGGTTTCGGCAAACGGCGCAAGCACAAACACGCACACGCCGACAAAGCTCGGCAACAAGAAAAGCACCGCCGTCCTTGTGTCTGTGCGGCGGTGTTTTTGCCGCATTGAATTTTCTTTTTTATTGCCGTTCGGCAAGATAAATGGCGAGGTCATTTTGTACACCTTCCACGGCTTCGTCAAGCGTTTCCGTTCCTTTGCAGAGCTTTTCCGCGTGGACGGAAATTTTGTCAAACACGATGCTGTCCATCAGCACCGGTGTTTTCAGCGTTTTCAGCAATGCCGCAATATCACCCTTGTACGCAGATTTTTCATTGCCCGCGTTGCGCACAAGCATTTTATCAAGGCTGCTTTGGCGCACGGGCATGCCGTCCTCAGCATAGGCATCCTGCACACTTTCCGAAAGTATCGTGCGTACAAAATCAAGCGCTTCGGCTTGCTTTTGGCTTGCGGCGCTCACGGCAAGCAGCGTGTTTGGCAGATAAGCACCCTCCGAAAGTCCGGGACGCAGCACAAGATTGCAGGGCAAAAACGCTTTGCTTTTTTCGTCGTAGCGGGCGATGTTTTCGGTCAGCGCGGTAGTTTGCATAAGGCTGTAGCCGTACTTTGCGTGGCCTGTTTGCGAAAATTCAACGCCGCCGTCCTCCATCACGACCGAGTCACGCGTATTGCTACCCATGCCAATACCGTTCGGCGTTTGGTCTGCACGATAATTGCCAAGGTCGCTGTGGTCACAAACTGCTTTGAAAAACGTGAATATTTTGCGCAAATTTTCTTCGTTGACGGCATTGTTTTCCAAAATAGCGGGCGCGGACGTTTCCATCAGAAAGGTCAACAAATCCGTGCTGCGCAAAAAAGAGAGGGCATAGCGGTCTTTTTCGGCAAGGGCATCATAATAGCCGTTGTCCTCACCATTGATGTCGGGGCGCGGCGCGGCGGCAAGCACCGCTTTTTGCAGCGCGTCAAGCGTCGTCAAATCTTCCACCGTTCCGGCATCGCCAAACAGCACCGGCACAGAAAACCGTGCGGGCAGCAGATAGACGGCATCACCCTTTATAAAGGGCGATGCAATGTTTTGCACAAGCGCTGCTTTGTCAATAGCACCCGACAAATCCATCAGCATCCCTTTTTGGAGATAGGGCGCGGCATCAAAGCCGTCCAGAATCAGCACATCAGGCCCGTCGCCCGAAAGCAGCTCTGTGTTCAGCGTGCGCAGCGCGTCCTCAACGGTCATGGCATCGGCACTGCCGGTTTGAATCGGCGCATAATGGATTGCAACATCGGGATGTTCTTTGCTGTATGCCACAATTGCGCTGCGCACGGTGGCGCTGTCGCGCAAGCTCCACACGCGGATGCCGTCTGTGCTTTGCGCGGGCAAGGTGGTGTCAAAATGATAGCGATACAATTTTGTTGTGCCGTCCGAGCTGCCATTTTCGTTTTGTGTGATGGTGTTGAAAGTCGCTAAAAAGTCGCCGCTTTGGGTGCGGCACAGGCGGCTCACATAATTGTCGGGCAGTGCAAACGCAAACGTTGCGCCGTCTAAAATATTTTCCACAAGTGTGCCGCCGCTGACAATGCGAAAAACGCCTTCCTCGGAGGCAAAATAATAGTTGCCGTCCGCGTCGGTTGCACCGGCAGTGCCATGTTGAGAATTGGTGGCATTGGGCAGCAGCTCTTTGTTGCTGCCGTCCGGCTGCAAGGCGCATAAAGTGCGGCCTGTCTGCGTAAACATCATGTGCAAGAGCTGTTTGCCGTCGGACGCAGTGCCAAACATTGCCCCGCTCACCCCGCTGAAATTGTCGTTTGCAAGGTTGACGGCGGCAACTTCTTCTTGGGTCGAAAGGCGGATAAGCGCTTCTTTCGGCTCCGTCATTTTGCCGTTTGCGTCCATGTCTTGTGCGCGGGTGATGTAGATGAGGTCGTGATTGATAAAATAATACTGGCCGATGCGATACTCCGGCGCAAAACCGGCAATCACAAGTTCTTCGGGTTCACCGCCTGCTTTCACAAGCCAAAATTTGCAGCTGTCCTCGGTATACGTGGCAAACATGCACGTGCCATCCGGCGCAGTTTCAACATTGCCGATAGCGCCGTCCAATGTTTCGTTCCAGTGGATGGCTTCTTCCTGCCACGATGCACCGTCGTCTTTCGATATAAATTTGTGCAGTTTTGTGGTATATTCGCTTTTGTCTGTGCCGACAAGCTCTGTGCCAAAGCACCATAGAGTGCCGTCTGCCATTTGCACCGGTGTGCTGAAATTACGGCACGACAAGGGGGTGACGTCTGTTTCTGTCCAGCGTCCCATCGCGGGCGTGGCGGTTTCGATGGCGGATGCGCCGCTGTTTTGCGTTTGGCTGAGCGATGCGCCGCCGTTTGTGCCGCAAGCGGCAAGAGAAAGCGCCAGTGCGGCGCAGAGAAGTAAGCTTGAAAATCGTTTCATGTGAAAAGAATCCTTTCTGTTTCAGATTGTACTTTCATCATACCAGACGAACCTTAAAAAAGCCTGTAAGCAATTCGCGTGTTTTTGAGGTTCTTTCAAGAAAACTGTTGTATAATAGGAATAGAGTAAGCGAGGTGATGAAATGCGCATTTTAATGATAGAGGACGATGTGGCGCTGTGCCATGCCGTCAGCACCGGTTTGCTGTCGGCGGGTTTTACGGTTGACTGCTGCCATGACGGTGCGGAGGGGCTTTGTTATTTATGCGAAGATATTTATGATGCGTGTCTGCTTGACCGTATGCTGCCCGCGATGGACGGTTTAACTTTGCTGCGCAATGCGCGTGCAAAGCACATTGCAACGCCTGTTTTGATGCTGACCGCACTCGGACGTGTGGGTGACCGCGTGGACGGACTTGACGCGGGTGCAGACGATTATCTCGTGAAACCGTTTGATATGCGTGAGCTTATCGCACGGCTGCGCGCGCTGATACGGCGCCCATCTGCCGTTTCGGCATCGGATGAAATCGTCTGCGGAAACACGACATTGCGGTGTGCAGAACTGCTTTTGTGCGGCAAGAACAGCACCGTGACTTTATCCCGCAAGGAATGCGATTTGCTTGCAGTTTTCTATAAAAACGCCGGACGGCTTTTGAGCCGCAGCGTATTGCTCGGGCGCGTGTGGGGTGCAGATGCCGAAGTGGAGGACGCAAGCCTTGACAGTTACATTCACTTTGTACGCCGCCGTCTTTCCGCCGTGAAAGCAAACGTAAAAATCAACACCGTGCGCGGTGCCGGATACCGTCTTGAGGTGCTGTTATGATTCAAAAATTGCGCCGCCGCATGACCGTGATGATGAGTGCGCTCACCTCGCTTGTGCTGCTTGCCGCCATGTGCCTTACTTTTTATATGGCACAGGCGCAGTATAAAAGCAATATGAACGCATTGCTCGAAAACAATGTTTCGGCAATTTTAGACAAGCTGTCAAGCGGGCAGGCAATCAGCGATAACTGGCTTGCCGCGCAGGAAATGAAATCGCTGTGCGTCATTGCCGTCACCGATAACGGCACACCGTTTCATTTTGGCGGCGCATGGATTCCGCGCACACCGCGCGCTGTTCTGCTTGCACGATGTGAAAAAATTGTGGCGGACAGCGCGGCTTTGACGCAAAATCTGCGGGAACAGTCACGCGCGCAGTTCACCATACACGGCGATGCCAACGAAATGTATCGTGTCAGCATGGCGCAACTGCGGCAAAATAAAGGACAGCCGGTGCAACTGTGCGTCTTGCAGGACATGGCGGCAATGACGCAGCATTTGCGCCGTCTTTTGCTGCTGTACGGCGTGATTACGCTGCTTGGTGCAGTGGTTTTAACCGTAATAGCTTGGGTTTTATCCGGCATTGCCACACGTCCGACCGCGTTTGCCGTCAAACAGCAAAACGAATTTGTCGCGGCGGCAAGCCACGAACTTCGCAGTCCGCTGACCGTCATCAAAGCAAGCCTTGCCGCAGCAAACGAAGCCGCCGTTCCGCCGGAAAAAGCACAGTGTTTTTGCAGAACGGCACAGGACGAAGCCGACCGCATGACGCGCCTGATTGATGATTTATTGCTGCTTGCGGGCGGTGATGCAAAGGCATTGCGCCTGCAAAAAGACACTCTATCCACCGATACTTTCTGCATCGAATTGTATGAAAAATTTCATTTGCTCGCGCAAAATCATGCCCACACCCTTACGCTGCATTTGCCGGACGCGCCGCTACCGGACATTCATGCGGACAAAGAACGGCTGACGCAGCTTTTCACCGTGCTGCTGTCAAACGCCATCGAGTATACACCCGCCGATACATTGATTTTGATTGCGGCATCTGCCGATAAAAAAAACATGAAAATCAGCGTCATTGACCATGGCAAAGGCATTGCAAACACGGACAAAACACAGATTTTCACGCGATTTTATCGTGCAGACAAAAGCCGTGCAGATAAGGCGCATTTCGGACTGGGCTTATCGGTTGCGCAGGAAATTGCCGCCATGCACGACGGAAAAATAACACTCACCGACGCCGAGGGCGGCGGAGCGATTTTCACCGTAATTTTGCCGATTGAATAAAACGAAAAGCGGCGACCAGAATTTTTACGTGTCGGCGCTTTTTGGGGTTTTATCTTATACTTTGAAGCTAACGGAGGTTTCGCCTTTGAGGTCTTTGCCAAATTCATAGGTGTTGCCCGGCAGTACAGCGTTCAGCACAATGCCCACGATGGCGGCAATGGCAAGACCGGACAAGTTGATTTGAATTGCCTCGGTGAAAGCAATTGTAATGCCGCCAACCGAGTTGAAACCGAGTGCGCTGACGAGAATGACAGCGGCGATAATAAGGTTGCGTGATTCCGTGAAGTCCACCTGATTTTCAACGACATTGCGTACACCGATGGCGGAAATCATGCCATACAGCACAAACGACACGCCCCCGATGACAGCCGGCGGAATGGTTTGAATTGCCGCACCGAATTTCGGGAAGAACGAAAGGAAAATAGCAAATACCGCGGCAATCCGCATCACT
The DNA here is from genome assembly GCA_036635095.1 of Ruthenibacterium sp. Classification (GTDB taxonomy): domain Bacteria; phylum Bacillota; class Clostridia; order Oscillospirales; family Ruminococcaceae; genus Ruthenibacterium. The sequence continues at coordinate 16,416 of JAVWRA010000005.1, read as the reverse complement.
TTCGGGTCATATACTTTGGTGAGTGCAAGCACGCCTGTGTTTTCACCATATGTTGTGTTTGCCGGACCACCGAAGAAACCGGCAAGGCTTGTGGCAAGTCCATCGCCTAAAATGGTGCGGTGCAGACCCGGATCTTCCAAAAAGTTTTGCTCCGTGGTGGCGCTGATGGCGGCGATGTCACCGATATGCTCCATCATGGTTGCCAATGCAATCGGCATAATTGTGATGCAGGCGCTGACACTGAATTTTGCAAATGCAGATGAATGCAGAGCCACACCGAACCATGCGGCATTTTGAATGGGTGCGAAATCAACCTCGCCCATCATAAGCGCAACGATGTAGGAGCCGACAACACCAATCAAAATCGGCACAATTTTCACCATGCCTTTGCCCCAGATATTGCAGATGATAATGAGCGCCAGTGCAACGAGTGCAAGCGGCCAGTTGGTGGTGCAGTTGGAAATTGCCGTCGGCGCCAGAATCAAACCGATGGAAATGATAATCGGACCTGTGACAACCGGCGGAAAAAACCGCATGATTTTTTTCACGCCGAATAATTTAATCAAACCGGACATCGCAACGTATACAAGTCCTGCCATAAACACACCGCCGCACGCATACGGCAGCATTTCAAGATTCGCTTTTCCGTCCATCATCGGTGCAACCGCCGCAAATCCGCCAAGAAATGCGAAGCTGGAGCCGAGAAACGCCGGCACTTTTCCTTTTGTCAAAAAGTGAAACAGCAAGGTGCCGAGTCCCGCCATCAAAAGTGTGGTAGAGACGTCAAGTCCTGTTAAAATCGGCACCAAAACCGTTGCGCCAAACATGGCAAAGGTGTGCTGTAAGCCGAGTATCAATGTTTTTGCTGTGCCAAGTGTGCTGACATCATAAATTGCGCTGTTGCCAATATTCTTTTCTTTTGTTTTTCCCATCATGAACCCTCCTCATTTTAAAACGGCAAAAAAAAATAGGCACTCCAACAATCAAATCATTGTTGGCAATGCCTAATAACTACAATAGAAGCGGTGCAAAAAGCCGAATCTTTCAGAAATATTTGCATTTCTGAAAAAGAAACCAGTCGTGCTTTTGTTTTTGCAATCGCCGTGCGCATAGTTATCCCTCGTTTCGCGTTTTTACTATCATACCAGAGTAAGGCGTCAGATGCAAGTGCTTTTTGCAAATTTTTTAAATTTGCCTTTTAAATTGCATTGTGCTATACTGCTTGAAATCTTAATTGACGGAGGGAGCCTTATGAAAACACCGATTTTAGAAACGCAACGCTTGATTCTGCGTCCGTTGACAATTGCAGACGCAGAAACCGTCTATACAAACTGGGCGAGCGATGCCGATGTCGCGAAATATATGCGTTGGGATTTGAACGAAAACGTGGACGAAACGCGCGCATGGCTTGTGAGCGAAGAAGCGTCGCTCCTTGCAGACGACGCCTACGGCTGGGGGTTTGTGCTGAAAGAAAACGGGATGTTGATGGGTTCCGGCGGCTTGCAGTATCAAGAATCCATAGATTGCTTTTCGCTCGGCTACAATATTATGAAACGCTACTGGAACCGCGGTCTCACCACCGAAGCCGGCGCCGAAATGCTGCGTTTTGCCACACAAACACTGGGACTCCACAAATTCGAGTGCTGCCACGCGGTGGAAAATATCGGTTCCATGCGTGTGATGACAAAGCTCGGTTTTCAATTTTGGCGCGATGGCAAATACGACAGTTTCAGCGGCAAAAAACATTTTGCAAGCAAAGAATATTTACTGGAAGTATGAGCTATTTTGTTTTTTCAAATTCAACTTTAAGCAGTTCAAGCGCTTTTTTTTCAATGCGGCTGACATAGCTGCGGCTGATGTGTAATATTTCCGACACCTGCTGCTGCGTGAGCGGCTTTTGCCCCTGCAAACCGTAACGCAACACCACAATTTGTCGGTCTCGCCCATTTAATTTTCCTACAATGCGATGAATTTTAGCCGCTTCCTCCTTACTTTCATACGCCTCATCAACAGCAAACGAATCTGCCACAATGTCATTGATGGTCAGCCCGTTGCCGTCTTTGTCATGGTCGATGGATTCTTGAATCGAGATATTATTCTGATTTTTTTTGCCGGAGCGAAACGACATCAGCACTTCATTTTCAATACATCGTGCCGCATATGTTGCAAAGCGCGCACCTTTGGTGTTGTCGAAGCTGTCTACCGCCTTTATCAAACCGATGGTGCCGATGCTGATTAAATCCTCATGGTCGGTAGCGGACGCATAATATTTTTTCACAATATGCGCCACAAGACGCAGATTGTGGCTGATAAGCGTTTCACGCGCCTTTTTATCGCCTGCCTTGTACGCCGCAAACGCTTCTATCTCCTGCTGCACCGTGAGCGGCTTTGGAAAACTGCTGCTCTCCAAGTGCAGCGCAAAATACAAAATATGACTTGCGACAAAACTTAAAATCATGCCGAACATTGCTTCACTCCCCTTTTATCTTCTGCTTCATTCTATGTTGACGGGCAGTGAAAAAATGATAAAAAAGTCCGCACATCAAAAATGATGTGCGGACTTTTGCGTCGATAAAGCTTATTTCAACATATTGATGAGAATACCTGCGGCAACCGCACTGCCGATAACACCGGCAACGTTCGGGCCCATGGCGTGCATCAAAAGGAAGTTATGCGGATTCTCTTTTTGTCCGACTTTTTGTGCAACACGCGCCGCCATCGGCACCGCAGAAACACCGGCGGCACCAATCAAGGGGTTGACCGCGCCGTGTGTGACGAAGCACATCAGTTTGCCGAACAACACACCGCCGGCTGTGCCAAGGCAGAATGCCGCAAGACCGAGTGCGATGATGAAGAACGTCTGCTGTGTGAAGAAAGTGTCGGCACTCGTGGTGCAGCCGACAGAAATGCCGAGGAAAATCGTGATAATATTCATCAGCTCATTGCCCGCCGTCTTATTGATGCGGTCAACCACGCCGGATTCTTTCATCAAGTTGCCGAGCATCAACATACCGATAAGCGGTGTTGCGCTGGGCAGAATCAGAGAAATTACGATGGTACACAGAATCGGAAACAGAATTTTTTCCGTTTTCGACACGGTGCGAAGCTGCTGCATTTCAATCATACGCTCTTTGTGTGTGGTCAGCGCGCGCATGATGGGCGGCTGAATAATCGGCACGAGCGCCATATAACTATACGCTGCAACGGCAATTGCACCGAGCAAATGCGGCGCCAGTTTACTGGTAACATAAATGGCAGTAGGCCCGTCCGCACCGCCGATGATGCCGATGGAAGCCGCTTCAGCACCTGTAAAGCCAAGCAGTTTTGCACCGATATAAGTAGTGAAAATGCCAAGCTGTGCGGCGGCGCCGAGCAGCAAGCTTTTGGGGTTTGAAATCAACGGACCGAAATCGGTCATTGTGCCGATGCCGAGGAAAATCAACGGCGGATAAATGCCGAGTTTTACGCCGAGATACAGCATGTCCGCCAAGCCGCCTTCATTCAGCACACGCATAAAATCGGGATGGCCGCTTGCCGTGAGGAAAAAGTCCATATGAACAATGCCGCCAAACGGCAAGTTGGCAAGCAACATACCGAACGCAATCGGCAACAGCAAAAGCGGCTCAAACTGCTTTGCGATTGCAAGATAAATAAGCACACAGGCAATGACAATCATTACCAAATAACCGGGATTCTGCATAATTCCCATAAAACCGGATTCGTTTGCAATGCCGGAAACCGCATCTAAAAAGCCTTGCATGATGGTGTCACACTCCTAAATTTTCAGTTTGTTAAAAAGGCTCGGTGTACGAAGATACACCGGCAACGCCCCATGCCGAACGGCCTGTTTTGGCGCGTGTTAAAGAGCGAATTGTATAACGATTGTTGCCACCCTCCATTGCGGAGATGGCTGCGGCGATTGCCGCGATTACTTCGCCCGGAATGCCTTTTTCGATGATGGGCGCAGTGCTTGCCTTGGTAACCGCCGCGCTTGCTTTGGCAACCGGAGCCGCTTCTTTTTTCGGAGTGGACACAATGCCTTTTTTCTTGTTGTCAATTGAGCGGAAGATAATGCCTTCCAGCGAAATCAACAAATAAAGCAATATCAAGACAGAAAAAACGATAATCAAGCCTGTTGCAACTACTGTGCCAACAGCCGGTTCGCCCTCTGCCATTTTGATTGCGCCCGCCACAGTGAATAACTGCGAAAGTTCCATGAGATAGCCTCCCTTTAAATTCAATAACTTTTATTATTATAGTGTAATTTCGCGGGATATGCAACTAGTATTCGCCCTTGTTGTTAAAAAAATAGCAATATTTTTTTTGTATTTTCGTCCGTACACAGCAAAACGCCCGCAAAACGCGAACGTTTTGCGGGCATCCGTTGCAATTCTTCTGTTTTTAGTACATGCCGCCGCCACCCATGGCTGCTGCATTGGCTGCCGCTGCGGCTGCCGGATCTTCAGGCTCGTCTGCGACAAGGCTTTCGGTTGTGAGTACCATTGCTGCAACGCTGGCTGCGTTTTCAAGTGCAGAGCGAACAACCTTGGTCGGGTCCACAATACCCGCCTTCATCATATCGACATACAGCTCTTTTTGCGCATCAAATCCGTAGTTCACTTTTGCGGAGCTGACAATTTTATCAATGATAACGCTGCCCTCAAGCCCTGCATTTGCCGCAATCTGGCGCAAAGGAGATTCCAGTGCTTTACGCACAATCCGTGCGCCTGTGCGCTCATCGCCCTCAAGTGCGTCAATGACTTTGTCAACTGCCGGAATGGCGTTGATGGGTGCTGTGCCGCCGCCGGCGATGATACCCTCTTCAACAGCCGCTTTTGCCGCATTGAGCGCGTCTTCAATACGCAACTTCTTGTCTTTCATTTCCACTTCGGTAGCGGCGCCCACTTTGATAACCGCTACGCCGCCGGAAAGTTTGGCAAGGCGCTCTTGATATTTTTCTTTGTCGAAATCACTGGTGCAAATTTCCATTTGCGCACGAATCTGTGCAACACGCGCGGCAACGGCTTCTTTTTCGCCCATGCCATCGACAATGGTGGTGTTTTCTTTGGTTACTTTCACTTGATGCGCACGTCCGAGCATGTCAACTGTGGCATCTTTGAGTTCATAACCGAGTTCTTCGCTGATAACGGTGCCGCCTGTCAGCACGGCAATGTCCTGCAGCATCTCTTTGCGACGGTCACCAAAGCCCGGCGCTTTGACGGCAACCACGGTGAATGTGCCGCGCAAACGGTTGACAATCAAGGTAGACAGTGCCTCGCCCTCAATGTCCTCTGCGATGATAACAAGCTTTTTGCCGGATTGCACAATTTGCTCCAGAAGCGGCAGAATGTCTTGAATCACCGACAGTTTTTTGTCGGTAATCAGCAAATATGCGTCATCAAGAGTGGCCTCCATGCGCTCGGTATCGGTCACCATGTACGGAGTGACATAACCGCGGTCAAACTGCATGCCTTTGACAACTTCAGAATAGGTTTCGGCTGTTTTGCTTTCTTCGATGGTGATGACGCCGTCTGCGCTGACTTTTTCCATGGCGTCGGCAATCAAGCTGCCCACGGTTTCATCGCCGGCAGAAACAGTTGCGACACGCGCAACATCTTCCGCACCGGACATGGTTTTGCTGTTGGTCGCAAACGCGGCAACAGCGGCTTTGACTGCTTTTTCCATGCCGCGTTTGACGCCCATCGGGTTTGCACCGGCGGCAACGTTTTTCATGCCCTCCAGCACAAGCGCCTGCGCCAAAATGGTGGCGGTTGTTGTGCCGTCGCCTGCCGCATCGTTGGTTTTGGTGGCAACTTCACGCACAAGCTGTGCGCCCATATTTTCAAAGATGTCTTTGAGTTCAATTTCCTTGGCAATGGTGACACCGTCGTTGGTGATGACCGGTGCGCCGAATTTTTTGCCCAAAACGACATTGCGTCCTTTGGGTCCGAGTGTAATTTTGACAGTATCCGCCAATTTGTCAATGCCGGCGCAGAGGGCTTTGCGTGCTTCTTCGCCGTTTAAAATCTGTTTTGCCATACTATAAAACTCCTTTGTTTCTCTTTTTATTTACGTAAAAATAATTTTATTCCACAATTGCAAGAATATCCGACTGGCGCACAATTACGCACTCCTCGTCATCCACTTTTACTTCTGTGCCGGCGTATTTGGCAATCAGCACACGGTCGCCCACTTTGACGGTCATCTCAACTTCTTTGCCGTCCACAAGACCGCCCGGTCCCACTGCCAAAACTTCGCACACCTGCGGTTTCTCTTTTGCGGCACCGGTTAAGATGATACCGCTTTTCGTGGTTTCCTCTGCTTCTGCGTTTTTAATGACAATTCTGTCGGCGAGAGGTTTAATTTTCATAATTATTTCCTCCTAAATATGAATATAGTTTTTATTAGCACTCTGTATATCTGAGTGCTAATACATATTGTACCCGCATTACAACAAAAAATCAAGAGGTAGAATTAAAAACTTTTTATGAACAAAAAAACAGCCTGTACATTGTATGTATAGGCTGCTTTCCTTTATTCTGAACTCTTTGCATATTTCTTGCCTGCAAACGCGGCATAGAGCGATGCCGGCAGCACAAATCGAGCGGCAAGCGGCATCACCTCGGCGCACAAACGGTCAACGCGCGTACATTCACCATCGATATTGATGATGGCGGGACGCCCGTCTGTCAACTCAATTGTCACTTTTCGTGCTTTGTGATACGTCATGATGTCCTGCATTTTCGGAATTACGGCTTCATTCTCGATGTGCCGTCCGTTTTTATAAAACGAAAGCATGGTTGCAATACGAAAACGGCTCATTTTCTTCACGAGAATCACTTCCAAAATCCCGTCCTGCAAATCGGCATTGGGTGACGCTCGATATCCGCCGCCGTATGATTTTCCGTTACAAATTGTGGCGATGAGAAAATCGTCCTCTATCACCGCATCATCAATTGTCACGCGCATTTTTCTGCCGATTGGGCGCAATAAACACTGCACAATGGACAAGTTATATGCCGTTTTTTCACCGCATAAAGGGATTCTTCTGAATTTCGGAATCCCATACGCCACTTCGGAATCAATTCCGACCGAACAAATCGCCGCCGAAACAGCATTGTTGACGGCAATCAAATCAATGGGAATTGCCGTGCCGCTGCTGTTGTCCGCAAGATTCAAAAAATCAGCCGCCGAACCGAAGCAGCGCACAAAATCATTGCCTGAACCGCATGGGACACTGGCAACCTCTGCATTCGGATACCGATAAGCGCCTTTCAAAACCTCGTTGAGCGTTCCGTCGCCGCCGCAGGCATATAATCGCACCGCATCGCCTGTTTTTCCGTATTGTTCTGCAAGCAATGTTGCATGACCGATTTTTTCGGTAATCTGAATTTCATAATCCAAGCCTTGTGCGCGCGCCATCTGATGAATTTGCGGAATCAAATACACCGTAGCGTCCGATTTGCCTGAAATGGGATTGACGATAAAAATATGTTTCACAAAAGCACCTCTGTTATAGAACGACTTCTGTTTTGATTGTACCTTATTTGAATCAAAGTTACAAATCTTTTTTACATAATCCGTCCTCTTTTCGCACAAGCTATTTAAAAAGTCTTTGGAGGGCATCATGGATATTTTACGAATTGCAGGCACAAGCATTTTTTCCATTGCCGTTCTTTTTTTGCTGACAAAACTGATGGGAAATCGGCAAATGAGCCAAATGAGCATGTTTGACTATATCAACGGCATTACTATCGGCTCTATTGCCGCCGAATTTGCCACCAGTTTGGAGGGTGATTTTATAAAACCGCTCACTGCCATGGTGGTTTACGGACTGATTGCGTGTGGCATTTCCGTCCTCACCTGCAAATCCATGGCGCTGCGCAAAATCGTAAACGGAAAGCCGATTGTTCTCTATGAAAACGGCAAGTTGTACGAAAAGAATCTGCTTGCGGCAAAACTGGACATCAACGAATTTTTAACGCAGTGCCGTGTCGGCGGCTATTTTGATTTATCTCAATTACAAACCGCCATTCTTGAAACAAACGGGCAAATCAGTTTTTTGCCGTGTGCGGCGCAGCGTCCCGTCACGCCGCAGGATTTGCAGATGACACCCGCCGCCGAAACACCGCTTGTAAATGTGATTCTTGACGGCAAACTGCTTGCGGAAAATCTACGCTGCACCGGCAACGATTCCCTGTGGCTTGACAAACAGCTTGCAAAAAATCACATTGCACTTGCCGCCGTTTTTCTCGCCACCTGCAACGCACAAAACAAATTGACCGTCTATCCGAAAACCGGCGAAAAAGTGACACATGAAATTTTCGAATAAAAACAAGCGCAATCAAAAAAAGGCACGGCGGAAAAATCCGCCGTGCCTTTGCTGTCTGTTGCAGGAAATTATGCGAAATAACGATCGAGCAAGCCTTTGAGACCGCGACCATGACGTGCCTCGTCTTTTGCCATTTCGTGTACGGTGTCGTGAATTGCATCAAGACCAAGCTCTTTGGCTTTTTTTGCAAGATCCATTTTGCCGCCGCAAGCGCCGTTTTCAGCGTCTACACGCATTTGCAGGTTTTTCTTTGTGCTGCTTGTGACAACTTCGCCCAGCAGTTCCGCAAATTTAGAAGCATGTTCGGCTTCTTCAAATGCGTAACGTTTCCATGCCTCGGCAACTTCGGGATAGCCTTCACGGTCAGCCACACGGCTCATGGCAAGATACATACCGACTTCACTGCACTCGCCTGTGAAGTTCATGCGCAAACCCTCGAGAATTTCTTCCGGTGCGCCTGCGGCAACGCCCACAGAATGCTCTGTAGCATAGACCATTTCGCCTTTTTGCTCTACGAATTTAGATGCCGGTGCTTTGCAAACCGGGCAAAATTCCGGAGCTGCCTCGCCCTCATAAACATAACCACATACGCTGCATACAAATTTAGACATTTTCATTTCCTCCAAATATTTTTATTTTTTAATTGGTTTTTTAGGTTCAGCCTTTGCTGTGATTTCACTATACCACGCTTCGCAATTGATGTCAAGTGTTTATTAGTAAAAAATATCAATAATGTTTTAAGTTCAATTTTTCGAGTGCCGGAATCAATGCTTTCAGGCTGACGGCGGTGATGCTGCCCATGATAAGTCCCGATATTAAAAGTATCGGCGCGTAATAAAACGTATAGACAGACTGTGTAAACAGCACTTGCAGCATTAAAAGCTGTCCGAAATTATGTGCAATTGCGCCGCTGACCGACAAAATAAACAGTGAGGGAGGATGCTTTTTCCATCGCAGCAAAATCATGACGAGCAGCGACAACACACCGCCCGCAAAGCTGAGTGCGCCGGCACTTACGCCGCGTGTCAAAAGCGAAAACAAACTTTTCAGCACTACTAAAATGCCGGCATCTGTTTTGCCGATGAAAAACAGCGCATACATCACCACCACATTGGCAAGACCGAGCTTTACACCCGGCGGCAAGCCGAGCAGCGGCACCAAACTGCCCTCTATAAAGGAAAGCACCATCGCAAGTGCAAACAGCATCCCGAGCAAAGCGGTGCGTCGCGTATTTGTTTGTTTCAATGCGTGTCCTCCCGCCTTAAATAAAGACTACCGTATAGCCGCCGGCGCTTTCCACCAGTTCAAATGAATCTTGCAAATCCTTCGATACATAAAGATTTTTCTCGTTGTCAAGCAACATTCCGCGCCCGCCGTCTCTGAAATATTGCAGCGCTCTTTCCTTGCCCCATACAAATAAGGTTGTGGAATAAAAATCCGCCACCGTGCCGTCTTTGTCAATCACACCAACCGAAACAATGTCGCTGTTTGCCGGTGCGCCGGTTTTCGGGTCAAGAATATGATGATACCGCACACCGTCTTTTTCAAAAAAGCGCTCATATCCGCCCGATACCGCAAGCACCTCGTCCTGCATGGTGATGGACGCAATCGATGCCTGTGTATCCGTCGTGAGCGGGTCGCGAAAGCCGATGCGGTATAAACTGCCGTCCGGCTTTGTTCCCTTCGCATAAATATTGCCGCCGATGGATAAAAGTGCGCTTTTCACCCCATACTGCGTGTATAGATTTTCAGCCAGTGTACAGGCGGTTCCTTTTGCAATGCCGCCAAGGTCAATCGCCTGTCCTTTTTTGGCAAGTTTCACAGTGCCGGCTGTCTCGTCCAGTAGTATATCCGCATCGTTGACAAGCGGCAAAAGCGCGTCTATTTGCGTTTGCGTCAACACCTGCGGATGCTCCGATGTCACGCCCCATGCCAGTGACAGCGGCGCAAGCGTGACGGCAAAAGCATTTTCGCTCTCGCTCGAAAGCTCTTTTGCTCTCTTTAACAATGCGAACGTTTCCGGCTTGACAGCCACCGCTTCCCCACCTGCCGCCGCGTTAATTTTCGCAATATCGCTCTGTGCTTGGTAGAGTGAAAACTCCGCTTCAAACTTTGCAAGCGCCTGTTCCACAGCCTGCATCGCCTTATTTGCGTGTGGACCGTATGCCTTTTGATCCACAATTGTACTCATGGCAAAGCTCGCAAGCGCATAGCGCTTTTTCTGCATATTGACGCAGTATAATCCAACACATAACGCAATCACGCATAAAATCGCAAGCGCCGTAAAGGCCTTTTTTCGTTTTTTGAAGCCAATGTTTTCGTTCATAAATGCTTCCTTTTGTTTTGTTGTGATATCTCTATTGTAAATTTGTTTACCAAAAGTGTCAAGCAATGCACACAATTCACACAATTAAACTTTTTATCGGTAAAACGTCTTGCATATATCCTTATAGTAGTGTAAAATTATGGTTGATTCTTGCAACACTGAAAGGAACTGAAGTTTATGAAAAAAATGTTTTCTGTTTTTCTCTGCCTTTGCTGTCTCACGGCGCTTGTAACCGCTTGTGGCAAAAGCGGTGCTGACTATGATATGAACAAAGTGCTTGCCGACGTGGAAGCCGCCGCACCGATTGCAAACCCGCTTGCGTTCACCGATGATGACCTCGTTTATGACATGAGCATCGACAAAGCCATGGTGGATTCCTACGTTGGGCATCGCACAGGCGTAAACGGCGCTTCCGGCGCAGTTCTCGTTCTCAAAACAACCGATGGCAATGTAGACACCGTGAAAGCGCAATTCGAAACATACTGCAAAAACACTGCCGCTTTTCTTGCCAATTATCCCGAATTCGCTGCCGCACAAAAGCAGGCAGAGCAAGGGCGTGTTGTGGCGAAAGGCAATTATTTGGTGCTTGCCATCGCGGGCGAAGGCACCGATTATGCCGCAGTCGATACTGCCATTGCAGACGCACTCAAATAATTGCACGATTTTTTAAAAAGCCGGTGCCAATACGGTATCCGGCTTTTATCTTTTTTACGTTGAGGTGAAGTATGGTTTTCAGCACGGTCTTATTTTTGTTCCGCTTTTTGCCCATTGCACTCGGTCTCTATTATATTGCCCCGGCAAAGCTGAAAAACACGGTGCTGTTTCTCAGCAGTCTTGTGTTTTACTCATGGGGTGAAGTGCGGCTGTTTCCCGTGATGGTGGTTCTTATTTTAATCAACTACATCGCCGGACTGGGCATGGAAAAGTTCAACAGCAGTGTCGCCGCGCGTAAATTCTTTTTATTATTCAGCATCATTGCCAGTCTTGGCATGTTGTTTTTCTTCAAGTATACCAACTTTTTCATCGAAAACTTCAACGCCATCGCCGGCACTTCCCTATCGCTTTTACACCTCACACTGCCGCTCGGCATCAGCTTTTACACATTCCAAACCATGAGTTATTCCATCGATGTTTACCGCCGCGATGTGGAAACCGAACACAATATCATCGATTTTGGCGCATATGTCGTAATGTTCCCGCAGCTCATTGCGGGGCCGATTGTCAAATATCGCGATGTTGCCGACCGTTTGCACATCTTAAACGGACGCGTGACCTTGGCGCGCGTAGACGAGGGCATTTCGCTGTTCATCTTCGGACTTGCCAAAAAAGTGCTGCTTGCCGACGGCATCAGCGCCTTGTGGTATGACATCACCGGTCACAATGTAAACGGTGTTTTTGAAGCGGGTATCGGACTTGCAAACGCGTCCACGCCGCTTGTGTGGCTTGGATTGATTGCCTATACGCTGCAAATTTATTTTGATTTTTCGGGTTACTCCATGATGGGCATCGGCATGGGCAAAATGCTCGGCTTTGATTTTCCGGACAACTTCAATTTTCCGTATATCTCGCGCAGCATCACTGAATTTTGGCGCCGGTGGCATATGACATTGTCCGGTTGGTTCAAGGAGTATGTCTACATTCCGCTCGGTGGAAACCGCAAAGGCTTGCCGCGCCAAATTTTCAACATCTTCGTGGTGTGGATGCTGACCGGCTTTTGGCACGGCGCCAACTGGAACTTTATTCTATGGGGATTATATTACTTTGTTCTGCTGATGATTGAAAAAATATGGCTGTTGCCGCGCCTTGAAAAAGGCAAAATTTGGCCGCATTTTTACACGATGCTGCTTGTCATCATCGGCTGGGCGCTTTTTGTCGGCAACGATGTCGGCGTCACGCTGCCGCTTTTGTTCAGCAAACTGTTTCTGCCTTCCGGCGGTGTGTCTGCGCTCTATTTTCTGCGCAACTACGGCATATTGTTGATTGTCGGCGTACTGTGTTCCACCAAATTGCCCGTGAAATTATACGAAAAAATCAAGCAAAATGTTTTGATGCGCGCCATGGTTTTGGGCGTTATTTTGATGGTTACAATCGCCTATATGGTAGACGCAACCAATAGCCCATTCTTATACTTTAGGTTTTAGGAGGTGATGACATGCTGAAACGCAAACTTGCATCATTCAAAAAATATCCAATTATTATTTTATTTTTTGTGTTTTTGCTCGGCTTCTCCGTCCTCGATGCCCTGTGGCCGAAACGTGCAGAATCCGAACTTGAAAACCGTCCGCTTGCGCAGTATCCCGCTCTTTCCGTGCGGGATGTGCTGTCAAATCAGTGGATGGTTGATTACGAAAAATACGTCAAAGACCAGTTTGTATTTCGTGACGAATGGATTAACCTCAAAAGTCGCAGCGAGGGAATGCTCCTAAAAACCGAAAACAACGGCGTACTGCTTGGCAAAGACCATTATTTGTTCAAAAAGTTGCTCAGCATCAACGAAAAAGGACTTGAAAAAAATCTGACCGCTCTCGAACACTGTGCCGCACGTCATCCGGAGCAAATCGATGTGATGATTGTCCCCTCCGCGAGCGCCGTTTTGCAAAACAAGCTTCCGTTTGATGCACCGATGGCAGATGAAAACGCCGCACTTGACATGATTTTCAAGCGTCTGTCGGTCAATGCGAACATTTATGATGTGCGCGACACCTTGCGCGCCGACACAGAGGAACAGCTCTATTACCGCACTGACCATCACTGGACAAACGCCGGTGCATATGCTGCCTACACGCAGTATGCAGCCGCAAATAATCTGCCGCCGTTTGACACTGCGGCATATCCGCTCAAAGAAATTCCCGATTTTTACGGCACCAATTATTCGCGTGCGCGCAACTACAATGTTGTGCCGGACGTGATAACTTATTACGATGTACCGCAAAATTTGACTGTTTTTCAAAGAAACGCCGATGGCAGTTCCACACAGACGGACGGCAGTTTTTACGATGTGCAGAAGTTTGAAACACGCGATAAATACGCGGCGTTTCTGCGCGGTAACAATGCGTATTCTGAAATTACAGGCAGTGGCAGCGGCAATTTGCTTGTCGTGAAAGACAGCTATGCCAACAGTTTTGTACCGTATTTGGTGGACGATTACGCCAAAATCGGCATTGTGGATTTTCGTTCCAATACCGATAAATTAGACGCCATTATGGCACAAGGCGGCTACGATAAAGTGCTGTTTTTATACAGCTTCAGTGCCTTTTGTGACGACGGATTTTTCGCCTCCCGCATCGCAAGCGCATAGCCGCAACAACATTATTTTCTCACAAAAAGCCGCACATGCGTTCAAACGCATGTGTGGCTTTTTAAATTCGTACTATTCCTCAGTTGGCGCGTCTTCCGTGAGCGTGTCTTGCTCCTCAATGAGCGCTTCCCACTCGTTGAATGCTTCTTCCTGTCTGAATTTTGCATCATCGAGCGCGTCACATGTTTCGCGCAAAAGCATGTGGTCGCGCAAGGTTGCCGGGTCGTTGATTTCAGCTTCAAGGTCGATACAGCGCAAACCGAGCGCTTCCATCTCGTCCTCAAGCTCCTTGATTTTCGTGCGCAGTTCCGCCTTGCGGCGGCGTTGTTCTTTGCCGTAAGCCGCTTTCGGGGCGGCGCTTTCCACCGGTGCTGTTTTGTTTTGCAGCGCGTCTTTGCGATGCTGCATCGCGTCATATCCGGCATATTGCGTTGCTTTTCCATCTTCCAGATACAAAATCGGACAGGCGAGACTGTTCATCAAATAGCGGTCGTGCGTGACAAGAACAAGCGTTCCCTCATATGCCGCCAAGGCTGCGCCAAGCGATTCCCGCGTGAAAATATCGAGATGGTTCGTCGGTTCATCTAAAAACAAAAGATTTGGTTTTTCAAGTAAAATTTCAGAAAAGCGCAGCCGCGCCAGCTCTCCGCCCGACAGTGCCGCACATGCTTTAAACACCGTTTCGCCGCGGAAATTGAGTTTTGCCAGATGACTGCGCACTTCAAGCTCGGTAAATTTCGGATATTTATCCCAAATGGCACTGATGACTGTGCCGCCGCGCCGCAATTGCTGCTGCTCAAAAATCGAGGGTTTTGCGCCCACACCAAGGCGCACCGTGCCGCTGTTCGGCTTTAATTTTCCGTCCAATACGCGCAAAAGCGTTGATTTTCCGGCGCCGTTCGGCCCCGCAATCACAAGACGTTCTCCGCGTTTTACATTCAAATTCAGCGCGTCAATCAAACATTTTCCGCCGAGGGTCACTGAAATATTTTTTGCTGTGAGAATTTCATTGTATGGCGTGACATCGAATGTAAACCGAAATTTAAGGTCAGCATGTTCGGTGTGCGGTTGCTCGGTTATCTCGAGTTTTTCAAGTTGTTTTCGGCGGCTCTGTGCCATTTTTGTGGTAGACGCGCGCACCAAATTCCGCGCGACATAATCCTCTAATTTCGCCGCTTTTTCCACATCGGCATCGTGCTGTTTTTGTTGCAGCGTCGTTGCCATTTCTTTTTGCGGCAAATAGGCAGAGTAATTTCCCTTGTAGCTTTTGAGTGTGCAATCCTCAATTTCAAAAATACGATTGCACACCGCATCGAGAAAATATCGGTCATGGCTGACCACCAAAATCGCGCCCGCGTATGTTTTTAAATAGGCTTCCAGCCATTCCATTGTGTCAAAATCAAGATGATTCGTCGGCTCGTCCAAAATAAGAATATCCGGACGCTGCAACAACAACTTTGCAAGGCACAGCCGCGTGTGTTCGCCGCCGGACAGCACCCCAACGCTTTTATCATACGTTGCCGCCGGAAATGCCATGCCATTTAATATTTTTTTAATCTGTGTGTCCATATGATAACCGTCGGCGGCGTCCACAATGCTCGTAAGCTGCGCATGTTTTTGAAGCAAATCTGCATTTTCCGGCGTTTTGGCAAGCTTTTCTTCCACTGTTTTCATCTCGTCCATCGCCGCAAGCACAGGCGCAAACGCATTTTGCATTTCACCATAAACGGTGAGCGTTGCATTCAGCAAACTGTTTTGTTCGAGATAGCCGAGCGTTGTGCCGCGCGCAAAGGTGACGGTGCCGGAATCCGGCGCAAGCTGACCGATAATCAGCTTAATCAGCGTCGTTTTTCCCGCGCCGTTTTCGCCGATGATACCCACGCGATCCTGCTTGTCAAGCACCGCGCTGATATCCGTTAAAATTGTGGTGGCGGCAAAGCTTTTTTTAATATTTTGAATGGTCAGTAACATAATGTTTCCCTTTTAATATGCCTTGAATATCTGTACGGAATCGTTTGCAAACACGCGCTCACACTGTGAAAATTGCGCCGTGTCCCCCGCGTACTGTGCAGAATAAACAAGATATTGAATGCCCTGTTTTTGGCAGAGTTCACGCACGGTTTCACACGGCGTTGCCGCGCTGAACAATGCCGCGTTCACGCTTTGTTTTTCGGCAACAACCGGCGCTGCCACGCCCATATTGGTGATGGCGTAGCTGTATCCCTCCATGTATGCCTGCCGTCCGCTGAGAGCAGAATAGACATTGGAAATTCCGTCGTTCGCGTCTGCCGTGCTGTGGATGCGATTGGTGGCAAACTGCGCTGTATCCGGCATATGATTGTGCAGCCAGTTCATCGCTTCTTCATCGCCTGCCGTGGTGAAACTTGCGGCTTGTGTTTGCGGTGCAATGCCCAAATTCCGCGCAAGCTGCCGTGCGCCGCTGCCGGTGATGATGATGAC
>JAVWRA010000004.1:0-44407 GCA_036635095.1 Ruthenibacterium sp. | reverse complement strand
AAACCACTCGGACACATCTCCATAACGCTTACAGTTATGAGTGCGTTAATAATATTATCATAAACTACCGGAAGTGTCAACCGTTTCGCCGTTATTTTCGTTTTGCGGCATCAGACAAACAATTCTAACTTTTTTGCGGTGAAACATTGTTTGTGTCTTTTAATATTTTTGTTCTTATGGTATCATATACTTTAAAGCAAAAAGAATCAAGGGATAAGGTGGGTTTTTGGCGATGAAAAAACAGAAAGTAATTGTTTTGTTTGGCGGCGTTTCCAGTGAGCATGAAGTTTCACGCATGAGCGCCACAAGTGTATTGCGCAATTTGGATTGTGAAAAGTATGAAGCGCTGCCTGTGGGCATTACAAAAGCAGGCCGCTGGTTTTTATATACGGGCGATATTGCCGCCATTCAAAGCGGCGCATGGGAAAAAGGCGATTGCACCCCCGTTTCCATTTGTCCGGGCAGCGGCGTACACGGGCTTATTGCCTTTGAAAACGGCAGTTGCCGCGCCATTGAAGCCGATGTTGTGTTCCCTGTTTTGCATGGCAAAAACGGCGAGGACGGCACCGTACAGGGACTTCTGGATTTGGCGGATTTGCCCTATGTCGGCTGCGGTGTTTTGGGCAGTGCCGTGTGCATGGATAAAGTGATTGCCAATTTTGTACTCGATGCCGCCGGCATTGCGCGCTGTGCGTGGGACTTTATGGAAGCGCGTGAAATCGATGATTTTGACGCGATTGCCGCGCGTGTGGAAGCAAAACTCTCCTATCCCATCTTTGTAAAACCCGCCAACGCCGGCAGCAGCGTGGGCATCAGCAAGGCGCACAACAAAAGCGAACTCAAAGCCGCCGTTTTGCTTGCTGCACAGCACGATGACCGCATTGTGTTTGAGCGGTTTGTGGACGGTCAGGAAGTGGAATGCGCCGTGCGCGGCAACGATGTTGTCACAAGCACACTGCCGGGCGAAATTCTTGCAAGCAAAGATTTTTACGATTATGAAGACAAATATCTTGCCGGCACAAGCCGCACTGCCATTCCGGCGCAGCTCTCGGAAGAAAAGCTGAAAGAAGTGCAGGCGGCGGCGGTCAAAGCATACCGCACTCTCTGCTGTAAAGGTCTTGCGCGCGCAGACTTTTTTGTGGAGCGCGGCAGCGGCAAGGTTCTCATCAACGAAATCAACACGCTGCCCGGTTTTACCGATATCAGCATGTACCCGAAATTGATGATGGCTGCCGGCGACACCTACGCCTCCCTTTTGGACAGTTTGCTTGCGCTCGCGTTGCGCCGCGCGGAGGAACGCCATGCAAACGCCTGACAAAAATGCGCCGATTGGCGTGTTCGATTCCGGTCTTGGCGGCTTGTCGGCAGTGCGTGAGCTGCGGCGGATTCTGCCGCACGAAAATATTGTCTATTTCGGCGACACCGGTCGTGTGCCTTATGGTACGCGCGGCACACAAACCATTGTGCAATATGCAAAACAGGACATCGCCTTTTTGCTGTCACAGCGCGTAAAATTCATTTTAGCCGCCTGCGGTACGGTGAGCAGCACTCTGCCGAAAAATGTCAGCGATGCGCTGCCGATTCCTTATCGCGGCGTTGTTGTTGCCACGGCCGCGGCGGCGATACAGGCAAGTAAAAGCGGACGCATCGGCGTAATCGGCACACCTGCCACCATCAAAAGCGGCAGTTATTGCAAAGCGCTTGCCGCTTTAAATCCGCATGTTGAAATCACCGCCACAAGCTGTCCGCTGTTTGTGCCGCTTGTCGAAAACGGATATTTCGGTGCGGATAATAAAGTAACAACGCTTGTTGCCGAGGATTATTTGGCGGAAATCAAACGTGCAAACGTAGATACTTTGATTTTAGGCTGCACACATTATCCGCTGATTCAACCGATTTTAGCAAAAATGATGGGCGAAAACGTCACCTTGATTGACGCCGGACGTGAAAGCGCGGCGGCGGTGAAAGCTGCACTCCTGCAAGACGATTTGCTGTGTGAGCGTAAAAGTGACGGAACAGCATCTTATTTTGTCAGCGATTCCACGGAAAATTTTGCAAAATTTTCTGACTGGTTTTTGGGCGAATATGCCGGTGGCAGCGTGACGCAGATTGATATTGAACAATACAACCTTTTATAAGAGGTTCGCGGAACCGTTTTGATTTGAAGAAAAGAGGATTTTTTTGCGAGAAGATTATTTGATTACCATTCACGGCACGATGGAGCAGGACGGGCAGAGCGACAGCGTGAAGCTGATGACGCGCGGCAGTTTTGTGAAGCGCAACGACAATTTTTTTATCAGCTATCACGAAACGGAAGCCACCGGTTATGCCGGCTGTGTGACAACCGTGAAAGTGGAGGGCGCACGCAAAGTCAGCATGCTGCGCTTTGGACCTGCGCCAAGCCAGCTTGTGATTGAAAAAGGCTGTCGCCACGTCTGCCATTATGACACCGGCGAGGGTGCGCTTTCGCTTGGCGTTGCAGCGGACGAAATACGCGCGTCGCTTTCCGCACACGGCGGCAGAGTGCATTTCAGCTATCTTTTGGACGTTGACACCGAGAGCATCAGCCGCAATATTGTAGATATCACCGTAAAACCGGTCAACTAATATTTTTACAAAGGAACGATAAAATGTACGATTTTAAAAATTACAATCCGAAACAGGCTGCCATGGACGAAACGCGCGCGCTTTTGACACTTGGCGTGAAAAACGCGATGGCAAACGGCTCTCTGCCGGAAAAAGAGCTACCCGATTTTGTGGTAGAAATTCCGAACGACAACAAAAACGGCGATATCGCCTCCAATATTGCGATGGCGGGCGCCCGTGTTTTTGGCATGGCTCCGCGTAAAATTGCCGATGCAATTGTTGCCGCGCTGCCGAGTTTGCAAGACAGCATGTTTGAAAAAGTGGAAATTGCCGGCCCCGGCTTTTTGAATTTATTTTTTTCAGACGCTTGGTTTGCCGGCGTGGTGCTTGCCGCCAATTTGAATGGCGACGCTTACGGACGCACCGATTTCGGCGCGGGCAAAAAGGTGAATGTGGAGTTTGTTTCCGCCAACCCCACAGGTCCGATGCACCTTGGCAATGCGCGCGGCGGTGCGCTCGGTGACGGACTTGCGGCAGCACTCGACTGGGCGGGCTACGACGTCACGCGCGAATTTCTCATCAACGACGCCGGCAACCAAATTGTCAAATTCGGCAAAAGCCTTGCCACGCGTTATTTGCAGATTTACAAAGGCGAGGACGCCGTGCCGTTTCCCGAGGACGGCTATCAAGGCGAGGACATCAAGGTGCTTGCGCAATCATTTGCCGATGACCATGGCGACAAATTTGTAAACGGCGATTTTGAAGTGCTGCAAAACGCCATCATTCACGATGCACTGCCGAAAAATATTGAGGGTTTAAAAAACGACCTTGCCAAGTATCGCATCACCTATGACGTGTGGTTCAGCGAAACCACTTTGCACGAATCCGGTGCGATTCAAAATGTGCTGGACGTGCTTGCGGCGCGCGGCGCAACCTATGAAAAAGACGGTGCTGTGTGGTATCGTTCCACACAGTACAGCGAAAAATACGGTGCCAACAAAAACACACGCAAGGGACTTGACGGTGAAGTGACCACGGAGGACAAGGACGAAGTGCTTGTGCGCGCAAACGGAATCCCAACCTATTTTGCCGCCGATATCGCCTATCACTACAACAAATTTGTCACGCGCGGCTTTGACACCGCCATTGACGTGTGGGGTGCCGACCATCACGGACATGTCGCCCGCATGAAAGGCGCGATGGACGCCATCGGACTTGACGGCGAAAAGCTTGACATTGTTTTGATGCAGTTTGTGCGCCTTTTGCAGGGCGGTGAACCCGTGCGCATGAGCAAAAGAACCGGCAAAGCCATCACCTTGACCACGCTTTTGGACGAAGTGCCGATTGATTCGGCACGGTTTCTGTTCAATCTGCGTGAGCCGGGCAGCACGATGGATTTTGACCTTGACCTTGCCGTCAAAGAGGACAGCGACAACCCTGTTTATTATGTGCAGTACGCACACGCGCGCATTTGCAGCATTTTGAAAGCGCTTGCCGCCGACGGCATTACGTTTGCAGGCGTACTCGGCTGCGACCTCTCGTTGCTGACAGAGCCGAATGAGAGAGAATTGATTCGTCTCATCGCGAATTTTCCGAGTGAAATTATCGCCGCCGCAAAAAACTACGATCCGGCGCGCATCACACGCTACACGCTTGAGCTTGCCACGCAGTATCACAAATTTTACAACACCTGCCATGTAAAAGGTACTGAAACTGCACTGTGTCAGGCAAGGCTTGCGCTGTGCAATGCCACCAAAAACACACTGCGCAATGCGCTGACTATGCTGAAAATCAGCGTACCGGAAAGTATGTAATACAAAGAAAAACGCCCTGTTCCCTGCCATTATGACAGAAAACAGGGCGTTTTTTACAGCATATTTTTTTGATATAAGACGTAGGCAATGCCGATAGCAAGCGCGCCGGACGCGAGAATCAAAAACGACACGCTTGAAATGAGGCTTGGCACAAGCACAAAAATGACGCACATCAAAAGCAGCGGCACCACCGTGATTTTGAGGCTTTGCGAAAAATATTTAAACGCCAATGCGCCAAATAGTGCCGGAATGACATTGTTGAACGCCGGTTGCAGCACCGGATTTTCAAGAATGGGTTTTAACGGCACAAGACACATGACACCGATTGCCAAAATCAACATATTCACAAGGCTGCTTGTTGCCACGGAAAGCGTCGATACGATGTCGTTTTCCGGCGTTCCAACCGTTGTGCCGCAGATGTCACGCGCATTGACGGCGCACGGAATTTTGAGGTTGATTAAGTTGCCCGTGATAAACGCAAGATAGGACGCGCCACTGCCGAGCATCGGCGCATACACGAGAAATTCAATCACGCCGGACGTCCAGTAAATCACCGCCACCTGCAAGAAACCTTTGACAAACGCACCCCAGTCGGCACCGGCGCCCAGCACCAGTCCAAAGCCGAGCGGTGCGCCAAATAAAAGCACGATGGCAAGCGATAAACCGAAGCGACCGATGAGATGTACCTGCTTATTATAGCCTGCATAATAGGCTGTTTTTTCTGTTTCGTTCATTTGATTCCCCTCCTAAAAAAGTACGCCGGCCAGTATGCTGGCACCCATGCCGATGAGCATACTGCACGCCATGGAAAAGTTGTCGAGCCACGCGATTTTTTTCACGCGGGCAAAATATTCAAACAGTGCCATGGCCGCGCCCGCCACCACCGCCACAAGCAGCGGCGTCCAGTTGCCGGCGCTTGTTCCCTCGCCGACATACGAGCCGATATAGGCGCTGACAAGTCCGATAAACATGGCGCTGAACACCACATCGCCAAACGGTTTTTTGCTGTTTGCCGATGCCGCTTTCGGCTTTTGCACTTTGGCTAAGTATTTTTTGAGCAGAAAAATGCACAGCAGTGCGCCGATTAGGATGCCCGCCGTCATAACAAGACCGATGGTGACAAACGCGCTCGGCGTCAACGTGCCTGTGCCGAGACCGTTCGGCTGACCCGTCGCACGCGCGGCAATATCCGCCACATTGCCCTCATAATGCAGCGCGCCAACGACCGAAAGCCGCAGCCACGGCAGCGGAATGCCCAGTGAGCCGGACAGCGCCACCACGCCCAGTAAAATCGAAACGCTCGGCAGCACCGTGAAGGTGGCACTGCTTGTGATGGCACGGCGCAGCTTTACTTTGTCCATGCCCATAGCAACACCCGCGCGGTAGCTTTTAATAAGGTAAACGACGCAGAGCAGCATGATGAATAAAATTACGCCGCCCGCAATGAGAAACATGGGGACGGTGTTGAGTTCCGCCATGTTTACGCCTTTCAATAATTCCATAAAAAGTCCTCCTTTTCACTTTAGAATAAATACAGTATAGCACATTTTTATTCAAATTTGTGCTATACTATTGGTACAAATTATAGGAGTTGAAATTCCGTATGAACATCAGTATTTTTGACGTTTTAGGCCCCGTGATGATTGGCCCGTCCAGCAGCCATACGGCAGGCGCGGCGAAGCTTGCGCGTGTAGCCGCCGCGCTTGCGCCGCGTGGTTTTTGCGGCGTGAAATTCGGACTTGCCGGCTCGTTTGCCAAAACCGGCCGCGGACACGGCACCGACAAAGCGTTGCTCGCGGGCGCACTCGGTCTTTTTGAGGACGACGAACGCATTCCCCATTCCTTTGCACTTGCGCAGGAAAAAGGCATTGCATTTACATTTACCGAAATCGACATGCCGGAAAGCCACGAAAATTCAGCGCGCATCACCTTTCTCTATCCCGACCAATCGCAGTTTTTCGTGGACGGCAGCAGCATCGGCGGCGGACGCATCCGCATCACAAACTTAAACGGCATACAAACATCGTTCAGCGCCGAAGCATCTACGCTTGTCATCACACAGCGCGACACCAAAGGCGTCATCAGCGCCATCTCGCATATTTTGCTTGAAAACAACATCAATATCGGCGTGATGCGCGTCACGCGTGTGGCAAAAGGCGACATCGCAAACTGCGTGATTGAAACCGATGCGCCCATTCCCAAAGCCGTTGAAACCGCACTTTGCGCCGCTGAGCATGTTTTGCAGGTGTGTGCAATCAATTTGTAAGGAGCGTCTAAAAAATGTATCGTAATATCGCACAATTGTTGGAAGCAGCGGTGGCAGAAGCAAAGCCGCTTGCACAAATTATTTTACAGAGCGAAGAGAAGCTCACAGACAGCTCTTTGGCGCAAATCGATGCGCAGATGCGCACAAATTGGGATGTCATGCAAAAAAGCGTGACCAAGGCGCTGCACACGGCACAGGCAATGACGCCGCCGCTCATTGCCGGACAAGCGCAAAAGCAAGAAGCTTACAGCAGCGGTGACACCCTTTGCGGAAAACCGTTCAACCACATGATGGCAATGGCGTTTTCGGCAAGCGAGGTCAACGCCGCCATGGGACGCATCTGCGCCGCACCGACCGCCGGTGCCTGCGGCATTTTGCCCGCCGTTGTGCGCACCGTTGCCGATAAACGCGGCAGCAGCGAAGCTGAAATTGCAGACGCACTGCTGGTGGCGGCAGGGTTTGGCGCAATCATCACCGCAAATGCCACCATCAGCGGCGCAGAGGGCGGCTGTCAGGCAGAGTGCGGTACGGCGGCGGCAATGGCTGCGGCGGCGGCAGTCACGCTTTGCGGCGGCACGGCAGAGATGTGTGCAAATGCCGTTGCCATCAGTCTCATCAACTGCATGGGTCTTATTTGCGACCCTGTGGCGGGACTGGTACAGTTGCCGTGCAGCTTTCGCAATGCAAGCCAAAGTGCAAACGCCCTTGCAAGTGCCGACATGGCACTTGCCGGACAGGTGAGTGTCATTCCGCCCGATGAAGTGATTGACGCGATGTACCGCGTGGGAAAAAGTTTGCCGAGCAGTATGCGTGAAACCGCCGAGGGCGGCATTGCGGCAACACCAACCGGCAGAAAAATCGCGCATGAACTGTAAAATAGCAATGGCAGTGTTTTAATTTGTCAGATTTTTGAGTGAAATCATCACAAGCGTTTTGATGATTTCACTTGCGTCATCGCGTGTTTCCTTGTCAATTTGCGTGAGCGCTTTCAGCATGGCGGGAATATCTTTCTGCCAGTTTGCCGCAAAATCCGCAAAGGTTTCCGCGCCGGACGCATCAATTACTTGAAACAGCGTGGCAATCAATTTGCTGCGCTTTTCTTCTGTCAAAGTTGTCAGCCACGCGTCCAAAGTGGTGTTGCGATACGTCGCGCTGCCGGTCAGTTTGGGCAGATATACAAAATCTCCGTCTTGCACTTCCCACGAAAACGGGTCATGCTGTAGCAAACCGCCTATTTTTGTGCTTTTTACCACATGGTACGGCTCATTGCTTTGCAGGAGCATGCCAATGAGAGACGATTGCGGCAGCGTTTTTTGAATCCGCGTCTGCACCGAGGCAAAATCGCCGCCCATCAGCAATTCTTTTTGAAACCCCGGACCGTCATGACTGTATATCACCTGAATTTGCTCTTTGATGGCATTTTCGCTTGTCATCGCGGCATAAACCGCAAGATTTCCGCCCTTGGAATGTCCGCCGAGCCGCAACATTTTGGCATGTTTTTGCGCCACACCGCGCAGATACACAAGACTTGCCGTCTGTGATGGCACGGGACAGACATACGCCATGTTGAAATCTTCTTTCCACCCTAAAAAGGACGTATCTGTGCCGCGAAACGCGATATAAAGCGTGTCGTCCGGCAAAAAAAACGTCATGGCGGCAAATTGTTCGATGGTATTGTCGTTGCGCAAATCGACATATTCGTGCAGTCCCACATTGCGATAACGCGGACTTGCCGCAAGCGCCGTCAATAGTTTTTGATTGCTTTCCGGCGCAAGCAATCCATCAAACATCGCTTTAAAATGCTCCGCAAGCAGCAGATTTTTCAGTGCAATCGGCGGCGCGGCGTCCTCCGGTGTGGGCGCAAGCCCGCTCAAATGCGTGTAGCAAAACTGCGAAAGCACAAGGCTGTCCACCTGATTAAACGGCTTTTCCAGCATACTTTCCATCGTATTTTCCACATAGGTAATCAGATTATTCATGCGTCCTCCCGTATCATTTTGGTGGTATATGCCGTGCCGCACGGCATCGGTTTTTGCAGACAAAGTGCGGCGAAATCTTCAGCGGCACTGTGTGCATCTGCAATGCTCTGCGCCTGTTTGCCTGTCTGCGCAAGCTGTGTAAGCGCATGAGACAGCGGCAAGCTTGCCCTCATTTTTGCCTGCGACAACACGGCAAGTCCTGTTTGTGTTGCGCCGAGAACATGCAGATACGGCGGCATTTTTGGCAAATCGTCGGTATAACCGAGCGCCGCGTCCAGCACAAGGCGGCGCATCCGCGCATGGGCATAGCGCTTTGTTTTCAGCGCTGTGTAGAGGTTTTCGAGCGTATCTGCCGTTTGTATGGCGGAAAAAAGACGGTTTTCAAGACCCTCTGTGCCGCCGCGCACCGTTTGCAATGCGGCAAGTGACTGCCCGCGCAAACGCGACAAAATCGCCGTGTCAAACGCAGCCGGCGAAAAAAGCTGTCCCGCCTGCTGTGCGGATTCATAAATTTTCATGCAGGCGGGCGGCACGGCATTTTGCCACGCCGCAACGCCTGCATTTTTTGCAAGCGCCAAGGTGCGCAATGCGCTTGCGCTCACGATTTTCTGCGCTGCATCGGTGATTGGCGCATCATGCGCCGTGCCTTTGCGCGGCAGCGCAAGCGGTTTTGGCGCTTTTTGCCCCGCGGCGCAAAGACAGGTCAGTTCCTTACAGTATTCCACCGCCAAAATATTATTCGGACTGCGCAGCAATGCGCCGCTGCCGGCACAAAGCGCATCTGCCGCTGCCGCGCGCGCCGTGGCAAACGGCAAACCTTTTGCCAGTTCATTTTGCAGTTTCGGCGTAAATTCCGCGCTCTGTAATGCGTTTACGGCAGCGTCAAGCAATGGTTGATTGCACGTTTCTGTGCCGAATGCAAGCACATCACACACGCCGAGTGCCGCAATCAGCCGTACACCGGCGGCGGCAAAACCCTCTGCCGATAAGGTGGCAAACGGCGCGGGTAAACTCAGCACAAGGTCAACACCGCCGCACAGTGCCGCGCGGGTGCGAACGGCAGTCGGAAAAATGCTTTGTGTGCCGCGCTGCACCATACTCGGCGCACAAACGCATACAATTGCATCAAAACCGGCTGCGCGCAATTGTGCGATTTGGGCGGCGTGTCCGCTGTGAAACGGATTGTATTCGGCAATAATTCCGGCAATTTTCATACTTTTTTCCTTTCGTTTGGTTATACCCTTGAAATATCAGTACACCTATTATATAATAAAAGAGTCAAAATAACAAAAGTTTTCCGAATCGCGGTTCACGATGCTTTGATTCACGCAATTTTGCGGTGGATTTTCGCAGACTGCCCTTGCGGAAAAATTGGAGGAAAAAATGAAAATTCTTGTCATTAACTGCGGTTCGAGTTCGCTCAAATATCAACTGATTGATATGGAAAATGAACACGTTTTGTGCAAAGGTCTTTGTGAGCGCATCGGCATTGAGGGCAGCAAAATTACCCATCAGGTCGGCGAGGAAAAATGGGTTGTGCCTGTTGCGTTCCCCACACACACCGAGGCTTTTATGGAAGTTGTCAAAATGATGACGACAGGCGCAGGCGCGGTTGTCAAAGACAAATCTGAAATCGGCGCCATCGGTCACCGCATCGTGCAGGGTGCTGAATTTTTCACGAAATCCGAAGTGGTCACAGACGCCATCATCGATAAAATTGAAGAAATTGCGCCGCTTGCGCCGGTACATAACATGGCACACGTACAAGGGTTGCGCAGTGCCAAAAAAGTGTTTGGCGCAAATGTGCCGAATGTGGTTGTGTTTGACACCACCTTCCATCAAACCATGCCGAAAAAAGCATATATGTACGCGATTCCGTATGAATTTTATGAAAAATATGCCATTCGCCGCTACGGCGCACACGGCACAAGCCATCGCTATGTCAGCGCGGTTGCCGCCGATTATCTCGGCAAAGACTCAGCTTCGCTCAAAATTGTCACCTGCCATCTTGGCAACGGCAGCTCCATCACCGCTGTAGACGGCGGAAAATGCGTTGACACCAGCATGGGTTTAACCCCGCTTGCCGGCGTTTTGATGGGTACACGCTGCGGCGATATTGACCCGAGCGCGGTCACTTATATGGAAGAAAAAACCGGAATGCACGGACAGGAAATGGCAGATTTTCTCAACAAACAATGCGGTTTACTGGGTGTTTCCGGCGTTTCAAGCGACAAACGCGACGTTGAATTTGCCGCTGCAAACGGCAACGCCCGCGCCAAACTTGCCAGCGATATGCTGAATTATCAAATTAAAAAATATGTCGGCGCATATGCCGCCGCCATGGGTGGACTGGACTGTGTGGTATTCACGGGCGGCATCGGCGAAAACGACAAAAAAGTGCGCGCTGCCGTGTGCGAAAACATGGATTTTCTCGGTCTTTCGATTGACCTTGAAAAGAACAACGAGCGCGGTGCGGACATCATCGACATCACCGGCAGCGACAGCCGCGTGAAAGTGCTTGTCATCTGCACCAATGAAGAATTGATGATTGCGCGCGACACGTTAAAGCTTGTCAACGCATAAATTTTATCTGTTTTGTGAATTGCAAGGGCTGATGTTTTTCGTCAGCCCTTTTTCTAAATGATGATGAATGCGAGGAATTTTTTTGACAACACAAATCGGTATCTTCGGCTATGGCAATTTGGGACGCGGCGTGGAAACCGCCATTCGGCAAAACAAAGATATGGCACTCGCCGCCGTATTTACGCGGCGCAAACCCGAAACTTTACAGATTGCAACTTCCGGTGTTCCTGTTTTATCCGCAGACGCGGTGGACGATTGGACAAAAAAACTGGACGTTTTGATTTTATGCGGCGGCAGCGCCACCGATTTGCCGGTGCAGACACCCGCCTTGGCAAAAAAATTTACATTGGTAGACAGCTTTGACACCCATGCAGGCATTCCCGCACATTTTGACGCGGTGGATGCTGCCGCGCGGGAAAGCGGGCATCTCGCCGTTATTTCCGCCGGATGGGACCCCGGTTTGTTTTCGATTTTACGCACGTATGGTGAAGCGGCACTGCCCGTTGGCGCCACGCATACTTTTTGGGGGCGCGGCGTCAGCCAAGGGCATTCCGACGCCATTCGCCGCATTGACGGCGTACTGGATGCGCGGCAATATACCGTGCCGATTCCTGCCGCACTCGCGGCTGTACGCGGCGGCGATGCGCCCGCTCTCACCGCACGGCAAAAGCACACGCGCGTGTGCTTTGTGGTGGCGGCAGAAGATGCGGACAAGGCACGTATCGAGCGGGAAATCGTCACCATGCCAAATTATTTTGCCGATTATGACACCACCGTGACCTTCGTGAGCGCTGAAACGCTGCGCACGGAACACAGCGGTATGCCACACGGCGGCTTTGTGTTTCGCAGTGGAAAAACCGGAATTTCAAACGAGCATACGCACTTGATGGAATTTGCTTTGACGCTTGACTCAAACCCTGAATTTACGTCCAATCTGCTTGTGGCGACCGCGCGCGCCGCACATCGCCTGTTTGCAGAGGGTACGCGCGGCTGCAAAACCTTGCCGGACATTCCGCCCGCCTATCTATGTGCGGAAAGCGGCGCATGGCTGCGTAAAAATCTGCTGTAAACAGAATGGAGAAAACACCATGTCACTGGAATCACAGATGAAAAACGGTCTGCTTTTCTGCGAAAACGATCATGCAAGCGCCGAGGACAGAGCCTACGAGGACGTTTTACGGGCGCAAAGTGTGCGTGGAAAAAACTTGGCATTCACCTATAATCATGTGTTGCCGTCCGACACGGCACAGCGGCGCAACCTGCTTGAGCAACTTCTCGGCGCCATCGGCACCGACGCGTTGATGGAGGAGCCGATTCATTTTTCATACGGCTGCAACACGTTTATCGGACATCATTTTTATTCGAATTTCAATCTGGTGGTGGTTGATGACAGCCGTGTGCAAATCGGAAATTACGTCATGTTCGGTCCGAATGTAACGCTGAGCGCAACAGGGCATCCCGTTGTGGGCGAATATCGGCGCGACGGCACACAGTTCACACTGCCCATCACCATCGGCGATGATGTGTGGCTGGGTGCAAATGTGGTGGTTTTGCCCGGCGTTACAATCGGCAGCGATGTTGTAATCGGCGCGGGCAGCATCGTCACGCAGGATATTCCAAGCCATGTGGTGGCACTTGGCACACCGTGCCGCGTCCTGCGCCCGATTACGGAGCATGACAAGGCGTATTATGCCAAAAACCGCGCCGTGAATTTCGGCTGGCGCGACTAATCTTTGCAATAGTAATTTGCCGAGACATCGATGCTTTTTGCAGTTTGTGAAACTGCTGTAAAAATCACAAAGGGCGCCCGTTTTACGGACGCCCTTTGGTTTGCCAATCGTTTTCTCAGTTGAGCGCTTTAAAAACGCGCTCCAGTTCATTTTCGTTTTCGCTCACAATCATCACCGGTCTTGTATAATCAAGGCTCATCAGCCCTAAAATGCTTTTGGCATCGGCAATGCTGCCTTTCATATCATGTACGCCGATGTCCTCAAAGCATTGAGTGGCTGCGTTCATAATGTTTTTTACTTCCGTAAAATTTGTGATTTTGACTTGCTTTACCATATCGCATATTCCTTTCTCTCAGGTGTTTTACACTCTGTTATAAGGCGCTTCACCGAATTTGTGAAGAACTTCCCTTGCCTTATATTGTGCATTATAACATATAGATATGTGTTTGTCTTGTAAAATGTACCCAATTTTTCCCTCCAAGCCTTTCTTTCTCGCTATTCAACAAATCTACATTTTCACGGATTTTCTTTTTGTGCATTTCAACCATGAATTTTTACAATATTTACCAAATCGGAAACGTTTCCAATGCGTTATTTTCCACTAAATGGATTTTTCTGGAATACTTTATCCATTATTTATGCTTCTATTTTGAATTGCGTTTTGATTTATAATCGCAAAATGAGCGAAAAGTACATATTTTGCAGTTTTTCTTTTTGTAAAATGACAATGAAAAACCGCCCTTTCTTTTGGGGTTTCCCCCAGCGGAAAGAGCGGCTTTTTTGCATTTATTTTACCAAAGTTGACAGACCTGTTCGTACATTTCCACATATTGCTTGGCGCTGTTTGCCCAACTGCAATCACACGCCATGTCGCGTTTGACAAGCTGTTTCCAGCCGTTCTCGTTTTCATACCCCTCTTTGGCGCGCAAGCAGGCGTTCAGCATATCATGCGCATTGTAGCTTGCAAACGTGAAGCCGTTGCCTATGCCGTCGCCGGAATCGTGAATCGAATCACGCAATCCGCCGGTTTCGCGTACAATCGGCACCGTGCCATAGCGCAATGCCACCATCTGTGACAAACCGCACGGCTCTGATTTACTGGGCATCAGGAACAAATCCGCACCCGCATACACTTTGCGCGCAAGCGCCGGAATAAAGCCGATTTTGACACCCACCGCACCGGGATTGCGCGCGGCAAGCTCTGTGAAAAACTGTTCATAGGCGGCATCGCCATTGCCCAAAATCACAAGCTGCATGCCGTTGTTCACAAGATCCTGCGCGACATGGCGCACAAGGTCCAGTCCCTTATGCCCCACAAGACGCGTTACCATGCCAATGACAGGCACCGGCCAGTCGTGCAGTCCGAACAACTCCTGCAATTCTTTTTTGCATTTCGGTTTGCCGATTTCGACTGTTTTTTCATCATAATCGGCAATCAAATTCGCATCTGTTGCGGGATTGTAGTTTTTGATATCGATGCCGTTTAAGATGCCGCACAACTTGTATTGTTTGCTGCGCAGTAAACCATCGAGACCATGGCTGAACCACGGGTCGAGAATTTCGCCCGCATAACTCGGCGAAACCGTCGTGACCTTATCGGCACATTCGATGGCGCCTTTCATGAAGTTGACGCAGCCGTCAAACTCCAACAAATGTGCCTCGTTGCGTCCGATTGCAAGCGTATCCTCGAGAATTTCAAGACCATATTTGCCTTGATATTGAATATTGTGGATGGTGAATACCGTTTTGACAGCGCTGAATTTTGCAAGATGCCGATAATATAAATTGAGATACACCGGCACAAGCGCCGTTTGCCAATCGTTGGCATGAATCAAATCCGGTGCAAAATCGATGTGTTGCAGCATCTCCAATATGGCGCGGGAAAAAAACGCATACCGTTCGCCGTCATCATAGAAGCCGTAGATTCCAGTGCGTTTAAAATAATACTCATTATCCAGAAAGTAATATTTTACGCCATCTTGTGTGAGTTCAAACACACCGCAATACTGGCTGCGCCAACCCACCGGTACCGTGAAATGCGTCACAAAGGTCAATTTTTTGCGAAATTCTTCTTTCATGTCGCCATACAGCGGCAGTACCACACGACAAGCTACCTTGCGATTGCGAATGGCTTTCGGCAAACTGCCTGCCACATCGCCAAGCCCGCCTGACGCCGCAAACGGAGTCGCTTCGCTTGCACAAAACAAAACATTCATCGTATCAGCTCCTTTGAGGATTTTCCGTTTTGTTACAGGGCGCACTTTCTGCACGCCCTGTAACAACGCTTTAAACAAGGGTTCCTTTTTCAACATAAACAGGGAACGAATCTGTGCCGGAGAGCTTTTTGCCCTCGGTGATGACAACGTTTTTGTCGGTTACGACATTTTCAAGACTGGCGTTTTCCTCCACAATTGTGCCTTGCATCAACACGCAATTGCGCACGACAGCTCCTTTGCAGATTTTTACGCCGCGGAACAACACGCAATTTTCGACTGTGCCTTTGATGATGCAGCCGTCGGCAAGCAATGAACGGCTGACTTTGCAGTCCATGGCATAGCGTACCGGCGCTTCATCGCGCACTTTTGTGTACACCGGATGTTCCGGCGGAAACAGCAGCTTCATATTGGCGGGGTCAAGCAGGCGCATATTTTCGTCGAAATAGCTTTTCATGTCATAAATACGGGCGCGATAGCCTTTGTATTCATAACCCTGCACTTTTAAAATGGACAGACTGCGCGCCAAAATATCGCGTTCCAGATAAACAAAATTGCGTACCATGGCATCTTTTACCATGATAATCAATTCTTCTCTGTCCATGACAATCACGTTCATCGACAAATTCTGAACGCCGTTGCGGTAGTCGTTGGTGCAAATTTCAGTGACACGTCCAAGCGCATCCATTGTGAGTGTATAGTTTTCGGTTTTGAGCGGCTCGGCAATTTCCGTGCGCTCATACACCATTGTCACGTTGGCACCGCTTTGCACATGCGCTTCCACCAGTGCGCCAAAATCAATGTCATGCGCCACATTGCAGTCGCTTAAAATAACATATTTTTCCTTTTGACGCTCTAAAAAGCCGATTACACTGTTCAGCGCTTCCACGCGACCATGATATACTTTGCTGTTTGACTGTGCAAACGGCGGCACAATATTGAGACCGCCGCGTTTGCGCGCCAAATCCCATTCGCGTCCGCTGCCAAGATGATCCATCAAAGAATGATAGTTCTTTTTGGCGATGACCGTTACGCTTTCGATACCGGCGTTCACCATGCCGGACAGAGAAAAGTCAATCATACGATAACGACCGGCGAACGGCACGGACGCCATTGTGCGGTGCTGTACCAGTTCGGGAATCAAGCCGTCGTAAATATTCGGAAAAATAATTCCGAGTGCATTGATGTTTACCATAAGTTTTCACCCTCCTGCACATCTCGTTCGAGCATTGCTTTGGGACCTACTTTGGCGTTTTCGCCAATGACATTGCCATCGCCCACAACGGCGACACCCCATTTGGATTTATCCGCCACTTCTTCCGGACGCGCGCCGACAACGGCACCTTTTTTCACCACGACATTTTCTGCAATGATGGAATAATACACTTCCGCGCCCGATTCAATCACCGCGCCGGGCATGATGATGGAGGAATCTACTGTTGCGCCCGCGCCGATTTTGACGCCCGCAAACAGAATGCTGTTCAGCACATTGCCCTCCACCTCGCAGCCTTCCGTCAGCATGGAGTTGTCAATATGTGCATTGTCGCCCACATAATGACACGGTCTGCCGGCTGTGCGGGAATAAATTTTCCACTGCGGGTCCCATACGTCCAGCGGCACACTCGGGTTCAGCAAATCCATATTTGCTTCCCACAGACTGTCGATGGTGCCGACGTCTTTCCAGTAGCCGTCAAATGCCCACGCCACCAGTTTTTGCTTGTCACGCAGCATATTCGGAATAATATTTTTGCCGAAATCGTTGGACGATGTTTTATCCGCTTCATCTTCCGTTAAGTATTTGCGCAGCTTCTCCCATGTGAAAATATAAATGCCCATGGACGCCAAGGTCGATTTCGGCTCTTTCGGTTTTTCTTCGAATTTGGTGATACGCCCATCTGCGTCTGCCGTCATAATGCCAAAGCGCGATGCTTCTTCCAGCGATACATCGAGAACCGCAATGGTGCAATCGGCACCTTTTTCTTTGTGGAACGCAAGCATGTCGCCGTAATCCATTTTATAGATATGGTCGCCCGAGAGAATGACTACATACTCCGGATCGTACCGCTCGATAAAATTGATGTTTTGATAAATCGCGTTGGCGGTACCCTTGTACCAATCAGAGCCGGTGGCCGTTTGATAGGGCGGCAACACATGCACCCCACCATACAATCTGTCTAAATCCCATGGTTGACCGTTGCCGATGTAATCGTTGAGCAACAGTGGTTGATACTGGGTCAAAATGCCCACCGTATCAATGCCGGAGTTGACGCAATTGGACAGTGGAAAATCGATGATGCGATATTTGCCGCCAAAAGGAACCGCAGGTTTTGCAAGCTTTTTAGTCAGGGCATAAAGGCGTGAGCCTTGCCCACCTGCAAGCAGCATTGCAATACATTCTTTCATGTTGTTCTCCCCTTTATCGACACCGCTCGAATGCGGCGCCGCTATTTTTCAAAAGCGTGTTTTACCACGCTGTTTGGACGTTTTTTGCGGCACTATTTCGCCGCGCTTTTTTGCTGTGCCGCTGCTTTTTTCTGCGGCGTTTTCTGGGTTTTCGGCACTGCTGTTTTTACATGCGGCGTTTCAAACAACACCGTTGCAAGCGGCGGCAGATGCAGCGCAACAGAATAATCAAACCCGTGTGATGCCGTCTTTTTTGCTTTGACACTGCCGTTTGTAATGCCGCTGCCGCCATAAAGCGTATCATCGGAATTCAGCAGCTCTTTATAGGTGCCGCCCCGCGGCACACCGATGCGGTAATTTACACGTTCCACCGGCGCAAAGTTCGATATCGCAATGATTTCGCGTCCCTCTTTGTCGCGGCGGATAAACGCAATGATGCTCTGCGTGGCATCGTCTGCCACAATCCAGCGGAATCCGTCCCAACTGAAATCGTCCTCCCAGAGTGCCGGCGTTTTGCGGTACAGCGCATTGAGTGTGCGCACATAATTTTGCATTTGCGCGTGGCGCTCATATTGCAGCAACGACCAATCAAGCGCATGGCTTTCGCTCCACTCGGCAAACTGTGCAAATTCCTGCCCCATAAACATCAGTTTTTTGCCCGGATGCGCAATCATGTAGCCAAAGAATGTGCGCAGACTCGCAAATTTTTCTTCATAATCGCCCGGCATTTTATTGATGAGACTGCATTTACCATGCACCACTTCATCATGGCTGATGGGCAGAATGAAATTTTCGCTGAACGCATAAAAGAAGCTGAACGTCACTTTTTTATGGTTGCCGCTGCGGAACAACGGGTCGGTACGCATATAACTGAGCATGTCGTTCATCCAGCCCATATTCCACTTGAAATTAAACCCAAGCCCGCCTGCATCCACCGGTTTTGACACGAGCGGCCACGCCGTGCTTTCTTCCGCAATCATCAGTGCATGCGGTTTGCGCGCAAAAATTTCGGTGTTCATCTTGCGTAAAAACGCTATGGCTTCGAGATTTTTATTGTCACCGTGAATATTTTTCTGCCATTCGCCGTCCTTGCGGTTATAGTCGAGATACAGCATACTTGCCACAGCATCAACACGCAAACCGTCGATATGATATTCCGTCAGCCAAAACAGCGCCGAGGAAATCAAGAAGCTTTCCACCTCGGGACGTGCATAGTCGAACACCATCGTACCCCATTCTTTATGCTCTGCGCGCAGGGGATTTTGGTCTTCATAGCAATTGGTGCCGTCAAATTGGTACAGTCCGAACTGGTCTTTCGGGAAATGTGCCGGCACCCAGTCCATAATCACGCCGATGCCGGCATTGTGGCAGGCATCTACAAAATACATAAAGTCTTTCGGTGTGCCGTAACGGCTTGTCGGTGCAAAGTAACCCGTGACTTGATACCCCCAGCTCCCGTCAAACGGATATTCCGTCAGCGGCATCAATTCCACATGCGTGTAACCCATGTCGAGGATATAGGGAATCAATTCATCGGCGAGCGCACGATAAGAAAACGGATTTCCGTCAGGATAAGTACGCCAACTGCCTGCGTGCATTTCGTAAATATTCATCGGGCGCGCAAGCGGGTCTTCCTCTTTGCATTTTTTCTGCCACGCGGCATCTTTCCACTTGTAGCCGTCAAGATTGTATACCTTGCTGCAATTTGCCGGACGCGTTTCGGTGTGGAACGCATACGGGTCAGCCTTAAACACAATTTCGTCGTCCGGTGTGGTGACGCAATATTTATAAATGTCGTACTCCTCTACGCCCTCCACAAAACACTGCCACACACCGCTTTCCTGCTCATTCAGCATGGGCGTTGCGCCGGGAATCCAACTGTTGAAATCGCCCACAAGCGAAACTGCCTTGGCGCGCGGCGCCCATACGCGAAACAGCACACCGTCACGTTCGCCTTGCTGCAAAAGATGGGAACCTAAAAAGCGTTGGCATTCAAAGTTGGTGCCTTGCTTGAACAAATAGAGCGGTAAATCCGCCGAAAAAACGTCCTGTTTCAAATTGGTGCCTCCTAAAACGCGGGTTTTCATCCTGTTGCCGGCAGGTAAAATGCCCGCAAGCAAATTTATAGTACTATCATACCTATTTTTTATGAAATATTCAAGGCTTTTTCTGTAACAAGTATGCAAATCAATGCCAAAAATAGTGCCGTACTTTATGACATTTGCACAAAATTTTCCGTTTTCGCCTCTTTTTAGCGTTTATTGGACAAATTTCAAAAACGCGCCGCCGTTTTTGAAAACAGCAGCGCGTTATTATCATTTTCGATTAAAGCCATTTTTTACGCATCATCAGCAGTACCGCCGCACCTGTCAGCACAACGGCGATTCCGATGACAATGATAAAACCGAATGGCGAAGTTTCAAACGGCAGCGGCACATTGATGCCCCATAAACCGAATATAATGGTTGGAATGGTTAAAATAATCGTGAGCGACGCGAGCAATTTCATCACGATATTGAGATTGTTGGAAATTACCGAAGCAAACGCGTCCATGGTGCCGGACAAAATGTCGCGATAAATATTACACATTTCGATTGCCTGCTTGTTTTCGATGATGACATCTTCGAGCATTTCGGTGTCATCGGGATAATCTTTTACAAACTGCATCCGCAACAGCTTTTCCAGCACAATTTCGTTGCCTTTTAAAGAGGTGGAAAAATAGACAAGTCCCTTTTCAAGACCGAGCATTTGAATCAGCTCTTTGTTTTTCATCGAAAGATGCAGCTCGTTTTCCACACGGCTTGAAGCCTTATCCACTTCACGCAAGTAGTATAAAAACAACGATGCGTTGCGGTAAAGCAGTTGCAATGTCATGAGGTTTTTCTTTTTGGTGGAAAAATTCTTCACGGGACTGCCGCTGAATACACGCGCAAGCGCACATTCTTTGAGACAAACCGTGATGAGATTGCTCTCTGTGATGATGATGCCGAATGGCAGCGTGGTGTATACAAAACTGCCGCCCTGCTGTATTTCCACCGTCGGCGTGTCAACGAGAATAAGCAGATGCCCGTTTTCACTGTCAATGCGGCTGCGCTCCTCTTCATCAAGCGCCGCGCGCAGCAAGTTTGCGTCAACGCCAAGCTGTGTACCTATGCTTGCCAGTTCCTGTTCACTCGGCGCACAAAGATTAATCCATGCACCCGGTACAATCGTGTCCATGCGGTTTAAAGTGCCGCCGTCACTGCAATACACTGAGATCATAAAAATGCCTGCTTTCTACGCCCCGCGCAGACCGGCTTTATGAAAAAGCAGCAGTACGCAGGGGATTTTTAAAATTTTCACTTCGCCATCGAGGGCCCGTTTCCACGTACTGTCACTCCTTATTTCTTTATTTTGAGATTTTTTTACACACGCACACGTCACCGCGTCCGTATTTCTCTTACTATATTATAAAACATCGAGACCGGAATTGTCAAAGCTTTTTTGCCGTATTTCGTTTGAGCGCATAAAAATAAACAAAACACAATCCGATTGAAAAAGCACTCGCTATCGGCGTGGCAAGTCCGATGGCAAACAGCGACACATCTGAAAAGCGGCTGATGAAAAACGAGACGGGAATCCGCACCAAAAACGAGCCTGCCACACCTTGCACCATCACAAACACGGTTCTGCCGCAGCCGTTGAAATAACCCATAAAACTGAACAAAAACGCCACCAATATACAGTCGATTGCATATGCTTTTAAGTAGTCTGCCGCGGCGGCAACAACGGCGGCATCTCTTGAAAAGACGCCGGCAAGCAAATCGCCGTGAAAGAAAGCAAAATAAAACATGCACAAACCGAAACAAACGGACAGCACAATGCTGTATTCTAACGTGCGTATGGCACGTTTCGGCTTATTTGCACCGATGTTCTGCGCCACAAATGCCGAGAGCGACGACATAAACGACATCGGCACCAACATGATGAAATTGCAAATTTTTTCGGAAACGCCGACACCCGCCGAAACAATGACGCCCATGCCGTTGAAAATACCCGTCAGCACCAAAAACGAAATGTTCGTCAGCGCACTTTGCAGTGCAATCGGAAAGCCTGTTTTGAGAATGCGTCCCATCATATGCACGTCCGGCGCAAGGTCTGCGCGGTGAAATGCAAACGGCAAGCCTTGTTTGCGAATGATGACAAGCGACAGCGCCACGCTGACGCCCTGTGCGAACACGGTGGCAATCGCCGCACCGGACGCGCCCATGCCGAGCGCACCCACGAGCAAAAGGTCGCCAACGACGTTGACGACACACGCAATTGCCACAAACACAAGCGGCAATTTTGAGTCGCCAATGCCGCGAAATACCGCGCTGATGGCATTATATGCCACCACAAACACCGTGCCCGCGCCGCAAATACGCACATAACTGACGGTTGCGTCAAACGCTTCCGGCGGCGCTTGCAATGCATGCGCAAACGGCACTGCCACAAAAAGCATCAACACCGTGATGCCCAGCGCGATTGCACCGAACAAACTGACGGTGGCACCCACCGTGCGCGCCGCAGATTTTTCGTTGTTCGCGCCGATATACTGCCCCAAAAGCACAGTGGACCCCATCGCCAAACCCGACACCATATTGGTGAAAATTTGTGCAATCTGGCTGCCGGTGGAAACCGCCGACACACCTGCCGCATCGCTAAACTGCCCGACAATCAGCAAATCCACCGCGCCATACATGCTTTGCAACAGCATTGCCAGTAAAAGCGGCAGCGAAAATCTGATGAATGCGGGCAGAATTTTTCCCTCTGTAAACGTATTTTGCAATACAAATTCCTTTCCGGACACTTTTAATCGTCAAGCTTGAGTACAGCGGTAAATGCCTCACTCGGCACTTCCACATTGCCCAGTTTGCGCATCTTCTTTTTGCCTTCTTTTTGTTTTTCAAGCAGCTTTTTTTTGCGCGTGATATCGCCGCCGTAACATTTGGCAAGCACATCTTTGCGCATGGCTTTGACCGTTTCACGCGCGATGATTTTGCCGCCGATTGCCGCTTGAATCGGAATTTCGAACATCTGACGCGGAATGTTCTCTTTGAGCTTTTCTGCAAGTTTGCGTCCTTTTGCATAGGCGGTGTCGGCATGTACAATCATCGAAAGTGCATCTACCGTCTCGCCGTTGAGCAAAATATCCAGCTTAATCAGCTTCGATTCCACAAAGCCTTTCATCTCGTAATCATAGCTTGCATACCCGCGGCTGCGGCTCTTAATCGCATCAAAAAAATCATACACAATTTCGCCGAGCGGCAGTTCATAATGCAAATCGACACGCGTTGCATCGATATATTTCATGTCTTTCTGTACGCCGCGCCGTTTTTGGCACAGCTCCATCAAACTGCCGACATACTCTGACGGCGTGTAGATATGTGCGTCCACAAACGGCTCCTCACTGCGCGCAATGAGCGACGGGTCGGGATAATTGGTCGGGTTGTCAATCACCATTTCGCTGCCATCCACACGCGTGATGCGATATTCCACGCTCGGCGCCGTGGTGATTAAATCGAGGTCAAATTCACGCTCTAAACGCTCAATGATAATTTCAAGATGCAGCAGTCCCAAAAAGCCGCAACGAAAACCAAAGCCGAGCGCAATGGACGTTTCCGCCTCAAAACTCAGCGAGGAATCATTCAATTGCAGCTTTTCAAGCGCATCTTTGAGTTCGGGATATTTTGCGCCGTCCGCCGGATAAATACCGCAGAATACCATCGGTGTCACTTTGCGATAACCGGGCAGTGCCGCCGCAGTCGGACGCTGTGCAAGCGTCACCGTGTCGCCCACGCGCGTTTCGGTCATTGTTTTGATGGACGCCGTGAAATAGCCTACTTCGCCCGCTTTGAGTTCTTTGCACGGAATGGGCGCAACGGCACCCATACGCCCGACTTCCACCAGAGAAAACTCGGCGCCCGTCTGCATCAAATGCACGGTATCGCCCACTTTTACACTGCCCTCAAACAGGCGCACATATACAATAACGCCTTTGTAGCTGTCATAGATGGAATCGAAAATCAACGCCTTGAGCGGCGCGTCGGCATCACCGTGCGGCGCGGGAATGTCGGTGATGACTTTTTCAAGCACATCGACAATGCCAACGCCCATTTTTGCAGACACGCGCGGCGCATCCATGCACGGCAAGCCAATCACGTCCTCCACCTCGTGTGCCACGCGCTCGGGGTCTGCGGACGGCAGGTCGATTTTGTTCAAAATCGGCACAAGTTCAAGGTCATGCTCCAGTGCCAGATAGGTGTTTGCAAGCGTTTGCGCTTCCACACCCTGACTTGCGTCCACCACCAATACCGCACCCTCACATGCCGCAAGGCTGCGCGAAACTTCATAGTTGAAATCGACATGTCCCGGTGTGTCGATGAGGTTAAACTCGTAGGTTTCACCGTTTTGGGCGGTGTACTGCATGGTGACGGCGCGCGCTTTGATGGTGATGCCGCGCTCGCGCTCCAAATCCATATTATCCAGTAATTGTGCTTCCATCTGCCGCGCATCCACCGCTTTGGTACACTCCAAAATGCGGTCGGCCAGCGTGGATTTTCCATGGTCAATATGAGCGATGATGCAAAAATTGCGAATATGATTGCTGTCCAAACGTATTCCTCCGTCAAATCTTTTTATAATTTATCTTTATAATTCGTATGTAGTATAGCATAAATGTGTCTTTTTGCACAGCATTTTTTGCCCGATAAATACTTTGAGTATATTTTGTATTAAATATTACAGACTACTTCTTGACGAATGCGGCATTATTTGGTAAACTGAATAAATCATCGTGTTTTTTTACATCAAAAGGAGATTGTTACATGCCACATTGGTCGCAATGGCGAGAGCATCTGCGCCGCTGGTTTTTTGCATTGCCCTTAGGTTTATGGGCAACGTTGATTGCCGCGGTTTTATTATGTGCCGTATTGTGCGGTGTTTATTTCTGTACAAATTTGATGATTGTGACCGATTCCGCCGGCGACGAGAAAATTGTTTTCGGCTGTGCGCTCGATGCGCGCTTTGCCGCTGAAATCGCCGGTTTTTCCACTGTGCCGGAAGATACTTTGACGTTTGGAAAAACGCAAAACGGCGACATTTCACTGCACATAGACCGCGCATTCACCTTTACCCTCACGGCGGACGGCAAAACGCAAAGTAAAAAGCTGTCCACACGCACTGTGGCACAGGCGCTGCAAGATTTTGACATCACACTTTCAGGCGATGACTACACACAGCCGGCGCTTGATGAAATTATTACGGAGGAAAACCCAAAAATAGAGGTGCATCGCGTGACCTATCGTGATTACACCATGAACGGGGTTTTGTCGTTTCCGACAGAGACACTGTACAGCAGTTTGCTTTACAAAACACCCGACCGCGTTTTGACGATACAAAAAGGAAAAGACGGGCGGCGCACGGCGGATATGCGCGACAAAATAGTGGACGGCGTTGTGGCTGAAAGCATTGTCATCAAGGCATATGAGGACATTGCGCCCGTGCCGGAAATTTTGAAAAAATATCGTGCGGGCGAGCCAATCAGCGCTGTACCGGCGCCGGACGGCGTGACGGTAACCGGCAATGTACCGAGCAAAATTGTAAAGCAATACACCATGAAAGCCACAGGCTACTCCTCCAAACTGTCCAAAGGCGCAAGCGGTTTGCCGCTGCATTACGGCACCTTTGCGGTGGACCCGCGCGTCATTCCTTATGGCAGCAAGGTGTATATTGCCTCCGCCGACGGCAAATTTGTATATGGCTGGGCGATTGCCGTCGACACCGGCATGTTCATTCACAACAACAATATGCAGGTGGATTTGTTCTACGAAACCTATGTAGAATCCTGCATCAACGGTGTGCAGACCGTACAGGTTTACGTGGTGGAATAAAAGCGGAATAAAAAAATCCGCCTGTTCGATTTTCTTCGAGCAGGCGGGTTTTTTATTTATTTTGCGTATTCGATTGCGCGGCTTTCGCGAATGACATTCACTTTAATTTGCCCCGGATAATCGAGTTCTTCTTCGATTTTCCGTGAGATGTCATGTGCGAGAATCACGAGGTTGTCATCGCTGACCGCCTCCGGTTTTACCATGATGCGCACTTCGCGGCCTGCTTGAATGGCAAAGCTGCGTTCTACGCCCTCAAAGCCGTTTGCAATTTCTTCCAAGCTTTCGAGACGCTTGATATAGCTCTCAAGGTTTTCACGGCGCGCGCCCGGACGTGCGGCGGAAATGGCGTCTGCCGCCATAACGATAAAGGCGAGCGGCGTCTGCGGTTCTACATCGCCATGATGCGCTTCGATGGCATGGATGATGGCGGGATTTTCTTTGTATTTTTTGGCGATATCCACGCCGATGCTGATATGGCTGCCCTCAATTTCGTGGTCAAGTGCTTTGCCGATATCATGCAGCAGACCGGCGCGGCGCGCCTGTGTGACATTGAGACCCAATTCTCCTGCCATAATGCCGGAGAGATACGCCACTTCGAGCGAGTGGTTCAGCACATTTTGCCCATAACTGGTGCGATATTTAAGGCGACCGAGCAATTTGACAATATCGGGATGAATGCCGTGAACGCCGACATCCATGACGGCTTTTTCGCCCTCACGCTTCATGGTGAGTTCGAGTTCGCGGCGACCTTTTTCAACGGTTTCTTCAATGCGCGCCGGATGAATGCGTCCGTCGCTGATGAGCTTTTCAAGCGTCATGCGGGCAACTTCGCGGCGCACGGGGTCAAAACTGGAAAGCGTGATTGCCTCCGGTGTATCGTCGATGATTAAATCGACGCCGGTTGCGGTTTCAAGCGCACGAATATTGCGTCCTTCACGACCGATGATGCGCCCTTTCATTTCGTCGCTCGGCAGCGGTACAACCGATACCGTGGCTTCACTGGAATGGTCAGCCGCACAGCGCGCAATTGCCTGACTGAGCAAATTACGTGCCATATCGTCTGCTTGGTCTTTCAAATTGGTTTCAAACGATGCAATGTGCATTGCTTTTTCATGCGTCAACTGTTCGTCAAGGCGCGTGAGCAACAA
Organism: Ruthenibacterium sp.; assembly: GCA_036635095.1. GTDB lineage: Bacteria > Bacillota > Clostridia > Oscillospirales > Ruminococcaceae > Ruthenibacterium. Next base: position 17,772 of record JAVWRA010000004.1, on the reverse strand, counting down.
GTTTTTCGCTTCGTCTGCCGTCAAACCGGCAATCGTTTCCAGCTTTTCAAGCTGACGCACTTTCATCTGCTCAATTTCGGCAAGACGTGCTTCGGCAAGCTCGGAACGTCTGCGTAAATCTTCTTCTTTTTCTTCGAGAACTGCGGTTTTGCGGTCAATCGACTCTTCTTTTTGGTCAAGACGGCGCTCCTGCCGTGATAATTCGTTGCGGCGTTCCTTGATTTCTTTGTCAGCTTCGGCTTTCATCTTGAAAGCTTCATCTTTGGCTTCAATCACGGATTCTTTGCGTTTCTGCTGCGCCGTTTTCATAGCATCATTGACAAGTCTTTTCGCTTCTTCTTCTGCGGAGCCGATTTTGGCCTCAGCAGTATTCCGGCGATAACTCACGCCGGCAAAAAATGCGATAAAACCCACAATTACAGCTACCACAGGGATTAAAATCCAGGGTAGTAACATCAGGGCTCACTCCAATTTCTTTATATTATGAATATAAAGTAACAGAGGGGCAGATTTATTTAATTTTAATATGGGATAAAGGCAAATTGCTACAATCTGCCCCAATATTACATAGTCACTAATACATATTGTATAGCCCGCACGCCATCTTGTCAAGAAATTATTACATTTCCGCAACATTTTTGCTTGACTTCTTTTTGCGGCGGGTGTACGATAAGAAAAATAACCATCCCGCAAAAATGTTGACGCGGACACAAAACATGCTGCATTGCATCAGAGAGAGCCGCCTTGTGCTGAAAACGGCTTTGCAAAAACGCCTGCTTTACCACCGCTGAGTGCAAAGGTGAACCTTTGCCGGTTTTCAACCCGTTATCGTTGACAAGAGTGATACAGCGCTTTCTTTGCGCTGTATAATTTGGGTGGAACCATGGGTTTTATGAACTCATCCCGTATTGATTTTACGGGATGAGTTTTTTCATTTTGAAGGAGGAAACAACGATGATTCAGGTAACACTCAAAGGCGATGTCGTCAAGGAATTTGACGCCGGCGTATCCGTGGCGGACGTTGCAAAAAGCATCGGCATGGGACTGTACAAAAGTGCCTGTGCCGCAAAAGTAAACGGTGAAGTGACCGATTTACGCACATTGCTCACTGAAAACTGCGCGCTTGAAATTTTGACATTCGATGACGTGGCAGGCAAAAAAGCGTTTTGGCACACGGCAAGCCATATTTTGGCGCAGGCGGTCAAGCATTTATTTCCGGCGGCAAAACTTGCCATCGGCCCTGCCATTGACGGCGGATTTTACTATGATTTCGACGTCAAAAAACCGTTCAGCAACGAAGATTTAACGGCACTCGAAGCCGAGATGAAAAAAATTGCCAAAGAGGGCATTCCCATCACGCGCAAAGAAGTGACGCCCGACGAAGCGCGCGCACTTGAAAAAGACGAACCGTATAAACTCGAATTACTCGAAGAACACGCCGCAAAAGGCGACAATTTGATTTTTTACGAACAGGGCGATTTCCTCGATTTGTGTGCCGGCCCGCATTTGATGGACACAAGCGCCGTCAAAGCCGTGAAACTGACAAGTGCCACCGGCGCTTATTGGCGCGGCGACTCGAAAAAAGCGACGCTTTGCCGCATTTATGGCACGGCGTTTCCGAAATCGAGTATGCTCGAAGAACATCTTGCCAAAATTGAGGACGCCAAAAAGCGCGACCACAATAAAATCGGGCGCGAACTTGAATTTTTCACAACGTCAGATGTCATCGGACAGGGACTGCCCATTTTGCTGCCGAAAGGTGCGCGTGTGATTCAGCTTTTGCAGCGTTTTGTCGAGGACGAGGAACAGCGCCGCGGTTATCTTTTGACGAAAACACCGCTGATGGCAAAACGCGACCTTTACAAAATCAGCGGACATTGGGACCATTATCAAGACGGCATGTTCATTTTCGGCGATGCTGCGGACGAAACCAAAGAATGCTATGCACTGCGTCCGATGACCTGCCCGTTCCAATATCAAGTGTTTCTCAACCGCAAACGCAGCTACCGCGATTTGCCGATGCGTCTTGGCGAAACAAGCACCTTGTTCCGCAATGAAGATTCCGGCGAGATGCACGGGCTGATTCGTGTGCGTCAGTTTACCATCAGCGAGGGACATCTGATTGTCCGCCCCGACCAATTGGAAGAAGAATTTAAAGGCTGCCTTGCGCTCGCAAAATTCATGCTTGAAACCGTGGGTCTTGAAGAAGACTGTTCTTACCGCTTCAGCAAATGGGATCCGACCCGCAGCGACAAATACGAAGGCACGGCAGAGCAATGGGACGAGGCACAGGATACGATGCAGAAAATTCTCGACCATCTCGGCGTCAAATATGAAGTAGGCATTGATGAAGCCGCATTTTACGGCCCGAAACTGGACATTCAAATCAAGAATGTATACGGCAAAGAGGATACGCTCATCACGATTCAAATTGACATGCTGCTTGCGAAAAAATTCGGCATGGAATACACCGGTGCGGACGGGCAACCCAAAACGCCGTATATCATTCACCGCACGTCGCTCGGCTGTTATGAGCGTACCCTTGCGCTTTTGCTTGAAAAATATGCCGGCGCACTGCCTGTGTGGATCAGTCCCGAACAGGTGCGCGTTATTCCCATCAGTGACGCACACCACGACTATGCCGAGGGCATTGTAAAGCAACTGGAAGCCGCAGGCATTCGTGCTACCGCCGATTATCGCTCGGAAAAGATGGGTTATAAAATTCGCGAAGCACAGCTTGAAAAAGTGCCGTACATGCTTGTTGTCGGCGCACAGGAAATGGCAGACGGCACCGTTGCCGTCCGCGCGCGCAAAGAGGATTGCGGCGGCACCATGCCGCTTTGCGATTTCCTCACAAACATCACGGCGGAAATTGACGCAAAGGCAAAATAATTTTTAAATTTTAAGTAAAAAAACGGCGGCATCGTATGGATAACACGATGCCGCCGTTTTGTGTGATGCTTTTCTGTCGTTTGCCCCGCAAGACGCCGGACGCAGAAAAGTTGCTTTGTGCGCTACTCCTTTTTTTCGCTCTGCGTGCCGAAATAAAACGCAATGACCATGGTCACAACGCCCATCACGACATCCGGCATCAGTTTATTTTGCAGCGCTAAAACCGCGAACACCGCAATCACCACAAAGGTGATGATGGTTTTCACTTTCAGCAGCGCCACCATGCTTTTGCACAGTTCAGACATGCTCTGCCTCCTCTCGCAGTTCATCGATGCGTTTGTGGGCGCTTTTGGTGCTTTCTTCCACGCGGTACATGCGCTCGATGAGGTTGTTATGCTTGTTTACTTTTTCCGCCAAATCTTTGAGCTGCACGCGAATGCCGCCGTAAATAACGCCGATGGACAGTCCGTACAGCACAAGCTGCATCCAAAATTCTCCTGAAAACTGCGGCATTTTCTAACCCTCCTTTGGCGTGATAAACGCCTCCACGCCTTTTTTGCGCAGTGTTTTCACATAGTTTTCCGCATTTTGCTTTTGTGCAAATGCACCCGTTTGCACAGTGTAGAGCGTGCCGTCCTGCGTGGTGTTTGGCGCTTGCAGCACGGCGACAAAGCCGGACACTTTGGCAATGAAGGTCATCCAATCATACGGCTCGCCTTTGCGAATGCGGTTCGGACAGTTTTTACCCGTCCAGTGATTGTGCTGCACCACATTTTGCAGCGCTATGCCGTATTGCTGCATCAAAATTGCACAAAGCATGGCGGCACTGTCGGTGGCGTCAAGCAAATTGCTCTCCGGATTTTCACAAATTTCGATGCCGATGCTTTTGCGGTTACCGATGCCGTTTCCGCCGTCTCCCGCATGCCATGCAACCTCCGTATCCGGAATAATCTGCACGATAATTTTGTCGTCCACCGCGTAATGATAACTGACGGATTTGTTTGCGCCATTGCCCTGCAAGTAGCTGCCATGTGCCACCGCGCCCGCGCCTTTTGCGCGGTTTGCCGTGTTGTGAATGGTGATATACTCCGGTTTCATCGCATAGCCGGAACGTGCCGATGTGCCTTTCGGCGCAAGCATTTTTTTGATTTGTTCCATATTTTCCTCCTATTTCTGCACAGTAAGCGCATTGACGCGCACCTGTAATGCGTCAATTTGCTTTTGTTGTGCCTGACACAAAGCGATAAGCTGCGGTACAAATTTGGAATAGTCCACCGCATCCGGCGCGTTTGCCGCATCGAAATATACGCCCTGCTGCTGAATTTTTGCCACATCTTCCGCAATGACGCCGAACTGATTTTTTTCGCCCGCGATGTAATCGTACTGCACAACCTGAAAATCGAGCAATGCCTGCGCCTGCGCAGCCGTGAGCGGAACAATATGCTCTTTGTATTTTCTGGACGAGCTTGTGACGAAACTCGACGCGTGAACCGGCACCATGGCGCTGTTTGCCTTGTTCATCACAAAGACACCGCCGTTGAACATGAGGTTCATGGAGCTGTCATTCGGAGAGGTGCGCATTTCGCCAAATTCACCCATTTTAAGATGCAGATAGCCGCTGCCGTTCAGCGTAAATGTGCTGTTGCCGTTTGTGGCATAATCCGCATTGCCTACCTTTACATTGACAGGTGCGATGCGGCGAATGCGCTTTGTGTCGCCTTCCCACGCGGCAAGCCATGTGGCGGCGGCGATGGAGCCGCCTTGTAACAATGTGCTGTTATCGCCCACGGTTGCCGCGTTTCCGCTGCACTGTGCGGCATTTTCCGTTTTGCTGACGGGTGCATTGCTTTCGTTTCCTGCATAAATTGTGCCGTCTTTTGCAACGGCAAGCTCGCCAAACGGCAGCGACGCCGGCTCTTTGACCGCGCCGCTTTGCCGATAATGCTTGATGCTTCCCTGTTTTGCCATTAGTACATTCCTCCGTCTATATTGAGTTGCGGTGTGCCGCCATCGTCAAGCAAAAGCAGCCGATTGGCACATGCCGCCGTCCATGTGGTACCGCTTTGCACAAGCGGCGATGCGATTTCAGCGCAGACATCTTGTAACACAATCATGTTTGCGCGATTTTTAAACTGCAAGCGCAGTTTGCCGTCTGTTTCCTGCGGCACAAGGTCTTTAAAAATTTGCGGCAAAAATTCCACCTCCCAGTGTGATGCCAAGGCGCGGCAGATTGTTTTGCTGCGCCTGTAAATTTTGTGCGATATTGTCGATGCTGCGCTCGATTCGGTTTGCGTCTGCCGCCGTCCAAACCGGTCCGTTTTCCGTCACGCGGCGCACAGGTGTTTCCTCTGTCCACGCCGTTGCCGTTTCCAGTGCCGTCAGCACATCTGCCATGTCATTCCAAAACGGCGCCACCGCCCATGCGGCAGTTGTGTATTGTTCAAAGTTGCACTGTGCAACGTATAAATACAGCGGTTTTGCCGTTTGGCATAAAACAGACAGGTTATTCTGTATGCGCTGTGCGTCCGGCGTCAGCGAAAAGCAGTCCTGTGCAGTCCAGTTTGTTTTGGGTGTCTGCCATGTCAATACGTACCACCGTCCAAACTGCCCGCGCTCGCCGCATACGCCACATTTTTTGTGGAATCCGCTGTGTTTTCAACGTCTGCAAGTCCGATTTGCGCCTTAGTGATTCCATGCGGATTTTGCTTGTTTGCACTGTGCGTCTCGGCATTTTTCGCCTTGTCCACCATGCCGTCGCCGTCGGCATCGTACACGCTTTTCAGCATGTCGCCGTTGCCAACCGCAATCATGCGGCTTTCCACATATTCCGCCACTGCTGTATCCGCCTGTGTTTTTGTATATGCGCCGGTTTGCGCCGCCGTTACGCTATGCGGATTTTGCGCGGTACAATGCACGGTCATTTCGGTGTGTGAAAGCTTTTCGGTTTCCAGTTTTGCGGCTTTTGCGTTGACTTGCGTCAGCAACGTGTCCACATTCGTAAAGTTTGCGTTCAAATCGCCAATGTCCGCCGCATCTGCCGCATCCGGCAAATAAAATTGATATTGCGCGCTATACTGCATGTTCATCCCTCCGTTTCAAAATAAGTGTGCCTGTCAAACCGCCATCAAACACTACTTCGTTTGACAGCAACCGCATCTCGCTTGCCTGCGTAAATAATGTTTCGGCACGAAGCAAATCAAGCGTTTCCAGTTCCGGATTGCCCGCCGTTTGCAGCGTGTAGGTAGTGCGCTGCATGAGATAATCGCGCACCCATGCCGCCACTTTATCGGCATGCTGCGCCGTGGTAATCAACGGATTTTTGACACATTCCACCGCGCCGTTTTTATCTGCGTGTGTCACCGCCGCCGTCACCTGCGTTTGCGCCTGCGTCAGTTTTTTGCCGGAAATCACCAGTTCCGCCGTGCCGTTTCCCGTCAAGGTGATGTCGGCGGCAGACGCATACGGCGTAAACTTGCTCACTGCGGCACCGACCGCGACAGCCGTAATTTCTGCGGCGGCGCTGTAAGTGAGATGAATTTGCAAACTGCCGTTCACGGCATAGCTTGTTTTGTGAAGCTCCGTTTGCGCGCTCTCCGGCGCGATTGCCGTTACCGAACAAATTACCGCCGCGAGCGTGTCTATTTTTTGCACGTCCGGTTCTGCGCGCTGCACACCGAAATCAAGCAGATTATCTGTGTTTTTTTGCGGCGGCGGCAGAATGCAGACATTCCCCGCGCGGTCACAGTAAAGTGCGCAGCAGCCTGCATGGGCAATCATCTGCAAGCATTCTCTGTGTGTTGCAATCGGCAGCGGCGCATCTGTTTTGATGTTTTTCAGTCCGACATCGAGTTTCCACGGCGCTGCATTTTGCGCGATGTGCGGCAGTGCCGCATCTGTCAGCACGGCAGTTGCAAGCTCATACAGCGATTTTTTCTGCGGCGCATACACGCCCTTGCTGTAGGTTCCCGTCAACAGTGACAAGGCATCTTCCGCCGCAAAATTCGCAAACAGACCGTCCACCGTCGGCTGTGCCGTCAGATAGTAGCGCCCTGCATCGACCCATTCGGTATAGCCGCCTTTTGTGAGTGCGCCCCACTGCGCCAGTGCCAGTGCGCGCCAGCTTTGCGCCGACACGTCCCGCCACGCAAGCCCGCCTGTGAGCTGCTGCCCGAACTGCACCTGCACGGGACTGTGCCGCTCTACAAAGCGCCAAATGCCCTGCGGATTATCGGGATTGTACAGCGCGTCCGACGCACCGGTCAGCGTATTGCGGTTGATGATGGAAAAACGCACATTGCCGTTTGAAAGCCGCCGCATGATGGGGTCAACCTCCTGTTTTTGCGTGACGCGAGATAGATTTTTCGCCGTAAACAGAATGCCCTCACCAAACACAAGCTGCTGCAATCTTGCACGGCGATACGGCTGTGCGGTTTTAAAAAACGTGAGTTCCAAGCGGTTGAAGCGCGTCACCTCCTGCCGCCAAAGATAGTTTGCCATGTCGGGAAAAAGCGTTACATCGCATAAAACCGTTTCATCACGCAGCAGGCGCACTTGCAGTTTTGCAATTGCTTCGTTTGCCACCGCGTCAAATGTAAATTGCAGCGCGGGAATCGTGTGCATCTTGCTGAATGTCAGCGTAATGCACGGCGGCACGGCGAATGTGCCATCTGCACCGGAGCATTCCGCCGAAAGATAACCCTCCGTGCGCAGCGGTCGTGTGCTGTTTTGCAGCGGCGGCACAAGACTTCTGCCATCGAGTTTCAGCCGCCCCTGTTCCAGTGATGCGTATGTTTTCATCGGTGCCGAAAGGCAGTGCAGCATCGCCGGCACATTGCTGTATCTGCTTTCGCCGGGCGCCTGTGCCGTGGCGGTTGTGGCGGCGTCTGTGTCCATTACGCCGAGTGAAACGCGACAGTCCGCTCTGCCGATTACCCGCTTTTGCACCTCTTTGCGGTAAGGTGTGCTGACAATTTGCATCACACTACCCCGCAATCGATTACATTGAATGTCGCGCCTGTGTAATAGGCGGGTACGCCGGTTTTTCCATCGACATGTACAGGATTTGTTTTGACATCGCCAAGATAAAACAGCCGCGTTTGCCACATGCCCAAGTTGTGATTGAAATAGTGGCAGTAAAACGTAAAGTGACCGTTTTCAAACCAGCGGTTGAGCGCCCACCATTTGTCGCATGGCATGACGTCCCATGTCATGTTTTGCTTGTCTACGCTGCGCCCCGCCATGCGCCCCACCATTTCGCCGCGCGCATTGCGCGCCGCATCCACCATGCGCGCAGTTTCAAAACACGCGCCGCCCACTGTGGGATACGGCACCGCAATTTCATACTGCGCGGTGTTTGTGGCGGGAGACGCGCCGAGAAACAAAAAATTTTCGTTGCTTTTATCAAGTAGCATCGGCAAAAACACCTCCGATTGACATGCCGCGTTCGGCTTTTATTTTCAGCATGGTGCGATAAAACACATTGCCGTCAAGCGACAATTCCACCGGCTGATTTGTCTCGAATTTTCCCGTACTTTGGGCGGTTTCCTCACGCAGAATCTGCCGCAGCAGTTTTTCGGGCGTTTCGATATTGCGCCCGTTTTTCTGGTCTCCGAGAACGGCGAGAAATTCGGCGTTCGGCGGCAGAACACCGCCTTTTGCAAGACGCGGAATTTGCGGTGCGCTCACGCTTTGCAAATTGACGCCAAAGCTTTTTCCCCCAAACACCGGCACCCATTTTGGAATGGTGACATGAATGGTGTTCAGCGCACGCACCACCCCGTTGATGCCGTATGCCACACCGCGCACAAGGGCGTTTACGCAGTCAATGATGGTGTTGACAGCACCTTTGAGCAGTCCGATAATCGCGTTCCACACGCCGCCGAAAACGCCTTTAACGCCCTCCCACGCCCGCGCCCAGTTGCCGGTAAACACACCGGTCAAAAATTCCATCAGTCCGCGCAATGCGTTTAAAACGCTGCCCACGACATCTGCCACCACGCCGGCAACACCGCCGATGATGGAGGCAAGCGTTGTGACAACTCTTGTGATAACAGGGCCGAGCGTTGACACCATAAAGTTGATAAACGGCAGCAGAATGTGATTCCACAGCGCCAGTACCGCAACGCCGATTTGTGCCACCAAATCGGTTAAATTTTTCCACAGCGGCGCAAGATGGTTGTTCCACAAGGTTTGCAGTGCCGCGCCGATGCCTGCCAGTACCGGCTGAATGATTGTGGTGTACAGCGTTTGAATCAGTGTGATGATTTGCTCAACAATGCCCTTGAAATTTTCGATGAGCGCCGCGCCATGGGTTTTCCAGGCAATCACAATCGATGCGCATATTTCCGTAAAGACCCGTTGCAAAAATTGCAGCGCAGGCAAAATGAGCGTGTTGACGGCACTTTGCACGATGAGACAGGCGCTCTGAAAACCTTTTGCAAACACCTCCACCGCGGCAGTGGCAATCGCTGAAAAAATAGGCGCAAAAACCGTGGAAAATGTGTTCACGATGCCCGGCACAAATACTCTCACAAGATAATTGAACAGCGGCTCCAACGATTGGCTCCACAGCGCCTTTGCCGCAAGCTGCATGCGCGCAAACGCATTTGAAAGCGCCGCGCCAATTTGCAAAAACGCCGTCTGCCATGCCGTAATGGTGGGTGCAAACAAGACGCGCAGGCGTTCTTCCAGTGCGGAAAAAGCGGCAAGCGCCGCCGCTGCAAGCTGTGACAGTGCCGAGATTTCCTGCTCGGCTTCCTCCTTGACGGTGCTTTTTTTGCCGCCGCCCTTGCCTTTGCTGCCTTTGCCTGTGCTTCCTTTTCCGCCGCTGCCTTTGCCCTCGCTTCCTTTGCCGCTGTCGGCGGTGATGGAAAGATGCAGCTCGTCAAATTTTGCAATGGCATTTCGTGCGGCTTTTGCCGCCGATACCGTCGCTTTTGCCAATGCTTTTTGCGCTTTGGCTGCACCGAGTGCGGCAACGGTTGTCTGCTTCACGGTCTCCTGCAACAAACTGAATTTTTGCGGCGCCCAGTCGCCGCCGTCGCTGTCCGGCATTGCATTCATTGTCATTCCTCCTTTTGCGGCATTTTGTACAGCCGCATAAATTCTGTTTCTTCAGGTGTAGCGCTTTGCGGCACACGCATATAGTTTTTCAGTGCGATGGCTAGCCGCTTTTCCTCCGGCGTCAGCTTGCCCTCCATTGCCGCGCGGCGCAGATACAGCAGCCGCGCAAAAAAGCTGTCCTCACTGATGTCACAAAACAGAGCCACAAAGCGATACCAGTGCATTTCTTCCGCAATGACATCCACGCCGTGGCTTTTGCGCAGCGCCGCATAAATCAGCGGTGCATCGGCTGTGAAGCTGTAGAGCGGCGGCGTGTCGTCTGTTTCTGTTTGTGCTTCTCCGCAGTTTAAAAACAATTGTGCAAGGCGCACTGCCTGCGCTTCGTCCGGCGGCACGGTTTTGTACAGCAGCTTCAGCATGATGCCCTGTTTTTCAAGGTCCGCCAACTCCGCATCTTCAAACGCTGCCAAAATGCGCAGTGACGTGCGGTAGTCGGTGTTCAGCTCATATTTTTTTTGCTGTATCACCACATAGCGCGGCAGCGGACAAAATAAGTTCTGCATTTAAACAAGCGCCGCGCTGATAGGCTTTGTATAGCGCTCTATTTTGCTGCTGCGCGCCGTTTGCATTGCCGCCGCCACGCCCTCGAAAAACTGCTGCACAAGCCCCAAACTGCACGCCTCGCCAAACACAAGCGCACTTGTTCCCGCACCGAAAACCGTGTCGATATCCGCCCGCAGACTGCACCACAGCGCATCGAGTGCCGCCAGTGCATCTGCCGGATTTTCCGTTTCGGTGCGGAGTGCCTCCGCCAAGGTTGCGCGGTGCTGCTCCAGTTTCGGCAGCAGTGCATAAAAATTGCCTAAAAACTGCGTGTCGTCCACCGGCAGTTTAATTTCTCCCGTCGAAATGCCGTCGCGCACGATTGGCAGCGTGATGACATTGGAAGTGATGGTGATTTGCTGTTTCATAAAAAATCAATTCCTTTCTAAAAAAGGCGCGCCATCGCCCGATAGGCGCGCCTCGGTTCTTTAAACGGTTGCTGTGAATGCTTTCGTCACGGGGTCAAATTTGCCGACAACGGCATCGCCCTGCAAATTGAGCGTGAAATTGAGCTTTGCGCTCTCGCCGCCCGCACCGCCAAAATCGTCAATTTGTATGGCACACGCGTTTTTTTCAGCCGGATATCCGCCCGCCACCGCGTCTTTGTACAAATACACAAGCAGGCATTCGGTCATGCAGTCGCTGAGAACCTTGCGTCCCATGCGCATACTGTCTACAAATTCGAACACCGCATCGCCCGCAAGTGCCGTCATCGGCGTGGCGATGGTCGGCTTATAACTTTCGACATCGGTGACGCCGCTGTTTTGGTTGATATAGGTCACCTCGCTTGTCTGCGGGTTATAGGCGATGCTCATTTCGGTCACGCCGTCCCCCACAAGGCTCCATTCCTCTTTTCCCGCGGTTGTGCCGGTGTTCAAAAACACCGCCAGCTTTGAACGTTTGATTTTTTGTTTTACTGCCATTTTAATAATTCCTTTCTGTTGCTGCGGCACGCGTAAACATGAGCCGCAACTGTAGTTGATACACACAAAGACCGCTGTCGTCATTGTCTTTTGTCTGCGCGCCTGTGCAAATGACACCCTCGGCACAAAGACCGGCGGGCAAAACGGGCAGCAGATTGTTTGCATCTGCCCATGCACAGTAGTTACAAATTTCTTCGCACAGACGCAGTGCCGCCTGACGGTCTGCCGCACATACGGTTGCGTAGCGCAACAATATGGCGTAGGTGTGTTCGATTGATTGTGTGCCGGTGATTTCCGTCACTGTTTTCTCGGCGCCGGTATCGCAAACCGTGCAGCCGGGAATTGCCTCGGCATATCCCACGGCAACGCCGTTCGGACAGCCGCTTTGCACGCTTGCGCTTTGTTCAAGCCACGCGGCAATACATTCGCAAATGCTCATGCCACACCTCCGCCATAGCGGTACGTGCGTCCGCAGCCGATGGCAAAATGCGCCATCGCATTATTCGTTTGCTTTTCGTCCACCGTGGTAATCAAAAAACTTTTGGTGCGGGTCAGCAGTGCCGCGGCACTTTCGCCGTCCGCCAGTGTTGCCACGCCCTCCACCACAATGTCGCCCGGCTGCAAACTCCAGTGATTTTTACGTGCGGCGGGCGTCATTGTCTGCCATATATGTGCCGCAACATAACCCTCTGCCGCAGAAAACGGAATCAAAATCAGTGCGCGGTCAGCGCTTTTGGCATAATGCAGCGAGCGGTTATTGGCGGCGGCGCTGTCCATGGAAACACCGTATATCACGGCGCGTGCAAACGCATCGGCTTTGGGCGGTCCGAACCGGCAAAACAGCGTTATTGTCTGGTTAAACATCTGCATTGCGTCCACCACGGTATAAAAAGCCTGTTTCGGCAAGATACCGTTCCTCTGCCGTTTTGATTTGCACACGCGGCGATACTGTGGCGGCACGATACGTGCGGCTCCAACTTCCGACGGTTTCTTTGGCGAGTGCGCCGTTTTCGTCATGTGCCGCAAGCACCTCCACAATCGCACACAAACACATTTGCACCGCATGTAAAACCGGCTCACGCAGCACGCCGTCGATGCGCGCGGCGGTGTCGCGCCGCAAAATTTCCTGCGCACGCAGGGCAAGGCGCGGAAAATCGGCGGCGGCAATGGGTTTTCCGCAATAATCGCCGGTATAAAAAGATTGTGTCACAGGGGTCATTTCGCCACCGCCTTTCGTTATGCCTCGCGGTGCAAATACACGCCGGCTGTTTTGTTGTCGTACACGGCAGCCACACCCACGTTGCGATAGCCGTATTTCCACGCGTCTGCCTTTTGGTTGGCTTCCGGCGTGATGATTTTCGGTGCAACGTGTTTTTCAAACTGAATGACCGCCGGACGATGCACAATCATGAAATGCAGTTTTTTGCCGCTTGTGGTAAAGCCGCCTTCCTCCTGCCCGACGGTGATGCCGTCGCGCTGGGTGATTGCCGTGTAAAAACGGCTTTGCGGCACTTTGGTGACGGTGGCAAAATTGGTCAGCACTTCACGCGATGCGCTGGTGTCCATATCCTCCACAAGCGCAAGCAGGCTCGGCAGAATGAACAAGTTGCGATCCTCGGGCGGCACTTCCGCCTCGTCCATGGCATTCAGTCCTGCGCGCAGCGCCGCCACCACAGCTTTGCCGTCCGCAAGTGCGCCGGCAACATTGCCGATGCCTGTTTTGGAGGCGTATTGTGCAAAACGGTAGGCGTCAAGCTCCGGCACTACTTTTGTGCGGATAAATTCGCCCGCAAGCCGACCGAACGCAAGTCCGGCTGTTTCGGCATTGTCCATGCTGTCCACGCTGAACATACGCCCGCGGTCAAACCCGCACTGCACGGTTTCGTTTTTCATGGTGACATCGCCGTCGGCATAGCCGCCGTTTCGGCTGTAAGCGCCAAGCCCCTGCATTGTGAGCATCGGCACAATCAGCTCGTTGGCGTTTGCGCCCTGCTGACACAATTCATTTGCGCCGTCCAGTTTTGCGGTGAGTGATGCCGATTTATAAACCTCGTCGAGCATCGGAACATACGATTTTGCAAGTGTGATAGAATTCATAAAATCTCCTTTTTGTTAAAGTCCGAAAGCAGCGCGCAATGCGCTGTCCGGTACGGTTGATGGGGCGGTGTTGCCGGTCGGCTGTACCAATACCGGCATTTTTGCGGCGGCTTCGCTGACAAATGCGGCGGGATCCGATTGGCGATACTGCGCCGTAAAATCGTCAAAACCCGTCATAACACCTTCCGCAAGCGGCAGTTTTTGCTGTGTCAGCGCCTGTGTAAATGCCTTTTTTGCGCTTTCGCTGCTGAATTTCAAGGTGCGCACGGCGTTTTCTGCCGCGTTTTGATATTGCGTCTGCACAAGCTGCGTTTGCAGCGCCGCCGTGTCATCTTTGTACTTTTGCTCCCAGTCCTGCGCAGATGCTTTGTTTTTTTCCACATCGCGTCCGTGCAGCGCCATAATTTTATCTATCGACTGGGCGCTCAGTCCGAGTTCTGCTAAATCTTCGCGTTTCATCTTTGCTTCTCCTTTTACGCTTTTAACGTGGTTGCGTCACTTTTTAGGTTTCACCGCCTTTTACGTCTGCGGATTGACGCTTTGTGTATCTGCTGTTTTTTTGGCACTCACCTCCCTTCCTGCGGCGGCTTCCGCCACATGTGAACGTGCGACGTCCTCGCTTTCGCCGTAAAATTTCACGCGATATTCCCACCACGCGGCAGCACCGTCACGGCAATCTTCCCGCATGGCATCGCGTTCGCGCTCTGTGTCAACGGCAATGGCATCGCCGAATTGCAAATGCGTTTCATACGCGCCAATCGGTGCAAGCGCATACAGTGACGCATATACGTCCATGGCGTCTACCAGTGCCTGCAAAGCCGCCGCAAGGCTTTTTTGCATATCGCACACGGCTGAAAAGCTGCGCTGTCGGCTCATTTTGATTTCCTCCGCCGTTTTTTCCACGCTTTGCGGATCGCTGAGTGTGCCATAGGATAAGTAGCATGAAAATTCAACGCGCTTGAGCAGTTGGTTCAGCCCGTTGAACAGGCTGCCGTCACGAATAGCGGGGCTGAACACGCTGTACAAGTCGCCGCCGTCCCCTTTGTCAATGGCAAGTTCACGGAATAAGCGCTCTTTGCCGTGCGGCAGACGCAAGTCTCCGCTTTCGGTTTGCAGTGCGCCGATGCTGGCGTCCACCGCCAATTCGCTGCCCTCATATTCCCATAAAATGCGGGTGTATTGGCGGTCTGCCTGCTCCATCAATCCCGTTGCACGGCTGTAAACCGACACACCGAGCGGAGAGGAAGTGTCCTCCTGATTCGCAAACGGCATTTTGAAATAGGCGAACAGCGGCTTTGTCAGATGCGAACCGTCTGCACGGCGCAATGTCAGTTTTGGCGAAAGCATTGCCCATTCCGGCACGGCAGTGAGCGGTGTTTTCACGCCGAGCGCGTGGTCTGTCGGTGAAAAATAGGCGCTGTTTTCAACAAGATAGCCGTCACTTGTCATACTGTGCCGCTCAAGCCGCGTGTATGTTCCGTGTGCTTTTTTTGCCTGTTCGATGAATACCGCACCCGTGATATCACCACACGCATTCCATGCCGTCGGGATAAAACTGTGTGCCTGTACAAAATCGACACCGATTTGCGTGCCGTTCACATACGGCTTGAGGATTAAACCGCCGCCTGCCGCCGCATATTCGCATTGTGTGCGCATCGCCGCCAAAACCGGCGCAAGCTGTGCGTTTAAATAATCGGCACGTACACTGCCGCTCACCTGTCCCGCCAGTTCCACGGTTGTCAGCCGCGCCAATTCGCCCGCGATTGCCGCCGGCAAATTCATGCTTTGCGTATTGCCGTCTGTCAACCACGGTGCCTGTCCGCAAAAAAGCGACATCCAACCGTCTGCCGCACGCAACATTTTTTCGGTCACTGCGGGTGTTTCGCCCAAAAGAGCGGGTTCTCTCCAAAACATTGTTTGTATTCTCCTCCAAATTGTTTGTAAAAATTCCATTACTGTCCTTTCCTGCGCCACACCGGATACAGCGCGTAGCGCACAGCGTCGATTTGATGATTGTTTTTATCGGGATATCCCTCGGTGATTTCGCCCGCGCGGTCACGTTCATATTCATATTCCGAAAATTCACGCGCCGTTGCCGGACAGCGCGTCGGGTCAATGACAATCGCGTTCAAACTGGCAAGCCATTTCATGCTGTACGCAACACTGCCCGCGCCTTTGCCCACCGCGCGGCACAAAATGCCATAGCTTTTAAAATCTGCCACGCTTTTCGGTTCGGCGCTGTCTGCCCACAGCGTTCGCTCGCGTCCCGCACCTTTTTGGCGGCAGAGCGCAGCGGTTTCGGCATTGCTTTTACGCACCGCACACACCTCGTCAAACAGCGTCACCACGCGCCGCGCCGCATCGTAATGCAGCTTCACAAACGCAAACGGATCCGGAAAAAAGCCCCAGTCCGCGCCGAGATACACGCGGTCAAATGCGTCAACCGTTTCCTTTGTCAGCGTTTGCATCTGCACATTCGGAAACACCATCGCGCCCATGCCCACCGCCATTCCGAGATATTCATGGCGATACGCGTTTTCATTTTGGCGCCGCAGACAGTCCGCCTCGGCAAAAAACTGTTCGCCCAGCCATTCTCTGGGTACCATGCGATAATCGCTGTGGTGCAAAAAGCGGTCACTGCGCATCTGCCGTGCATCGCGATTGACCCAATGTGCCGGTCGCACAGGCGGATTATACGTTTCGAAATTCCAAAACAAATCGCCGCCGCGCATGGTGCTTTGCAAAATGGTGCGCAGTTCCGTGCGCGAATCAAACTGGTCGGTTTCTTCAAAATGCGTCAATCCCAAATAGCCAAACGGCA
This sequence comes from Ruthenibacterium sp., assembly GCA_036635095.1. GTDB lineage: Bacteria > Bacillota > Clostridia > Oscillospirales > Ruminococcaceae > Ruthenibacterium. The sequence goes on along the minus strand of JAVWRA010000004.1, from coordinate 1,374 downwards.
TTTTGAGCGATTTTATTTTTGATTTATCATCGGCGCCGCGAAATAAAATACGCTGTCCCGTGTGTTTGTAAACGAGTTCAAGCGGTGATAAGCGCTGCTCAAATTCCGCCGCAATCCCCAAAATCTCCGCCGCCCAAATGTATTGGCTGAACACGCTGTCGCGCAGCGTTCCCGCCACTTTGCGCAGCACAATCGCGTGACAATGCGGGTGTTTTTTCAGCAAAAGCAAAATCTCAATCGCCACAAAGGTGGATTTTGTGCTGCCGCGTCCGCCCGTAAAGCTGTAGTGAATATGCCGATGCTCCTGTATATCGCGATGTGCCGCATAAAATGCGGGTGCAATCAATTTGCACAGTTCAATCTCCTCATCCATCATCGGTGTCATGCGGCTCTGTGTCCGACGCGTTTTCAGGCAATGTATCGGGAATATTATCAATAATCTGCACCACCGCCTGCGGCACACTGCTTGCCGCTTCGCCCCATTTTTGCGGCATTCTGCTTTTCAGCCACAGGGCGATGGCGGAATATTCCGGCGGCACATATTTTTGCACATCCACCACCTGCACGCTTTCGGTTTCGCTCTCTTTTTTGCCGCCGTCGCCATAGGCAATGGCTTTTAATTTGTAGCTGTCCTGTTGGGTATACAAATATCCTGTGGCTTTACGCAGCAATGCGTCCTCTACAAGGGCGTTCACTTTATCCTGCTTTGTTCTTCTGCCTGCCATGCTTTTCTCCTCTCCTGTGCCACTTTTTGTGCCGCGGCTCTGTCTGCCGCCAGCGCGCAGGGCCTGCGTGCACAAATCGCACGATCCGGCGCACCCCACGCCGCCCAAATACATCCCGGACAAACGGCACGGCGTGTGGCGTTTTGTTCTGTCAACTGGTTTTCTCCTTTCCTTTAATTGATGTGTCGTTCCACACATGCCTCGCAGCCGATTATTTTGCCGTCCGCCACCGTGTAATAACACATGCCGTCGCACAGCGCTTCGCCGCATATCGGGCATCGCAAAATGGGTTCTGTTTCGATTTTCCGCTCCTTTCTCCGGCACTGTCCGCTTTATCGGACAGGTTATGCGATATGATAAGCATGTCGCACAAACCTTACCAAATTATAAGATTTGTAGCGCTACGCAACTCATATCTAAAAAACACGCTTTTTTAATTTTTTAAGAATGATTTCCGTTGCGCTGTGCAACCGATAATTTGTATTCTACACCATGATTCTTCTTCTGTCAATAGCATAGCGCAAAATAAATAAAAAATATATTGCACTATGCAACAATATAAGGTATACTAAGAGCACGGACAGACGGTGTTCAAACCGCTATGCCGAATCTACGAGGAGGCTGACTTATGAAAGAGCAAATCGAAACA
>JAVWRA010000003.1:0-47264 GCA_036635095.1 Ruthenibacterium sp. | reverse complement strand
ATCCCGCGAAGCATTTGACCGGCAAAAACTACTGAACGGTTTGATGCGCGCCTGTGAAAAACGTCCCGTTACTTATCAGATGCTGGAAACGGCTGTCGATAATATTGAACAAGCACTGCTCAATTCATATGAACGTGAAGTGACATCAATTCATATCGGCGAGCTTGCCATGCAGGAGCTGAAGCAGATTGATGAAGTTGCCTATGTGAGATTTGCGTCGGTGTATCGTCAGTTCAGCGACATCAACACCTTTATGGACGAGCTGAAAGATTTGCTCAACAAACGCTCAAAAAATACTAAAAAATAAGTGCTTCATCATGGCAACCTGTGCGGTAACCTTGTCGATTTCGTTGTATAAGTCTGCTGCCGTATCATGCGTTGCATACGCGGACAGTCCGTTGAGATTGACCGTGAGATTCGCCACGACGTCGCGCTTGATAAACAGCTCCAAAATATGCTGTTGTTGCTGATAATAGGCGGCTAAGTTGTCGATGGAAAGTTTTGCGTCTTTATAGTTTTGCACTTGTACATAACTGCGAATGAAACAAAGCTTTTCAAGCGCGGTATCCGTTACGCAGCGCACGGCAAAATGTCCGCAAAGAGAAAGACAAAAAATAATCGCAAGCAGCGCAAATGCCGCAGTAACCCGACGCATCATTTTGTCACATCCTTTCGAGAAAGCAGATTTTTATCTGCTTTCTTTTTTTATGAGCGTTGTCTCTTTTGCATCGTTGCAAAAGAGCAGCAAAACTTCCGCAAGAGCGCATTGATTCGTCGTGCAGATGGTGGTAATAAACGCATCATCAATTTCGTACAGGGACATATTTTCGCGATTTAACGTGCCGTTTGTCACCATAGGCAGCGATGGCTGTGATGCTTTTGGCGCAGCAATTTCCAAATTTTGATTGGTGGGCGTGTTGTATGAAAATTTGCGCTGTACGCTGACGGCGCCATTTGTTTCCACAAGTGCAAGGGAAACTTCCGACAGTTCAAATATGTCTTTTTCTCGCAGTGCTTCAAGTAAATCATCTACCGTGTAGCGTAAATCCGACAGCATTTTCTGGTCAATGACACCGTTTACAATCACAACACGCGGTGAGCCGGACACCAGTTTTGCCGCACGGTGTGACTTTACGCAAAGTGCAGACAGCAGAATTTCAAACGCCACAATGATGAACACCGGCATGATACTGCCAAGCAACGGAAATTCCGGCGATTCAATGGAAATAGATGCCAGATTGGAAATTAAAATGGTGGAAACAAGTTCGGACGGCTGCAACTCGCCCAGTTGCTTTTTTCCCATCAGGCGCATGGCTACAATAATCAGAATATAAATCAGTACGGTACGAAAAATAATCAGTGTCAAAAAAGGCAACTCCTCTCTGCACTGTATGATTGCCATGAATGATTAAATTCATACAGATAAACCATACTATCAGCAGATGATAAGAGAGAAGTGTGAATAGATGCCGTCAGATTTGTCTTGCGATTTACAGACAAACATAAAAACCGTAAAAACTTTTTTTCATGAATCTGTTGATTTGTATACAAAGCCTGTTTTACTTTGTAATTTTTCGTGCTGCATTTTTATGTTTGAAGGACTTTCTAGTATCGAACGATTGTGGGTGATGATGCTTGACGCGCTCAGCAGAGAGGAAAACAAACCGAAAACGCCGCAGGCGCTGCTTGATTATATTTTGACGCAAACGGCAATTCCTATGGAGAATGCCGTTGTGATGACACTGGAGGATATGCGCATTCGGCTGACCTCCGGCGCGAGTGTGATTATGGTGGACGGATGCCGCACGGCGGTGGTTATTTCCACGCAGAATATGCAGTCGCGCAGTGTGCAGGAAGCAAGCGGCGAGGGCAATGTGCGCGGCTCACGCGAGGGCTTTACAGAGCCGCTCCGCATCAACATCAGTTTGATTCGCCGTCTGATACGCACAGGCGCATTGACGGTGAGTACCATGATGGTAGGCGCAAAAACAAAAACAGAAATCGCATTGCTTTATGATGCGGATTTGGTGCCTGCGAACGTTTTGAATCCGCTGAAAAAACGCATCGAACAAGCCAATTTACCGTTTTTATTTGAGATAGGATATTTGACGCCGTTCATTCAGCGCGGCGCATTTTCGCTGTTTCAATCGGTTGGATACACGGAACGTCCCGATACGGCAGCGGCTAAAATATGCGAGGGAAAAGTAATTTTGCTTGCCAACGGCAGTCCGTTTGCCATGATTGTGCCGTACTTTTTCAACGAAAATTTTCAAAGCATGGACGATTATTCTGAAAAAGCATATTTTGCATCGTTCATTCGTCTTTTGAAATATGCCGCTTTTTTTATTGCGATTTTGCTACCGGGTATCTTTGTTTCGATTGCCACCTTTACGCCGGAATTGCTGCCGAGTGAACTGCTTTATAAAGTGGCGGCATCGGAACAGGCAACACCTTTGCCGCTGTTTCTGGAAGCGATACTCGTGACAATTCTGCTTGAGATTGTGCGGGAAGCCGGTTTGCGCCTGCCAAAACCCATCGGTCATTCGGTCAGTCTCGTATCAGCGCTGATTCTCGGTGATGCCGCCATCAGCGCAGGCTTGCTCGGCGCACCGATTGTGGTAATTGCTGCGCTCACGTCCATCTGCACATTTGTGGTGCCGGCGCTGTATGAGCCAATCATTGTACTGCGCCTTGCACTGATTTTGGCGGGCGGTCTGCTCGGACCTATCGGCATCTGTGTGCTGCTGTTTTGCGCGCTGTGCAGTGCATGCCGAATGCAGCTTTTCGGGTTTGTATATACCGCGCCGCTCGCACCGATGGGAAAAGCTTTTTTGCGTGACGGCGTTTTGCGGCGCAACTGGAAGGTACTGGCGGATGCGGATTTTTCCGTACAAGATTTACAGAGAAAGTAGCAGGAATGCGTTTATGACAAAGCAGGAACCGATTGCGGCGCAAAGCTGCGGCATTGTTCTTTTTTTATCCGTGATGACGGATTTTGTATTGGCACCGCCTGCGCTGAGCGGAACCGCACAGAGCGCCATACAGGCGGTGCTGCTATGCACCGTTTTATTATGCGTGTTGTTGCCGGTTTTTCTTTGGTTTCCCGTGCTGACAGGTAAACTGTTTTGCGCGCTTTACGGCGCCGTATTTTTGTTTGCATCCGCGAGTGCTTTTTTGCAGATACAGCGCTTTTATACTGCCGTCAGTGATGTGCCGCTTTCGCAAAGCATTGTTTTCGGCTTATTGCTCCTCGCCGCGCTGTTTGCCGTTTCAAACGGATGGGCGGCAATCGGGCGCACGGGGCAGATTGTCTTGCTTGTTTTTTTACTTTCGATTTTGTTTTTGTTGCTTGGAAATTTGACGCATTTTCGTATTACAAATTTAAAGTTCACACAAAATCTGCCGCAAAAAACATTGACCGACTGTGTGCAATTATTTGCAATTCCTGCGGAAATACTGCTGTTTTGTATGCCGAATCAAGCCAAAAGCAAGGTGAAAAGAGCAGAGCTGCAAAAAGCAATCATGGCAATTGGCGGCGTTCTTTCACTGTTACTGCTATGCGCGGAGCTGCGTCTCGGCGCGTATGGAACCAATCAAACACAGCCGCTGTATTTATTGGCGCGCATGGGTGGTATTTCGGTATTCAAACGCACAGATGTGCTGCATATCTGCGCATGGCTTTTTGCCGCAATGATACGCACGGCGGCGCTGCTTTATGGTGCAAAAATGATGATACAGGAGTATTTTCCGCACAAACGCGACGCCATATACACAGCGCTCACGGCACTGCTTGTCACGGTTGCCGCGGGAATGTGTTCCGGTTTGTCTTTTGTACTATTGCGCGGTATTTTATCTGTTGCGGCTGTCTTGCTGCTATGTGCGGCAATTTGCGGCAGAATACGGAGGAATGTGCCATGCGCAAACAAAAATTAAAAGCACTCCTTTGTGCGATATGCCTGCTGTTATGCGGGTGTTCGACGCAGCCGCGTTTGAGTGAACGCGCCATTGTCAAGGCGATTTATCTTGACCAAACAGGCGATATCATTGAGGCGGCGCTCGTGGTGTTTACCTGCGACAGCGGAACGGATTTGTCTTCGGTAAACGGACAGGCGCGCGTTTATACCGGCAGCGGAAACAGTGTAGATGCCGCCATCACGGCGGCGGAAGAAAAGCAAAACAAAAAGCCGTTTTATGCGCAGAACGAACTTTTACTGATAGGAAACGGCGCCATGCAGGGGAAAGCGACATCACTGCTGCAATATTTTACGGAGGAAGAAACGTTGCGTCAAAATTTGCATGTGTTTTACACGCCGGCTCTGTGCAGCGAAATCGTTGCCTATGAACCGCGCATGACGGAAATTGTGCGTGTTTGTGAGGGCATGATTCATCGGCTGTCCGGCAAGACACAATTCGCGCAAAGTGTTTATGCACTGCGCGAAAATGCGTGTGGCTATCTGCCGGTTTTAAAGTTGCAAGACAGTGAGACAATGCCTGTGCAGGCAGATGGTTTACTGCTTGTGCAAAACGGCTGTGCCGTTGCCTCAATTGACGGAATTGCCATGCAGCTTGTGCCGTTGCTGTCTGAGCAAACAAGCACACTCACGCTGCGCTTCACGGCAGATGACATCGACACGACCGTCGTGATGCAAAATCTTTTTTTGGAAAAAGAAATAGAAAACAATTGTCTTTCGCTGCGGCTTTGCGGGAAAGCAGTACGCTGCACACAAAACGGACGCACATTGCAAAAAGATGACGGCAGACATGTCATCGCCTGTGCCAACGAACAACTCGAACGCGCATTTACCGCGCTGCATGAAATTACCTTTTTACACAAAAATGATGTTTTCAATTTTGCATGGTGGCTGCGGCAGCAAAACAATGCAGAAGTAGAACAAGCGTTATCGGATGATGCTTTTTACAAGCCGCAGCGTGTGCGCTTTCAAAGCAGCATTCATGCCGCATAAAAAAATTCGCCGCATTTTTTAATGCGGCGAACCTTTTATTTGAATTTCTGCTTCCCTTGCAAGCGATATTCGGCAATGGCGCGTTCATATACATTCATGACGGCTTTCATAAATTCTTTTTGTCCATAGCGCGTGGTGTAGGCGGTAACGGTTTTTCGGCGCTGCGCCCGTGCTTCGGGGGACATGGCATATTCCTCTTTGAGCAATGCCGCCATATCGGCAGAAGTGGTGAAAACCTCGCCGTTTTCGCCGGATTTAATCTGTTCGCGATTGTAAATATCAAGTCGCTGTATGACATAAAGACCGCTTGCCATCGCTTCCAACATCGAAATGGAATTCATCTCCGACAGAGAAGCCGTTGTGAATAAATTACATGCGTGATAATAGGGTGGCAGCAGCGGATGCTCAATGCGTCCGAGCAGTTTTACCTGCGCTGTCATGCCAAGCCGGTCAACTTGATGATTGAGATTGTCTTTTTCAGGTCCGTCGCCAATGATGAATAATTTATACTGCGTTTGTCCCTGAAAATGTGCCGCAAAATATTCAATCAGTACATCAATACTTTTTTCTTTGCCAAGCCTGCCAACAAAGCACATGGCAACGTCTTGTTCTTCGATGCCGAGCGATGCGCGCACTTTCGCAATATCTTCTTTTTGAACATGTTCTGCCATAAAGTCAGATAAATCAACGGTGTTTGGAATAATATTGATATGACGTTCCACACCGCAGCGCCGTAAAAACTCGACCACTTTGACACTGGGCCCGATTACTTCAGTGGCACGGTTTGCGATTTTACGAAAATACAGATGTGCTGCAGGCTTCACCATGTTTTGAAATTTATCCGGTGCAACGTAAAACAGATAGTCGTCATACATGGTGTGCAGCGTATAGACAATCGGCTTTTTCAAGCGACGCGCCGCAAATTCCGCAAAAATACCCATGCTGAACTCTGTTTGAATATGAATGATATCCGGATCAAATTCTTCGATAATACGCAAACGCTGCACATTGAGCGGATTGGCAAAGCCATAGCCGTAAATTCGTTTAAGCGGAATGGCAGGGCAATATAAAATGCCGTCTTTGACATAGTGGCACATGGCTTTTGGGTTGAGCGTTACAATCAAAACCTCATGTCCTTGGCTTTCAAGTCCTTCTTTCAGAGTTTTGATATGCGTTACCACGCCGCTGATGAACGGGAAATAGGTTTCGGTGAAAATTGCGATTTTCATAGCTGCCCCTCATTTCAAGTCAAATATTTTGGGTCAAATTAAATTACAAATTCATTATAACAAAATTTCTGTGCGAAAGAAAGGCATAAAAAGACAAAAACAAAATTGATATCTGTGCGCTGATACTATATAATAGAAATATAGTTGCAGTTGCAAAAAGGAAAGGGTGTTTTTATGCCGAATTTTAGTGTAGCACTGGACAAGGTTGTTGACCAGTTGAAGCTTGAGGTTGTGTTTGCACCAACCGATTTGAAAAATATTCCCATCATTACGGCAGATGTCAATCGTCCGGGACTTTTGATTACCGGATACGACGAATTTTTTGAGCCGACGCGGATTCAAATTTTAGGCAAAGCAGAAATCGGCTATCTTGAAACATTGACAGACGAAAAACGCGGCGTTGCGATTCATGCGCTGTTTTCCGTCAAGCCGCCGGCAGTCATCATCACGCGCAGCCTTGCTGTTTTTCCGGAAATGATGCAGTATGCCGCTGAATTTGAAGTGCCGATTTTACGCACGGCAGAAAGCACCTCCAGCATGATGAGCGGCTTGATTTCTATTTTGAGCGTCGAGCTTGCACAGCGTATCACGCGGCACGGCGTGTTGGTGGAAGTGTATGGCGAGGGGATTTTGATTTTGGGCGAAAGCGGCGTTGGTAAAAGCGAAACAGCCGTAGAGCTTGTCAAACGCGGACATCGGTTGATTGCGGATGATGCTGTGGAATTGCGCCGTGTATCCAATCGCACAATTCTAGGCACTGCGCCGGAAAATATTCGACATTTTATTGAGCTGCGCGGCGTAGGAATCATCAATGTGGCGCGTGTGTTTGGCTCCGGTGCCGTAAAAATGAGTGAAAAGGTGGACTTGGTTGTCGAGCTTGAACCGTGGGACAGAACCAAAAATTACAGCCGTACCGGTCTTGAAACCGATACCATTGAAATTTTAGGCATTCCGCTGCCATGCACCGTAATTCCCGTGATGCCCGGCAGAAACCTTGCCGTCATTCTTGAAACAGCCGCCATCAATAACCGTCAGAAAAAGATGGGTTATAATGCGGCAAAAGAATTGCTCGAACGCCTTGGTCTTGATACAGACGGAACGCTTTAAGGCGAAGCGAAATCAAAATAGGGGAAGTAATTGATGAAAATTATTGCAGATTTGCACACACATACGCTTGTTTCCAATCACGCATTCAACACCATCACCGAAATGGCGGCGGCAGCGAAAAAGCAGGGACTTTTTGCAATGGCAGTGACCGACCATGGCCCGAGCATGCCGGATGCGCCGCACCCGTGGTATTTTTACGGTCTTGGCGAATTGCCGTCGCGCATGGAAGATGTTTGGGTACTCAAAGGCGTGGAAGCAAACGTGCGTGACCGAAACGGCACACTTGATTTTACACAGGCAGAAATGGCACAATATCGGTTTGAATGGCTGATTGTTTCGATTCATCCTTATACACTGCAAGAAAAGTTGAATTTTAACACCGCAACCGAATTGTGGCTTAATGTGGCGAAAAATCCATTCGTGGATATGATTGGTCATTCAGAATCGCGCGATTATGTATATGATTATGACGCGGTGACGAAAGTATTTGCGCAAAATAATAAAGTGGTGGAAATGAACGCAAATTCCGCGGTGTGCCGTCCGGGCAGTGAGCAAAATATGCGCGAACTTGCACTGGCGTGTATGAAAAACAACACCAAAATCGCAGTCAATTCAGATGCACATTCTATTTATCGTATGGCGGATGTGCATTCCGTTGTGCCGATGTTGGAAGAAATTCGTTTTCCGCAAGAACTAATTGTCAATGCAACCAAAGAAAATCTAATAACGGAATTGCATTTACATCATAAAAAAATCGCAACAATCATGGGAGGCTGAAAGGTATGGAAAAATTCACCATCGGCATTGATCTTGGCGGAACCAATATTGCGGCAGGACTGGTAGACGACAACGATGTTATCGTTGACAAACTGTCTTGCAGAACAAATCTTCCACAGCCGGAGCAAGAAATCGAACAATCGATTGCTACTTTGTGCAAAGAAATCGCGCAGAAAAATAATCTTGATTTTGAAAAACAGATTGAATGGGTCGGCATCGGCACACCCGGCAGCGTCAATTCCGCCACCGGTATTGTGGAATTTAACGCCAATTTCGGTTATCGCAATTGGCACTTAAAACAGGATATGGAACAGCTTTTACCTTGCAAAATTTACATTGAAAACGATGCAAATGCTGCGGCTTACGGCGAGTACATAGGCGGCGGCGCAAGAGGCGCACGGTATGCCGTTGTCATTACACTCGGCACCGGTATCGGCAGTGGCATTATTATTGACGGGAAAATATTTTCCGGATTTAACTCTGCCGGTGCGGAAATCGGACATACGGTTGTTGAAAAAGGCGGACGTCGCTGCATGTGCGGCAGATGTGGCTGTTGGGAAAAATATGCTTCTGCCCGCGCACTTGCAGAGGACACGCGCGCCGCAATGGAAGCGCGTAAAGACAATATCATGTGGAGCCTTGTCAATGGTGATGCGTCGCGCATCAATGCTAAAACTGCTTTTGACGGGATGCGCGCAGGCGATGAACTTGCAACCGATATTGTGGATAATTTTATTGAATATGTCGCTTGCGGCATCACAAATATCATCAATATTTTTCAGCCTGAAATCATTTGCATCGGCGGCGGCGTTTCCAAAGAGGGCGAAGCACTGCTCGGTCCGGTACGCGCTTATGTTGACAAAGAAGATTTTGCGCGTGAGGGCATGAAGCGCACGAGAATTGTGGCGGCACAGCTTCGCAATGATGCGGGAATTGTGGGCGCGGCAAGCCTTGGAAAACAAAAAACAGTTTAGGAGAATGCAGCGAATGGAAGAAAGTCTGATTTCGTTTTTACGGCGGCAGGAGATTCCTTTTCTTGAAAATGAATTGCTCGCAAAACACAGCACCTTTAAAATTGGCGGGCCCGCACGTCTTTTTTGTACACCAAACAGTGAACAGCAATTATCCGCACTGATAAAAGCTTGCAATGTACAAAAGCTGCGATATTATTTTCTGGGAAAAGGTTCTAATATCTTGTTTGCGGATGAGGGCTATGAGGGCGTTGTCATTCATCTGAATACTGCATTTTCAACCATTGAAGTTCTGCAAACGCGGCTGACAGCCGGTGCCGGTGCATCACTGGCGCAGGTGTGCAACGCCGCAATGCAGGCGGGACTGTCGGGACTTTCTTTTGCGTTTGGAATCCCCGGCTGTGTGGGCGGTGCTGTGTATATGAATGCCGGCGCTTACGGCGGCGAAATGAAAGACGTACTCGAAAGCGTAACGATTCTCGACGAAACCGGTGAAAAACGCATTTTGCAGGCGCAGGAGCTTTGTCTCGGATACCGCACTTCGATGTTCGAACACACGAAAGATTGTCTTTTATCCGCGACGTTCCGTTTACAGCCTGAAAGCTCTGCAAAAATCAAAGGCGAAATGGACGAATATGCGCGTCGTCGTGCCGAAAAACAGCCACTGGATATGCCGAGCGCCGGCAGTACGTTCAAGCGTCCCGTCGGCGCGTACGCCGGTGCTTTGATTGAACAGTGCGGCTTGCGCGGCTATGCGGTCGGCGGTGCTGCCATCAGCACAAAGCACTGCGGCTTTGTGGTCAACACCGGCGGAGCAACTTGTGCGGATGTTCTCAACTTGACGGACACTGTTTGCAAAAAGGTGACGGAGGAAACAGGCTACCGGCTTGAAAAAGAAATCAGAGTTGTCAAATAGAAAGCGAGTTTAAAAGCAGTATGAACTTATTGATTGTAACCGGTCTTTCCGGTGCGGGAAAATCATTGGCAATGAATGCACTCGAAGACATTGGCTTTTTTTGCATCGATAATATTCCTGCCAATTTATTGGCGAAATTGATGGAGTTTTCCATGAAAAGCGAAAACCCCTTGCAAAAAGTTGCCATTGTATTGGATATCCGCGGCTCAAAATCGGCTGAGGATATTTTACTCGCGCTCAAACAGCTCAAAGAAACTGAAGTAGAAGCGAAAATCTTGTTTTTAGATGCGCAAAATGATGTTTTGGAACGCCGCTATAAAGAAACGCGCCGCCGTCATCCCATCAGCTTATCATCACAAGTTTCAACAGACGAAGCCATTTTGCGGGAACGGATTATTTTAGCGCCGCTGTATGAAAACGCGAACTATAAAATTGATACTTCTCTGCTGTCTACAGCGCAGCTCAAAGACAGAGTGGTTTCGCTCTTTGTGTCGAAAACATCTGACGCTATGGCGCTGACAATTTTATCATTCGGTTTCAAATACGGTCAGCCGAAAGAAGCGGACATTGTGTTTGATGTGCGCTGTTTGCCGAATCCGTTTTACGTGCCGGAACTCAAGCATAAAACAGGACTTGATGCAGCCGTATCCAATTATGTTATGCAGTTTACAGAATCAAAAGAGCTGCTGCGCCGCATGGAGGATTTAATCGGATACTCGCTGCCGCTGTATGTCAAAGAGGGCAAAAGCCAACTCACAATTGCGGTAGGGTGTACCGGCGGAAAGCATCGCTCCATTACATTTGCACAGGAGCTTGCCACCTATTGCGCAAAAATCGGCTACTATCCCGTGGTGGAGCATCGAGATGCACAGCGCGGTTCCGGCACTGCATAAATTTGATTAAAAGGAGACGGCATGAGCTTTTCTCAACAGGTTAAAAAAGAAATTATTTCGCGTGATTTGCCAAAAAGCTGTTGTGCCGTTGCTGCGGCGTATGCGGTTGCGTGTTTCGGAAAATATTTTGATACGCGCGGCATCGTACTGCACACAGAGCAGCTTTCCATTGCGCAATATGCAAAAAAGCTGCTCGATCGTGTCGGCGTTTTTGGCACCGTCACGGTCAAAGGCAAAGAGGACGGCAGCTTATATGAGTTTGCCGTCAAGGAAAAAGCAGAAGTTGCAAAAATGCTTGCATTGTTTGATTACTGTGATACCGATACCAATTTGCGTATCAACAGCGCGCATTTCAAATGCGAACATTGCGTCACGGCATTTGTGTCCACCGCGTTTTTATGCTGCGGCACAATGACTGACCCCAAGCAGGAATATAATCTTGAGTTTTTATCCGCGCGCTATCACTTGATGAAAGATTTTGAAGCACTTTTGATGAGCCGCGATTTTTCACCGCGTCATACCCAACGAAAAGGCGCAAATGTGTTGTATCTCAAAGCCAGTGAGCAAATTGAAGATTTACTTACCTTTATGGGTGCATCCGGCGCGGCGCTCGAAATTATGAATCTCAAAGTATATAAAGATTTTCGCAACAAAGCCAACCGCATCACAAATTGCGAAACTGCCAATATTGATAAAACTGTCGCGGCAAATTCCGCTACATTGCAGGCGATACTGCTGCTTAAAAAGAAAAATGCGTTTGATGCACTGCCTGAAATGCTGCAAAATGTGGCGAATTTACGCACGGAAAATCCGGATTTGAGTTTGAAGGATTTGGCACAATTATGGAGTCCGCCGCTCAGCAAATCCGGCTTATCGCATCGGCTGAAAAAAATCGAACAAATTGCAAATGCAATGATGGAAAGGGCAAACAATGCCTGAACAAGTGAAGAATTTTACGCATTTACATGTGCATACCGAATACAGCCTGCTTGATGGCGCCTGCCGCATCGACGGGTTGATGGAACGCGTCAAAAGCATGGGGCAAACGGCAATTGCCATTACCGACCACGGTGTAATGTACGGCTGTGTTGATTTTTACCGTGCGGCAAAAAAAGCCGGCATCAAACCGATTATCGGCTGCGAAGTTTATGTGGCGACGCGCACACGTTTTGACAAAGTCAGCCGCATTGACGGCTCGAATCATCTTGTGTTGCTGTGTAAAAACGAACTGGGTTATAAAAATCTAATCAAAATGGTATCGGCGGGTTTTGTGGAAGGTTTCTACAATAAGCCGCGCATTGACCATGCACTGCTTGAGCAATATCACGAGGGATTGATTTGCCTTTCCGCCTGTCTTGCGGGCGAAATTCCACAGGCTTTGCTTGCGGGCGACTATCAAAAAGCACGTAATTTGGCACTCTATTATAAAGATTTATTCGGTGAGGGCAATTATTATATTGAGATTCAAGATCACGGTCTTGAGGAACAGCGCGCCATTTTGCCGCAGCTTGTAACGCTTGCACAGGATGTCAATGTGCCGCTTGTTGCCACCAACGACTCTCATTATCTCACCAAAGATGACCATAAAATGCAGCATATTCTCATCTGCATTCAGACCAATAAAACGGTTAATGATGACGATGTGCTTGAATTTGGCACCAATGAATTTTATGTCAAAGATACAGATGAGATGTATGATTTGTTCAGTGCGTGGCCGGAAGCCTGCGAGAATACCAACAAAATTGCAGAACAATGTAATTTTGATTTTGAGTTTGGTGTGACAAAACTGCCGTATTTCGAAGCGCCAAGCGGACAGAACAACAAGGATTATTTTGTGGATTTATGTGAGGCAGGGCTTAAAAAGCATTATGGCGATGCCATCACACCGGAACTGCGCGCCCGCATGGATTATGAAATTTCCGTCGTTGACCGCATGGGATATATCAACTATTATCTCATTGTGTATGATTTTATTCGCTACGCCAAGAGTGTCGGCATTCCCGTCGGTCCCGGTCGCGGTTCAGGTGCCGGCAGCCTTGCGGCGTATTGCATGGGCATCACCAATGTGGATCCCATCAAATACAATTTGTTGTTTGAGCGCTTTCTCAATCCGGAACGCGTCTCCATGCCGGATTTTGACATCGACTTTTGCTATGAGCGCCGGCAGGAAGTGATTGACTATGTCATTCAAAAATATGGTGCTGACCATGTGGCGCAAATTGTCACATTCGGCACGATGGCGGCGCGTGCGGCAATTCGTGATGTCGGCAGAGTTTTGGATTTGCCCTATCAAACGGTAGACGGCATTGCAAAAATGGTGCCGATGAAAGTAAAAATGACCTTGCGGCAGGCGTTGAGCGAATCAAAAGAGCTTGCGCTGCAATATGAGACCAATCCGCAGGTGAAAGAACTGCTTGACATGGCAATCAAACTGGAGGGAATGCCGCGCCACGCATCAACGCATGCTGCCGGTGTTGTGATTACGCGCGATGCTGCCAACGAATATGTGCCGCTCAGTTCCAATGACGGCAATATCGTTACCCAGTTCACCATGACAACCATTGAAGAACTTGGCTTGCTCAAGATGGATTTTCTCGGTTTACGTACCTTGACGGTCATCAGTGATGCCGAAAAAATGATACAAAAACACGATGCCGATTTTTTGATGGATGCCATTTCCTATGAGGACAAAGACGTATATGCCATGCTGTCTGCCGGTGAAACCGAGGGCATTTTTCAGCTTGAATCGAGCGGCATGAAGCAGGTGATTGCCGGTTTAAAACCGACCAGCCTTGAAGACATCATCGCGCTCATTTCGCTGTATCGTCCCGGCCCGATGGATTCGATTCCGACCTATCTCAACAACCGTCATCATCCCGAACAGGTGCGCTATAAAACGCCGCTGCTAGAGCCGATACTCGACGTAACAAACGGCTGTATTGTGTATCAAGAGCAAGTGATGCAAATTTGCCGCGAACTTGCCGGTTTCTCGTATGGACAGGCTGACCTTGTGCGCCGTGCCATGAGCAAAAAAAAGCATGATGTTATGGAAAAAGAACGCAAGCATTTTGTTTATGGCAACAAAGAAGCGGGTCACGAATGTATAGGCTGTATCGCAAACGGTATTGATGAAAAAACAGCCAATGAAATCTTCGACGATATGTCGAGTTTTGCGTCATATGCGTTTAATAAATCACATGCGGCGGCGTATGCCGTTGTCGCTTATCAAACGGCTTATCTCAAAACACATCATCAAAAGCAGTTTATGGCGGCACTGCTTACGAGCGTACTTGACAATACCGATAAAGTGATTGAATATACTTCGGAATGTCAGCGCCTCGGCATTGAGGTTTTGCCGCCGGATATCAACGCGAGCGATGCCGGTTTCACGGTGCAAGGCAACGCCATTCGCTTTGGCTTAATGGCGCTGAAAAACGTGGGGCGTGACCTGATTCATACGGTTGTTGCCACGCGCGCAGAAAAGCCATATCACAGTTTATACGATTTTTGCAAACGACTGCACGGCACAGAAATCAACCGTCGCGCAGTGGAAAGCATGATTAAAGCAGGTGCCTTTGACAATCTTGAAACAAAGCGCAAGGTGATGATTCAAAATCTCGAAGGTATTTTAAAGAGTGTCGAGAGCGATTCACGCAGAAATTTTGCCGGTCAAATCAATTTGTTCGGCGATTTTGACGATGCGGCAGCGGCAGATACCTATAAAATGCAGGACTGTGAAGAATACAATTACGACATCATGCTGCAAATGGAAAAAGAAGTGAGCGGACTTTACCTATCCGGACATCCGCTCCATCATTACAGCGAAATCATTGACAAAATTTCTCCCTGCCGCATCAAGGATTTGACCGGAGAGGACGCGGTGGATTCCGACGGAAAAAATGTTTGCGTTGTTTGCACCATTGTGCGCACCAAAACCATCACTACAAAAGCAGGCGGATTGATGGCGTTTATCACGATTGAAGATTTAAGCGGCACGATGGAAATGCTCGTGTTTCCGAAAATACTGCTTGCATGTGCAGAGGCGATTCAAGACAATGCGGTGGTCGTTGTGACCGGACATATTTCTTACAAAGAAGATGAGGGCGCAAAACTTTTGGCGGAAAATATTGTAGAGATTGAAAAATACGAACCGCAAAAACTGCGCGTGGATACGCAAAACAGCAAAAACGGTTTATGGCTACGGGTGCCATCACAAAATTGCGAAGCATTTACCGAGGTGAAAAATCTGCTGGGCATTTTTGAGGGAAATTATCCCGTTTATATGTATTTCGAAGACGTAAAACAGCGGATGCTGGCGCCGAAAAGTTTGTGGTGTACGCAAAACGATTTACTCATCAGCGAACTTGAACGCGTTCTTGGCACAGAAAATGTAAAGCTTCAATAATTATTTAACAAAGCAGTTGAATTTAGTGCGCAAAAAAGATATAATAAGAACTTAGAGTGACGATAGTTTGGTAAGGAGGCAATTTTTCATGTCTGATAAAGTAGTAAGCACCATTGGTGTACTCACAAGCGGCGGTGACGCGCCGGGAATGAACGCGGCGATTCGTGCGGTGGTGCGTACCGCTATTTCAAAAGGTTACCGCGTCAAGGGAGTCCGTCACGGTTATAACGGACTGTTGACAGGCGATATTTGTGATATGAATTTACGCAGCGTTTCAGAGATTATTCATCGCGGCGGCACGGTTTTATATACGGCGCGCTGCATTGACTTTAAAACGCAGGAAGGTCAAAAAAAAGCAGCACAGGCGTGTCGTGACAATGGCATTGATGTACTTGTTGTCATCGGCGGCGACGGTTCGTTCCGCGGCGCAAAAGATATGGCAGCGCAGGGGATTCCTTGTATCGGTCTGCCCGGCACCATTGACAATGACATTGCGTGTAGTGACTATACCATCGGTTATGACACAGCCATGAATACCGCTGTGGAAATGATTGATAAACTGCGCGACACCACACAAAGTCACGACCGATGCAGCGTGGTGGAAGTGATGGGACGCAACGCCGGATATATCGCGCTGAATACCGGTATCGCCGTGGGCGCACTTGTCACGCTGATTCCGGAAGTGCCGTATGACCTTGACCGCGACGTGATTGCCAAAATGAAAGCAACACAGAAAACCGGCAAACAGCATTTTATTATTTTAATTGCCGAAGGAGTCGGACATGCCGGCGATTTGGCGAATGAAATTCAGTCCCGTACCGGTATCGATTCCCGCGCAACGGTTTTAGGGCATGTACAACGCGGCGGTTCGCCGTCTCTGCGTGACCGTGTAACCGCAAGCCGCATGGGTTATCATGCAGTGGAATTGATTGGAAAAGGCATCTTGAACCGTGTGGTTGCCACGCGGTCAGAATCCATTGTTGACTATGATATCTCGGTGGCGCTTTCCATGTACAAAACCATCGACACCAGCTTGCTGGATGTTGCCAGTGCGATTTCAATTTAACCGAATGTTCAAAAAGGTGTTGCTGTAAGGCAACGCCTTTTTTTGTGAACCGACACTATTTTTTGTCCCTTTGAATATACTGTTTGAAAAGGGGGCGAAAAAATGCACCATGCAAAACGTGTCGGTTTCAGCAAAAAAACAGTGCGAATTGTGCAAATAATACTGCTTGTTTTGCTTGTGATTGCCGGATTTTCAATTTTGGATGCACGGATTCGCCCCGTGATTACAACAATGGCGCAGTATCAGTGCCGTGTGGTGTCGGTGCTTGCCATGAACGAGGCGATTATTGCAGAACTTGAGCAGCAAACGACGCTTACGGAGCCGATTTTATCGGTCGAAAAAGACGCAAATGGGAACGTCACATCCATTATGGTCGATTCCTCCGGTCTGAACCACCTGAAAGCGCAGATGACGGAAGCTGTTTCGAATCGTTTGCTTGCAATAAAAAAGCAGGATGTACATATTCCGCTCGGCACATTGCTTGGTTGGCAGCTTATGGCGGGACGCGGACCGAATATTCATCTGCAAGTGCTGCCGGCGTCGTTTGTGGAAACGTCAATGGTGGATCAAGTGGAAACTGCGGGTATCAATCAAACGCAATATCGTATTTTCATTCGATTTACAGTACAAATGAGCGCCATTTTACCGGGCTATTCCACGAGCGTAACCGTCGAAAACGAGATATGTGTGGCGGAAACGCTGATTGTGGGGCAAGTGCCGCAGGTTTACTCTGTTCGAAAGTGAATTTTTGCGTCGGAACGGTATGCAAACAGGCAGTTTTGTGCTATACTAATTACATTATTTGACTGTAAAACGAGGTGGAAAATTGAATCCGGAAGAAGCGCAGAAACAATATCTGAAACTGAAAAAACAAATTGAATATCACAGCGATTTATACTATAACCATGACGCGCCCGAGCTGGACGATTTTGCATATGATGCCTTATGGCGCGATTTTAAAGCGTTGGAAGCTGCGTTCCCGCAGTTAGTGACGCAAAATTCGCCTACACAACATGTCGGCGGAACGGTGTCGGCAAAGTTTGACAAAGTGACCCATATTGTTAAAATGGAAAGCTTGCAGGACGCGTTTTCACTCGATGAAATTCGTGATTTCGACCGCCGTGTACGCGATGCCGGCGTTGTGCCGCAATATGTGGTGGAAGCGAAAATAGACGGACTTTCTGTCAGCCTGGAATATCAAAACGGCGCCTTTGTACGCGGTTCTACGCGCGGTGACGGCACTGTGGGCGAAGATGTCACCGAAAACTTGGCGACGGTGAAAGATATCCCGAAAAAGCTGCAAAATGCACCTGCGTTTTTAGAAGTGCGCGGCGAAGTATATATGCCGAAAGAAGCTTTTTTGAAGCTTGTGGAAGAACAGGAAATCAACGACAAGCAACCGTTTAAAAATCCGCGCAATGCTGCGGCAGGTTCGCTGCGTCAAAAAGACAGCAGTATTACGGCACAGCGCGGTCTGTCAATTTTTGTGTTTAATTTACAGCAATTGCAGGGACAGACGATTACCAACCACAAACAAAGTTTGGATGTCATTAAGGCGTTCGGCTTTCCGGTATCGCCGCGTTATACGCTGTTTGACGACATTGAAGCCGCCATCACGGAAATTGAAACCATCGGCACACTGCGCGGCACACTGCCGTATGATATTGACGGTGCCGTTGTGAAAGTGAACGATTTTACGCAGAGAGAAGCGCTCGGCTCTACCCAAAAATTTCCGCGATGGGCGATTGCTTTTAAATATCCGCCCGAAGAAAAAGAGACCATTCTGCTGGCTATTGAAGTGTCGGTTGGACGCACCGGCGTATTGACGCCGACGGCGGTTTTTGAACCGATTTTACTTGCAGGTACCACAGTTTCACGCGCGATTTTACACAACGAAGCATTCATTAAACAGCTCAATCTGCAAATTGGAGACAGCATTCGTGTGCGCAAAGCCGGCGATATCATTCCGGAAGTTGTTGCGGCAATTTCGCGGCACAGTGGCGCTGCTGCGTTTCAAATGCCCACTGTTTGCCCCTCGTGCGGTGCGCCGGTAACACATCTTGAAGATGAGGCGGCACTGCGCTGTACAAACCCTGAATGTCCGGCACAAATCTTGCGCAATATCATTCATTTTTCAAGCCGAAACGCAATGGATATCGATGGGTTCGGTCCGGCGGTTGCAGCACAGCTTATCGAAAAAAATCTCATTCAAAACACGGCGGATATTTACTATCTAACAAAAGAAGAACTTCTTTCTCTTGATAAATTCAAGGAGAAATCTGCCGATAATTTACTTGCCGCCATTGCACAGTCCAAAGAAAACAATTTAGATAAATTGCTTTTTGCGCTCGGTGTGCGCAATATCGGCGCAAAAGGTGCCGCACTGCTTGCACAACAATTCGGCAGCATGGACGCCGTGCTGCATGCCGATGCCGATGCACTCAATGCGATTGACGGCTTCGGCGGCATTATGACCGACAGCGTACTCGATTTTTTTGCAAAAGACGGTACGCGGGACTTGTTGCGCCGTCTGCAAACGGCAGGCGTCAATATGCAGTATCACGGTGTTGTAAAAACAAATCAGCTCGCAGGAAAAACCATTGTGGTGACCGGCACATTGCCAACACTTTCCCGCACAGAAGCCGAGGCGTTGATTGTGCAAAACGGCGGAAAAGCGGCAGCATCGGTTTCGAAAAAGACAAGCTATGTGCTTGCCGGCGAAGCTGCCGGCTCAAAACTGACAAAGGCGCAAAGCTTGGGTGTGCCTATTCTAAGCGAGACGGAATTGTATGAATTATTGCGTGAAAACGAGGAGGAAATAAAATGAAAGCAGATGTAAAACACATTGCAAAGCTTGCCATGCTGCAATTTACAGACGATGAAATTGCAGCATTTGAAGCGGAATTTGAACAAATTATCGCGATGGTGGATCATTTACCGGATATTGAAAGTGCAAAAACT
Source organism: Ruthenibacterium sp. (assembly GCA_036635095.1). Lineage (GTDB taxonomy): Bacteria > Bacillota > Clostridia > Oscillospirales > Ruminococcaceae > Ruthenibacterium. The sequence goes on along the minus strand of JAVWRA010000003.1, from coordinate 27,975 downwards.
TTGCTTGACACCGGCAACGAGATGGAACTGCGCGAAGATGTGATTGTTCCGTCTTATCCGCGGGATGAAATGCTGCAAAATGTACCGCACACAATCGCAGGCTGCATTGTTGTGCCAAAAACGGTGGAGTGAGGAAGCTATGATGAATTTATATCAAAAGTCCGCAACAGAGCTTTCTGCTCTGCTGCGTAAAAAAGAAATCAGTGCGGTGGAAATTGCCACAGACACACTGGCACGCATTGCGGCAATCGAGCCGCAGATTGACGCGTTTTTGTCGGTAAATCATGATGGAATGCTTGAAAAAGCGAACGATGTAGACGCGAAAATTGCCAAGAATGAAACGATAGGTGTGCTTGCCGGCATTCCGGTTGCCATCAAAGACAATATCTGCACGAAAAACATCAACACGACTTGCGCGTCAAAAATGCTTGAAAATTTTGTGCCGCCATACAATGCGACAGTCATTGAAAAATTGCAGGCGGCAGATGCACTGATGCCGGGAAAACTCAATATGGACGAATTTGCCATGGGATCTTCCTGCGAAAACTCAGCATTTAAAACCACTAAAAACCCATGGGATACGGCGCGCGTACCGGGCGGCTCGTCCGGCGGCAGTGCGGCGTCGGTTGCGGCAAGCGAAGTGCCGCTGTCGCTCGGCTCCGATACCGGTGGTTCTATTCGCTGTCCGGCGAGCCTGTGCGGCATTGTTGGCTTGAAGCCGACTTACGGCGCTGTTTCACGCTTCGGACTGGTGGCGTTTGCGTCCTCGCTCGACCAAATCGGTCCGTTTGCCCGCACGGTAGACGATGCTGCGCTGCTGTTCAGTGTGCTGTGCGGCAAAGATGCCGCGCATGACGCAACCAGTAAAGAATATTCCCTTTCTGCCATGGGCAGAGACATCAAAGGGTTGCGCGTCGGTTTGCCGAAAGAATATTACGGCAGCGGCGTTACGGACGAAGTAAAACAATCCGTGCGCAAGGCTGTTTCCACGATGGAAGCCATGGGTGCAACCGTCACGGAAGTTTCTCTGCCGTCCACAGACTATGCGCTGTCGGCATACTATATTTTATCCTCTGCGGAAGCGTCCTCCAACCTTGCGCGGTATGATGGCGTCAAATACGGATATTCCGGAAAACGCGACGGTACATTGAATGATTTATACTTGTCAACGCGCAGCGAAGCATTCGGCGCGGAGGTAAAACGCCGCATTATGCTTGGCACATATGTGCTGTCAAGCGGATACTACGACGCCTATTATAAACGTGCAAAAATGTTGCAGCGCATCATCGGTGCAGAATTTGATGCGGCGTTTGAAAAATGTGATGTTTTAATCACACCGACCGCACCGTACACCGCATTTAAACTTGGCGAAAAAACAAGTGATCCGCTCGCGATGTATGCCGCTGATCTCTGCACGACAACGCTGAATATTGCAGGATTGCCCGGCATAAGCATACCGTGCGGCATGGGCGAGGGCAATTTGCCTATCGGAATGCAGTTCATCGGTCCGAAATTCAGTGAAAGCAAATTACTCACCATTGCAAAGTGCTATGAAACTGCCGTCGGCGGCTTTGCGATAAAGGAGCTGTAAAATGAATACAAATTATGAAATTGTTGTCGGACTTGAAGTACATGCCGAGCTTTGCACACAAACGAAGATTTTTTGCGCCTGCAAAAATGCGTTTGGTGCCGAAGTGAACACACTTTGCTGCCCTGTTTGCATGGGAATGCCCGGTACACTGCCTGTTTTAAACAAGCAGGTGGTGGAATATGCCATCAAAATGGGACACGCGCTCGGATGCAGTATCAATCGCGTGACCAAAACCGACCGTAAAAACTATTTTTATCCCGACTTGCCCAAAGCGTACCAAATCAGCCAGTTTGACATTCCGCTGTGCGAAAACGGCAAGCTGGATATTCTTGTCGGCGATGTGATTCGCCGCATCGGTATCACGCGGATTCACATTGAAGAAGATGCCGGAAAACTGATTCATGACGATTCATTTGACGGTACACTTGCCGATTATAACCGCTGCGGTGTACCGCTGATTGAAATTGTATCCGAACCGGATATGCGCAGCGCCGATGAAGCAAAAGCCTATCTGGAAGCAATCACGACCGTGCTTTTGTATCTGGGCATTTCCGATGCAAAGATGCAGGAGGGCAGTGTGCGCGCAGACGTCAATGTGTCTGTGCGTCCGATGGGTCAGGAAGCATACGGCACACGCACGGAAATGAAAAACGTCAACAGTTTCGGTGCTGTGTACCGTGCCATTCAATATGAATCCGCACGTCAGATTGCACTGATTGAAAACGGCGGTGTGATTGAACAGGAGACACGGCGCTGGGACGATGCCGGCGGAAAAAGTGTGCTGATGCGTTCCAAAGAAGATGCGCAGGATTATCGTTATTTTCCGGATCCCGACCTTTTGACGTTTGAAGTCAGTGAGGAATATGTTCAAGCGCTCAAAGATGCACAGCCGGAACTGCCGGTTGCAAAAACACTGCGCTACGTGAAAGATTTCGGACTTGTGCAGGTAGATGCACAACTTTTGGCGGCAAATAAGGCACGTTCGGATTTCTTTGACGCCTGCGTTGCAATGAAAAAATGTGATCCGAAATTGATTTCTAACTGGATGATTGGCGACATTGCCAAAATTTTAAATGAACGCCGTCTTGAAATTGCAGATACGGCACTCACCAAAGAAAATTTAACCGATATGGTGGCGCTGATTGAAAAAGGTGCCATTTCCAATACTGCCGCAAAGACGGTTCTTGATGTCATCATGGAAGAAGACAAGCGCCCATCGGAAATTGTGAAAGAAAAAGGTCTTGCACAGGTCAGTGACACCGGAACACTTGGCGCAATTGTTGATGCGGTTTTGCAAAACAATGCCAAAGCAGTGGAGGATTTCAAAAGCGGAAAAACGAATGTTGTCGGTTTTCTCGTCGGTCAATGTATGAAAGCAAGCAAAGGACAGGGCAATCCCGGTATTTTAAAAGATATGCTTGTGTCCGCAATCGAAAAACTATAAAATAAAATTTGCAAAAGTCCATTCACACCATTTGATGTGAATGGACTTTTTGTTGTTCTAGCGCCTGTCCGTCTTTCATATAGTGCAAGTAAAGGACGGTGAAAATATTCATGGTAAATTCGGCAAAAGGTTATTATGAAGCGGCGGCGCAGTTGCCGTGTGCGCTTTCGTATGCCTTGCTGCGTGTGAAGGAATCCATCGCTGTCAGCATTACGGAAATTCGTTTGCGTTCTAATCGACCTGTCGTTTTAACGACACCGACGGCTTCCTTTTTCGTTGACACGGACGGCAATGTGGTTTTGACGGCTGTGTCGATGTCATCGCTGCTCACGACATCACACGCGCAGATGCAGACGTGCTTTCATGCCGTTTGTGCCTATTCGGTACATAGTTTTCAAAACTGCATCGCTGAGGGTTTTGTGCCGCTTTCCGGCGGACACAGAGTCGGGCTTTGCGGCATGGCGACAGACGCCGATAAAAGCACCTTACAAACGGAAAATATCACCTCGCTCAATATTCGCATTGCGCGGGTGTTTCTCTATTGTGACAACGCAGAGTTAAAAGCGCTGCTGTACGAAAGTAATGGCGGAATTTTACTGATTGGCGCGCCGGCAAGCGGGAAAACGACTTTACTGCGGTCTGTTTTATCGATGCTTTCCAAAGACGGAAAACGTGTGGCGGCTGTCGATGAGCGTTTTGAAATTGCACCGCTGGAACAAAATGGTTTTGTGACGGTGCCGCCGCTGCACTGTGATATCTTATCTGGATTTGCAAAACCGGCGGGTATGATGCAGGCACTGCGCGGCTTGTCGCCGGACGTCATTGTCTGTGATGAAGTGGGTACCATGGAAGATGCAAAAGCGATTGAAGCCGTGGCAAACGGCGGTGTGCGTATGATTGCGACCATTCATGCCGCAGATTTTTCCGCACTGCGAAAGCGACCGCAAATGCAGGCATTGCTGCAAACCGGTGCATTTTGTCATCTGGTGTTGTTGACCGGTTCTGCCAAACCCTGTGAAATAAAGGAGGTGATTTCGGTTGCGGATTTTATGGAAGGGAATCGGCTGTGTGTTGCTGATTCTGTCAGGCACTGCAATCGGATATAAAGCAGGCGAGAAGCTTTTAACGCGCGTGAAAATGTTGGCGGAAATGCTCTGCATTATTCAATATTTGCAGACGAATTTAAAATATCGGCGTGATACAACCTGTGACGCACTGCACAATATGACACAATGCTGTGTGCTGGAAGCACTGCCGTTTCGCATCGGAATGCTCACACCGCAAACATTGCCCGCCACATTGAAAACGGCATTGCGGAAATTGCAGATTGACACCAAAGATGTTTTGAAACCACAGGAATTTGCACTGTTTGATACATCGCTTACAGAATTTGGCAATGCGAGTGCAGAGGAAGAAAGCAAAAAGCTTGCCGGTACACAGGCGGAGTTGAAAGTGATTTTTGCCAAAGCAAAGGAAGATGCGGCGAAAGACCGTAAATTATATCGTGCGCTCGGCATTGCGGGTGGTGTGGCTGCGGCGCTGTTATTTGTATAAGGGGACGGATATGGATATTGATTTTGTTTTTAAAATAGCGGCAATCGGCATTATTGTTGCTGTACTCAACCAGTTACTCATTCGTTCCGGCAGGGAGGAACAGGCAATGATGACAACACTTGCGGGATTGATTGTGGTGCTGATGATGATTATCAGCCAAATCAGCATTTTGTTCGACACAATCAAAAGCCTGTTCGATTTGTAGCGATGGAAATACTGCAAATTGCGGGTTTTGCACTCGCGGCACTCACCGTACTGAGTATTTTAAAACAATACAATCCGTCCTATTTGGTGCCTGCAAGCATTGCAAGCTGTGCTGTACTGCTGTTTGCAATTTTACGTGCGCTCGGGCCACTGCTGTATTTTGTGGAAAGCCTTTCCGGTTACGCACAGTGGACCGATATCGGCTGTGTTTTGAAAGCCGTTGTCATTGCTTTGCTTACGCAAGGCGTACAAGAACTGTGCCGTGAAGCAGGACAGTTTGCACTTGCCGGACGTGTGGAGCTTGCCGGAAAACTATGTATTCTACTGGTGGCAATGCCCCTTTTTGTTGCTCTTTCAGACATCTTATTGGAGCTTTTGCGATGATGAAAAAAATAATTTGCATGTTTAGTCTGCTGTTTTTGCTGATTACGCCTGTTTTCGCGCAGGAAACAGATGATAATGAAATAGCATCGCCGCCTGCCGCGTGGCAGGAAATAATTGAGAGCGCACCAATCACGGCAGATGCGTTCAAAGCAATGACAATCACGGATTATCTGGATGCCGCAGCGGAGATGTTGCGCCAATCGTTTACCGCGCCGCTGCGCCTTTTTGCAAAATTATGCACAGTGCTTGTGCTGTGTGCGATTGCACGCAGTTTGACGGAAGAAACGCCGCCCGGTGCGATTGCCGTTTTACTTGAAACAATTTCGTCGCTTGCGGCGTTTGCTGTCTGCGCACCGTCTGTTTTGCAGATGATGGGGGAGATGCAGCGAACACTTGAAGAAATTCGTGTTTATATTTCGCTTTTTGTTCCTGCTTTTTCCGCTGTGCTGTTGAGCTGCGGTCAAGTGGGCGGCGCGGCAATTTATGGCGGCTTTTTTTTCGGCGCGGCAATGTTGATTACCGATGTTTTGTGCAGGTTCGGATTGCCGCTCACGCGCGTTTTTCTCGCATTTCATGCAGTGGGAATTGTCGGCAGTCCGCTTGATACCGAAAGTCTTGCCAACCAACTTGAAAAATGGCTGAAAACAATTTTGATTTTTTGCTCAACGGTTTTTGTCGCCATTTTAAGTCTGCAAAGCGTGATTGCACAAAGCACGGATACACTTGCGCTTAAAACAGGCAAAATGTTAATCGGCAGCAGTGTGCCGGTGGTTGGACGCGCCGTATCAGACGCCATGGGCAGCGTGATTGCAGGAATGCAAATGCTCAAAGGCAGCTTGGGTTTTGCAGTCATCGCGGTTCTCTGTGCCGCGTTTTTGCCGCTGATTTTACAGTGCATGGCACATCACATGGTGTTCAGCCTTGTGGAGGTGATTGCCGCCGCAACCGGTAATCTCAAATGCGCAAAACTGCTGCATGGATTTGCACAATGTATCAGCTTGTATTTATCCATGACATTCTTTTTCTGCCTTGTGGTGGTGACGGCAACCATGTTAATGATGCTATTGGGAGGCGGATGAAGTTGGAAACAATCAAAGCGTGGACGCTCTCGGTGTGTATGGCGTGTATCATCGCCGGTCTGCTTACACAATTTACACCGGCAAAATCAAAATTTTCAGTCATAAAACTGGTGCTAACGCTATATATTCTAATAACAGCTTTTACACCGCTGCAAATGCTGCGTTATCCGGATACGCGTTTTTTCATTCCCGTATTGGCACCTGTAGAAACCGCGGTTGATACAGATGCCATGATTGCGGCACAAACGCAAAAAATTCTTGAAAGAACGGTGGAAAGAGCGTGTACACAGGCGCAGTGTCCCGTGTTGAGCAGCACGGTATCACTCACACAAAATGATATTGACTTTACGGTCAATCGCGTGACAATTGTTGCGGCGCAAGACAGTCAGACAGAGCTTATTCGGAAAACGGTACAACAGGCGCTCGGTGTAAATGTGCCGGTTGTCGTACAAAAAGAAGGTTTTAAAAATGGAAGAACCGAAACGGCATCCATTACATTGGACTGATTTATTACACAAAAAAAACGCCCTTTTCTTTTTGGGGATTGCAGGTATTTTGCTCATTTTTTTTTCGGATGGTCTGTTTTCAGAATCAAAAACGAAGCAAAAAAGCGTGTCTGCGACAAATCAAACACAGCAGAATGCTTGCGAATATGTGAAAAATCTTGAAACAAGGCTGACGGACACGCTCGCAAATGTGGCGGGTGCAGGCAAGGTGCGCGTGATGATTACACTTGACACCACAGGTGAAAATGTTTATGCGCAAAACGAACAAATGGCAGCCGAAACGAAAGGGGAGGGCGAAAACAATCAGCAAAAAAGCACACGCGAAAGTGAACATGTTCTTGTAAATGCGGCAGACCGCAGTGAAACACCACTTCTTGAAACCGAATGGATGCCGGAAATCAAAGGCGTCGCGGTTGTGTGCGAGGGTGGCGGAGACATCATGGTTGTGGGGCGCATCACCGATTTGGTGGGTGTGGTGCTGGGGCTGCCAACCAATCGAATCTGTGTGACAAAAATGATATAGCGGAGGGAAAAGATATGAAAAGTGCAAAAACCAAACGGCAACTGACGTTGCTCACTCTTGTGGTCGCGCTCGGCGTGGCGGTGTATTTGAACTGGGAGTATGCCAAAACAGACACAGGGTTCAAACTTGTGGACGGAACATCGGCGGTCAACGCGCAGACGGTGGAAAATGTGACGGAGGCTTTGCCGGATAAAAATTACGGCGATGCACAGCTTGTGAGTACCGAGGCGGTGGTTAATCAAAAATATTTTGAAGAAGCACGGCTTGCCCGCTCAAAGACACGGGACGAAGCACTGGACAAATTACAAAAAACACTCAAAAGTGCCAATTTGGGTGAAAGCGAAAAGAAAGACTTATCCGACCGTCTTGCCGTTACCATCGCAGGCATCACCACAGAAAGCGATATTGAAAGCGTCATCAAGGCAAAAGGCTTTGCGGACTGTGTCGCCTTTGTCAGCGGCGATAAAATCAATGTGGCGGTTCAAACCGGCGGCACAGCGCTCGATGGTGCCGCTGTCGCACAAATCAGAGACATCGTACTCGGAAAAATGGAGACACAGGCAAAAAATATCACAATTGTTGAAGTAAAATAGGTTGTTAAACCTGAAATAAAATGATATAATAAATACAAATAATTTTTTCGCTCCGTTTTTGAGCAGGGAGGTACCCGATGGACGTGTCAAATTCGAATACAGTTGGCGGCAGTTTGCAAATTTCTACAGATGTAATTGCCAAAATTGCACAGATGGCAACGATGGAAATTGAGGGCGTAGCCTCTGTTTCCACCGGAAATATAGGGATGAAAGGCTTGTTCAACAAAGTGACGGCGCTGAAACCGATTACGGTGGAATTATCGGAAGATATCGCCGAAATTACAGTCAGCATCTTTGTGAAGTATGGCTTTAAAATTCCGCCGCTCTGTGAAAAAGTACAGGAAAATGTGAAAAGTTCCGTACAAAACATGACCTGCATCACCGTTGCAAAGGTGAATGTCAATGTTACGGGCGTTGCACCGGATAAGGCTGTCACCGCGCAGGCAGAATAAAACAATACCCTCCCGCCGCTTGCAGGAGGGTTTATTTTTGTGAGGATAACAAATAGAATGAAAAGAAGAACATCACGCGAAAATGCTATTTTAGCATTGTTTGAAGCGTCGTTTCAAGCAAATACAATCGAAGAAATTATTGCGGCTTCCCGTGAAAACGGTGAGGTTTCTATTGACGCATACGGCGAGGCACTGCTGATGAATTTTTATGCACACAGCAGCGAGGTGGACGAATGTATCACAGCGAAATTAAAAGACTGGACCCTTGCGCGTTTACCGCGTGTAAATGCCGCTATTTTGCGCATTGCCGTCACGGAAATGCTTTATTCCGAGGAGGATATGGACAGCATTGTCATCAATGAAGCTGTTGAAATTTCCAAAAAATATGCAGGCGATGACGACTATCAATTTATCAACGGTGTGCTGGGCAATATCGCGCGTGAACATCAAGCACAACCGTCTGCGGAGTAGTTATGATTACGCTTGGAATCGATACCAGTAATTACGCAACCTCTTTGGCGGTGTTTGACACACAGACCAAAGAGGTTGTTTGTGACTGCAAACGTTTTTTGCCCGTGAAGCCGGGGGAACTCGGTTTGCGGCAGAGTGACGCCGTTTTTCATCATACGGCGGCGCTACCGGAACTGCTGCGGGAAATCAATGAAAAAATTCCGCTGACCGAGATGGACGCCATTGGTGTTTCTGCAAAGCCGCGTCCGGTGGACGGCTCCTATATGCCGTGCTTTTTGACCGGCGTTTGTGTGGCAGATGCCATCGGTCTTGCCAAAAATATTCCCGTCGTTGCTTGTACACACCAACAGGGTCACATTGCCGCGGCACTGTTTGCAACGCACAATGAGAGCCTTTTTTCTGCGCAGACACTGGTGTTTCATATCAGCGGCGGCACAACGGAATTGCTGCTGTGCCAAAACGCAGATGTCCTTGAAAACGTCGGACATACCACCGATTTATATGCGGGACAAGCCGTTGACCGCATCGGCGTAAAGCTTGGTTTTGCTTTTCCTGCCGGTGCAGCACTATCGAAATTGGCGGCGGAATGCACTGAAAAAATCGAGCCGAAAGTCAGCGTAAAGGAAACGAATTGCAGTTTGTCCGGTCTTGAAAATCAGTGCAATCAATTGCTGCAAAACGGCGCAGAACCGGCATATGTTGCAAAATATTGCCTGTCTGCCATCGGGCAAACCGTGCTTGCGATGGTTGCCGGCGCAAAAAAGAAATATCCGCACGCACAAGTAATTTGCGCCGGCGGCGTGATGAGCAGCGATATTATCCGCACACTTGTGCAAAACAGAATGCCGGATATCTATTTTGTACCCGGAAAATTTGCGAGTGACAACGCCATCGGCGTTTCAATTTTAGCCGCAAAAAAGGTGGAATCATGGCAAATGTAATTACCGTTACCGCGCTCAATCAATATGTAAAAGCACTGCTTGAGCATGATGCAGTTCTCACGGATATTGCCATTCGCGGTGAAATATCCAATTTTGTCAACCATTTTAAAACAGGACATTTTTACTTTACGCTTAAGGACGCACAGTGCAGTGTGAAAGCTGTCATGTTTCGCAGCAATGCACAGGCACTCGGCTTTTTGCCGCAAAACGGGATGCGTGTGATTGCGCGCTGCCGTATTTCGCTGTTTGAACGCGATGGTGCGTTTCAGATTTATGTGGAAGATTTATTTCCGGACGGCATTGGCGCTATGCAGCTTGCCTTTGAACAGCTCAAACAAAAGTTGGATGCCGAAGGCTTGTTTGCGCAGGAAGCCAAACAAGCACTGCCGCGTATGCCGCAGATGATTGGACTTGTCACCTCCAAAACAGGCGCAGCAATTCAAGATATTTTCAATGTTACACAGCGCCGTTATCCCATGGCACACTTTTTGCTTGCACCTGTGACGGTGCAGGGCAATGAGGCGGCACAGGGCATTGCAAACGCCATCACCGCGCTCGACCAATCCGGAAAAGTAGATGTGATTATTGTGGCACGCGGCGGCGGTTCACGCGAGGATTTATGGGTATTCAACAGCGAATTGATTGCGCGCGCGGCATTTGCCTGTAAAACACCGCTTGTTTCTGCCATCGGGCATGAAATTGATTTTTCTATTTTGGATTTTGTAGCCGATTTACGCGCACCGACACCCTCTGCGGCAGCGGAGCTTGTGATGCCGGATTTACATGCAGAACTCGAAAAAAACGTCAAAATTTATACAAATATTCACAAACAAATACAAAGACGCGTTGATTTATGCTATAATATAGTAAATCATCAAAAAAATGCGCCGTCGCTGCTTGCAATGCAGCAGACTGTCGCAAAAAAGCAAGCGGATTTGTCCCGCAAATCAAGCGTGATAACCGCACAAATGCAAACAATATTACAGCGCATGCAGACAAGGCTGTCCCATGCTGCCGCCTTGAGCGTTTCACTCAATCCGCAGGCAATTTTATCGCGCGGTTACGCCATTGCAAGCATTGGAGAAGTCACTTTAAAGTCTGTAAAACAAGTATTTCCGAACGAGGGAATCAACGTGCGCCTGTCAGACGGTACGCTGGGCTGTACGGTCAACACGATTGAAAGTGAGATTGCAAAATGAAAAAAAATATCCCGTTTGAACAAGCCGGTGCAGAGCTTGACGCCATTTTAGCACAGCTTTCTGACGAAAATACGCCACTTGATGAAGCACTTTCGCTCTATGCAAAAGCGGCGGAGCTGCTCGCTTATTGCAACACTGTTTTGACACAGGCACAGATAAAAATAGATGAAATCAGCGCGAGTATCACACCCGCGCAATGAGGTGTATGATGGAATATTCAGTACAATATCAAACTTATCTGACACAGGCGGAAAAGGCAATCAAACAGGCGATTACCGATTGCTTTTATCCGGACGCAAAAGTCAGTGAAGCCGCCATTTACAGCTTGCTTGCAGGCGGAAAACGTGTGCGGGCGGTGCTTTGCTTTGCAGTATGTGAGATGCTCAGCGGCAATGAAACGCTTGCGGCACGATATGCTGCGGGCGTTGAAATGCTGCATTGTTATTCGCTGATTCACGATGATTTGCCTTGTATGGACAACGACGATTATCGCCGCGGCAAACTTTCCTGTCACAAAGCTTTTGGCGAAGCAACGGCACTTTTGGCAGGGGATGCGTTGCTCACGGCTTCATTTGAAACACTTGTTGCCGCATCTGATTGTGATACGGCGCTGCAAAATGCACAGGCGGTTGCAATGCTCAGCCGCGCGGCAGGCACAAGTGGTATGATTTTGGGACAGGAACTTGATTTGCACTATGAAACAGTGCGCGCAAACGAAACGCAACTGCGCGAAATTCATCGCAATAAAACAGGAAAGCTCATCGATGCCGCCGCACAGCTCGGTGCCATTGCAGCAAAGGCAAGCGATGCACAGCGGTTGGTGATTGAACAATATGCGTTTGCCATTGGTCTTGTATTTCAGATTGTGGACGATGTTTTGGATGTCACCGCAACACAGCAGACACTCGGCAAACCCGTTGGCAGTGATGAAAAGAGCAGTAAAACAACCTTTGTGACGTTGATGGGTGTTGATGAAAGTATGCGGTTGGCGGCAAAACTGACGGCGGAAGCCGGCGCAAAATTGGCGGATACTTTTGGTGAGAAATCACAATTTTTAACAGAATTGGCGGCATCTTTACTCGAACGAAAAAATTAGTAGAGGTTTCTTATGGCTCTTTTACAAAAAATTTGTTTTGGCAATTATATTTTGAGCGTTTCGCTTCTGTCGTGGCTTGCCGCACAGGTTTGTAAAACACTGTTCAATTATGTTGTGCATGGTAAATTTGAACTGGAGCGCATGTATGGTGCAGGCGGTATGCCAAGCGCACATTCTGCGCTTGTCTGTTCCATGTTTATGGCAACTGCCAAAAGTCAGGGCATTTCGTCGCCCGGTTTTGCCTTTGCTTTCATTTTAGCGGCAATTGTGATGTATGACGCCATGGGTGTGCGCCATGAAACAGGCGAGCAGGCAAAAATTTTGAACATCATGATGCAGGACTGGATGAACGAAGATGATGAGGGCGGCTTGCCCGGCAAAAAGCTGAAAGAAAAAGTAGGTCACACGCCATTTGAGGTGCTTTCCGGTGCGCTGCTGGGCATTTTAATTGCGGTGATGATTCCTGTAATGGCGTAAAATACTGCCGTGCGGGATAAAAGGAGAGACAAATGTCACTTTTAGAGAATATATATTCTCCGGATGATATAAAAAAACTGAATATGCGTGAGCTTTGTCAATTGAGCGAAGAAATTCGGCGTTTTTTGATTGAGAGTGTTTCCAAAACAGGCGGACATTTATCTTCCAATCTCGGCACCATCGAATTGACCCTTGCATTACACAAAGTTTTTACAACACCGCGCGACGAGCTTGTGTGGGATGTGGGACATCAGTGCTACACCCATAAAATCGTGACCGGACGCAAAGATAAATTTGATACACTGCGCATGCTCGACGGAATTTCCGGCTTTCCGTCTCCGAAAGAAAGCAAGCACGATACGGTAATTTCCGGTCACGGCAACACTTCTATTTCGGTGGCAATCGGTCTTGCAACCGCTAAAAAGCTGCGCGGTGAGCAGGGGAAAGTGATTGCGATTGTCGGTGACGGCGCATTCACGGGCGGCATGATTTATGAGGGCATGAACAATATCCGCACACTCAATAACTTAATCGTCGTACTCAACGACAATAAAATGTCCATCTCTAAAAATGTGGGTTCCGTGGCGCAATATTTAACAAAGTTGCGTACAAATCCGCGCTATTTTAAAGTAAAACGCAATGTGGAATCCTTTTTAAATGCCGTTCCTCTTGTGGGAAACAGCATAAAGCTTGCGATGCAGACTGTGAAATCAGCATTCAGACGCATTATTTATCATTCCACGATGTTTGAAGAAATGGGTTTTCAATATGTAGGTCCGATGGACGGACACAATATTCAAAAGCTTTGCACCCTTTTTTCTGCGTATCAGCAGGAGCAGACCGCGCCATTATTTGCGCATATTGTGACGGTAAAAGGAAAAGGTTTTGAACCTGCCGAGCAAAATCCGGGCGAATTTCATGGCGTAAGCGCATTTGATATCAACCATATTATTGACCCCGATGTTGCGCCGGACAGTTCTTTTTCAACATTGTTCGGTGAGACATTGGCGGATATTGCAGATACCGATACCCGCATTTGTGCCATCACTGCCGCCATGAAATACGGCACCGGTTTGCAGTTCTTTTACAAGCGTCACAAGGAACGCTTTTTTGATGTCGGCATGGCCGAGCAGCATGCCGTTACCTTTGCAGCCGGACTTGCTACCAATGGAATGAAACCGGTTGTCTCTATTTATTCCACGTTTTTACAGCGGTCTTATGACCAAATTATTCACGATGTCAGTTTGCAAGATCTGGATGTTTTGCTTGCGGTTGACCGTGCCGGATTTGTACCCGGAGACGGCGAAACCCATCAAGGCATTTATGATGCGGCATTTTTAAGCCAAATTACAGGGATGCGGCTTGTTGCGCCTGCGAATTATGCGGAGTTGACACACTGGCTTTTGCTTTTGACAAAGCAGAACGGAATGCGTGCAATTCGCTATCCGCGCGGCTGTGAACAGGCAGAATTGGCGGCACTCGGTTGCTCCGGAGACGAATATGACGTCTATCCCGCCGCGCAAAAAGCGTCCATTGCGCTTGTCACCTATGGCAGCGAAACATTGGAAGCGCGCAACGCTATCGCGCTTGTCGAACAAGACGGCATTTTCGTGGATTTGTACAAGCTTTGTGTGATTCATCCGCTTCCGCATACACTTTGCGCACAGCTTTTGTCCTATAAAACCATTGTTTTTGCGGAGGAAGGCATTCAGAGCGGCGGCATCAACGAACATCTCGCCGCCGCGCTTGCACAGAATAATTATGCCGGAAAATACCGTCCTGTCGGTATTGCCGGAAAAGGAATGACACATGCAAATATTGCGCAATTGCGTCATATATTCAGCCTTGATGCAGAGGCGCTATCTCGTAAATTGAAAGAGGTCGCCAGTGAAAGTACGTCTTGACCAATATCTGTTTCAGCACAATATGGTGCCAAGCCGCGAGCGCGCAAAAGCGCTGATTATGGCGGGAATTGTATATGTAAACGATGAAAAAAGCGACAAGGCAGGCAATCAGATTGCGGAAGATGCCATTGTGGAAATTCGCGGTCATGATATACAATATGTCAGCCGCGGCGGATTAAAACTTGAAAAAGCCATGCAGGTTTTTCCGCTGACGCCAAACGGTAAAGTTTGCATGGACATCGGCGCATCTACAGGCGGATTTACCGATTGTATGCTGCAAAACGGTGCCGTAAAAGTGTATGCTGTGGATGTCGGATATGGACAGCTTGCATGGAAACTGCGCTGTGATGAGCGAGTTGTCAATATGGAACGCACCAACATTCGCCATGTTGCGCCGGAAGATTTAAACGATAAAATTGCGTTTTTCAGCGTAGATGTTTCCTTTATTTCGCTCAAGCATATTTTCCCCGTTGCACAGAAAATCACCACGGCAGATGCAGAAGGCATTTGTCTTGTGAAACCGCAATTTGAAGCAGGGCGTGAAAAAGTAGGAAAAAAAGGTGTGGTACGCGAGGCGGAAACACATTGCGAAGTGATTGAAAACGCATCTCTTTTTGCCATGCAAAACGGATTTTCAGTAATTGGACTTGATTATTCGCCCATCAAAGGTCCTGAGGGGAATATTGAATTTTTAATTCATGTTCAAAAAAGCGATGCTCCAACCGGTTTTTCCGCACAGGAAATTGCCGCAGTAGTCGAAAAAGCACACAGTACATTGTGAGGTTTTGTGTATGACTGTATTTTTGGTTCCGAATTTGGAAAAAGAAGAAGCAACCGGCACCATGCGCAAAATTTTGCATATTCTGCAAAAACAGAATGTGCATATTTTGATGAACGATGCGATTGGCGCAATATTTTTTGCACCGGAAGCCGAATATCTGCCGGAGGAAACTTGCTTCAAGCAGTGTGATGTGATTATAACGGTGGGCGGTGACGGCACAATTCTGCACACCGCGCGCCGCGGATTTGGGTATCATAAGCCGATGCTGGGCGTCAATCTCGGCAGACTGGGCTTTTTGGCAACGGTGGAAGCAGATGAGCTTGAAGCAAAGCTGACGCGGCTTGTCAAGGGTGCATACACATTGGATATGCGCAATATTTTAAAGGTGGAAACCGGCGGCGGCTCATCGTTTTGCCAAACGGCATTGAATGATGTGGTCATTGCGAAAACCGATATTTCACAAACGATTGACATTGCTGTTTTTTGCGATACAATTTTAGTAAACCACTTTCAGGGAGACGGCGTAATCATCGCAACACCGACAGGTTCTACGGCATATTCGCTTTCAGCCGGCGGCCCGATTTTAGACGCACATATCGCCGGTATCGTGGTGACGCCTATATGCGCACACAGTATGCACAGTCCGCCAATGGTGTTTTCGGCAGAGAGGAAATTGCGCGTTTGCGTAAAATCTCCACATACAAACGGCGCACTGATGAGTTGTGACGGCATGGAAGACCGACCGATTTCCGTCGGTGACTGTGTTGATGTTTCACTGTCAGATGCCTCGATTGCTCTGATTTGTTTCAACGAAGCAGATCAGTTTGAAGCAATTGATAAAAAGTTGAAAGGCAGGTAGCGAGCGTGAAAAATACGCGGCACAGCAAGATTCTGGAACTTATCAACCAATATCCCATTGAGCGGCAGGAAGAATTACTGCATCATTTGAGTGAAAACGGTTTTTATGTGACGCAGGCGACTGTGTCACGCGATATTCGTGCGCTGCATCTTGTTAAAAATCCCACAGGTGATGGGCATTATCGCTATGCTGCCGCATCGGCTTTCGGAAAAGCGACACATACGCCGAGTCGATTTGAAACAATTTTCAGAGAATCGGTTCTCAAGGTTGATTCTGCCGGACATACGGTGCTTGTGAAATGTTACAACGGCATGGCAAATGCGGCGTGTGAGGTATTTGATGCCATGACATGGAGCGAAGTGGTGGGAACCTTGTCCGGAGACGACACTTTTTTTGTTTTGATGCGCAGTGAAGAAGCCGCAATGGAAATCACGGATGAAATTCAAAAATATATTAAACCTGCTCTTTAGGAGTCGTTAAAATGCTTTGCGAAATTAAGATTGAAAATGTAGCTGTTATTGAAAAAGCCACCGCTGTTTTCGGCGATGGCTTCAATGTGTTGACCGGCGAGACCGGCGCGGGCAAATCTATTTTAATTGACTCCATCAATGCGATTTTAGGCAGCCGTACCTCGCGTGAAATTGTGCGCAGTCACACACCGAAAGCATCTATTTGGGCGACATTCAAAGGCATTGCGCCACAGGTGAAAGCAGAGCTTGATAAAGCGGGTTATGAAGTGGAAGACGAGTTGCTTTTATACCGTGAAATTACGGCGGAAGGCAAAAGCACCTGCCGCATCAACGGAATGCCGGCGACGGCATCGGTGGTGCGGGATATTTGCACAGGACTCATCAACATTCATGGTCAGCACGACAACCAAAGCTTGATGAATCCGGCAAAACACCTTGGAATTTTGGACGCATTTGCTCAAAATGAAGCGGCGCATGCGGAATATTATACGGTTTACCATAAATTATGTAAAGTGAAACGTGAGATTGACGCGCTTTCGATGGACGAAGACGAAAAGAGCCGTCGCACGGAAACCTTGAATTTTCAAATCGAGGAAATTGAAGCGGCAGAGCTTGCTCTCGAAGAAGAAGAAACGCTTAAAAATCAAAAGAAACTGATTCAACATGCACAGAAAATAACCGAGCAACTTGAGACGGCAAACCAACTTCTCTCCGGCGTGGAAGATGCCGCAGGCGCAGCGGAACTGCTTGGCGGTGCATCTGCCGCAATTGAAAGCATTGCCGCATTGTCTGATGATTTTGCGCCGCTCAGCGAACGCATCAGTGATATTTATTATACCGCACGGGATGCCGCGAGTGAAATCAGCGGAATGCTTGACAATTATGAATACAATCCCGCGGCACTGGATGCGTTGGAAGAACGGCTTGATTTGATTTATCGGCTACGGCAAAAATATGGAAACAGCATTGAAGAAATATTAGCCTATTGCGAAAATGCGCGCACGGAACGTGACAGCATTGCCTCTTGCGGTGAACGGCTTGAAGCTTTGTATGAACAGCAGGCGGTGCT
The DNA here is from genome assembly GCA_036635095.1 of Ruthenibacterium sp. GTDB lineage: Bacteria > Bacillota > Clostridia > Oscillospirales > Ruminococcaceae > Ruthenibacterium. The sequence goes on along the minus strand of JAVWRA010000003.1, from coordinate 10,378 downwards.
TTATGCCGAGGCGAAAAAGCTGGCAATGGCACTGACAAAAACGCGGCTAGACGCATTTGAACGATTTAACGCACAAATATCGGCAGAGCTGCGCTTTTTGAATATGCCCGGTATACGCTTCACACTCTCGCATAAAACAGGCCCGCTTGCAAGTACCGGTCAGGATACACTCGAATTTAATATCTCCACCAATCCCGGTGAGGAGCCGAAACCGCTTGCAAAAATAGCATCAGGCGGTGAATTATCGCGTATTATGCTCGCTGTAAAAAGTGCGCTTGCCGATAAAGACGATATTGCCACTGTCATTTATGATGAAATTGATACCGGTGTTTCCGGTCTTGCGGCGGCGCGTATCGGCGAAAAGCTCAAACAGACATCTGCCGGCAGGCAGGTTATTTGTATTACACATACCGCGCAAATTGCGGCGCTTGCAGATGTGCATTTGCTCATTCAAAAGAATGTGGAACAAAACCGCACGTATACGCAAATCAATCAACTGGACACAGACGGACGCGTCACGGCACTTGCCGGCATGATTTCAGGCGACCGCGTCACCGATTTATCGCTTGCCAATGCGCGCGAAATGTTACAGATTCAGAACCCTTGACATTTGCCGCAAAAGTGAGTATACTCAAAACTATAAAATGCGTTGATAAGAAACAGTAACCGCAAAAAGCATAGCACAGAGAACCTCTGTTTGGTGAAAAGGGGAGTATGCGTTGCGGTGAATACGTCTTGGAGCAGCAGGCTGAAAATCGCAGTAGGCCGTGTCGGGTGCGCCCGTTAAAGCGCAGGTGTGTTTTTTAGCACACAGAGGCCGTTATCGTGAGGTATCGGTAAACAGAGGTGGTACCGCGATGTTTCGCCCTCTGCCAAATTCATTTTGGCAGAGGGCTTTTTTATGCTTTTTGCCGCAAATAACAGGAGGTAACCCCCATGGAAAACAATGTATACGACCTATTCAAAGAGCGCGGATTGATTGCACAGGCAACGGACGAGGAATCAATCAAAAAACTGCTCGCAAGTGAAAAAATCACGTTCTACACCGGTTTTGACCCCACAGCAGACAGTCTGCATGTCGGGCATTTTATGCAGTTGATTGTAATGCGTCACATGCAGAAGGCAGGACATCGCCCCGTTATCCTGCTTGGCGGCGGCACCACAATGGTAGGCGATCCTACCGGAAAAACCGATATGCGCAAAATGCTGACACAAGAGGACATTCAGCACAATGCCGACCGTTTCAAAGAACAAATGAGCAAGTTCCTTGACTTTTCGGATGGCAAGGCGCTCATGGTCAACAACGCCGACTGGCTGCTGCATCTGAATTATATTGACTTTTTACGTGAAATCGGCGTTCACTTTTCCGTCAATAAAATGCTGACGGCTGAATGCTTTAAAACGCGTCTTGAAAAGGGTTTGTCATTTATCGAATTTAACTACATGCTGATGCAGAGCTATGACTTTTTGAAGCTCGCGCGTGACCTCAACTGCAAGATGGAATTTGGCGGCAATGACCAGTGGAGCAATATCATTGGTGGCGTTGAGCTGAACCGCCGCTGCGACCAGCGCGATGTGTACGGCATGACCTTTACCTTGCTAACCACCAAAGAGGGCAAAAAAATGGGTAAAACAGAGAAAGGCGCCGTGTGGCTTGACCCTGAAAAAACGTCGCCATACGAGTTTTACCAATACTGGCGCAATATCGACGACTGCGAAGTACAGAACTGCCTAAAGCTTTTGACAGATGTGCCGGTTGCGGAAATAGATGCCATTGATATGACAAGCGGCGCTGCAATCAATGCCGCCAAAGAGAGACTCGCCTTTGAACTCACAAGCCTTGTGCATTGCACCGAAGAAGCAGAAAAAGCGCGTTCCACCGCAAAAAGTTTGTTTGGCGGAGAGATGGACGCACAGCATATGCCTGCAACGGTTTTAGATGGCGCACTTGTGGCAGACGGCAACGTCAGCGTACTGGATATACTCGTTGCCGCAGGGCTTGCACCAAGCAAAGGTGAAGCGCGCCGCCTTGTGCAGCAGGGTGGCATTTCAGTCGAAAACGAAAAAGTAACCGACATTGCCGCCGTCGTTTCTGCCGAGGCGTTGGCAAGCGGTGTTGTGATTAAAAAAGGCAAGAAAATTCATCACAAAGTCAGCTTATAAAAATAAGAGCAGACGCCGCCAACGGTGTCTGCTCTTTTAAGATAAAAAGGAGATTCTTATGCACTATTTATTACTCTGTTATCCGAAATGCACCACCTGCCAAAAGGCAAAACAGTGGCTGGATGAAAAAGGCATTGCGTATGATTTACGCGACATCAAACTGCAAAACCCGAGCGAATCCGAATTGACCGCATGGTTTAAGCAAAGCAATTTGCCGCTGAAACGTTTTTTCAACACAAGCGGACTTGTCTACAAGGAATTGCAGCTCAAGGACAAGCTTCTTCATATGAACGAGGACGAACAATTGGCACTTCTTGCCACAGACGGAATGCTCGTCAAACGACCGCTTCTCGTTGGAAACGGACGGGTATTGACAGGATTCAAAGAGAGCGAATGGCTTGCACTTTTGTAATTTGCCTTCTATGCGATTGCAAATGCACTGCGCAGCAGTAGCAATGCGCTGTCCTCATTTTCTTCCCTTATCAAAAGAGAAATATCAAGATCGGACGTTGTGATTAGCTCCACATCAATTTTCGCCTGTGCAAGCGCCGAGAGCGCGGTTGCCGCCACACCGCAGGATGTAAGCATTTCTTCACCGAATAAATTGATTTTGCTGTAGCCGCGGCTAATCATGGGGGCGGTACCGCCGGAAGTTGCTTTATAATTGACAATTGCCTGCATCGCCGTTTCAAAATAATGTTGTGCCGTGGTGAAACTGAAATCAAGCGTAGTTGCGCGCGGTGCGCTTTGGCTGATCATATCCACAACAATGCCGCTTTGCGCAAAAGCAGTGAGCGCCGCGGGCAATGCCGTATGGGAATCTGCGTCCGTAAACGTAATCAGCATGATGTCTTGTTCACTGACTATTTTGGTAACTCCATTCATTTTTAACAATCCTTTCATTCCATCGACAAAATTTCGGTTCCCATGTTTTCTGCAAGCATGGAGTGAATATACGCAAGGCTCATATTGGGATTTCCGTGTCGTGCGGCAAGCTCATCGGTATAATCACGCAAAAGATAAACACGGGCATTCGTATAATTTGCATCATAGTGCATCACAATCGGAACCGTATGTAAATTTTCAATCACGGTTTGTGAGACGCCGTCCGGCTCAACGGTTTTGACAATGTCAAATGTGCCAATGATGCCGATTAAGTTATCAATTTGATTTTGCGTGGAGACGAAATTGCCAAGCGACATAAACATCGGCACTTGTTTACCGGTTTCTGCCGCCGTAAAATATTCGACAGGTTGTACGACATGCGGATGTGTACCGATGATAATATCCGCACCCCAATCTGCCATCTGCTGGGCGAGTGTGCGCTGTGCATCATTCACTTCATGGCTGTTTTCTGTTCCCATGTGAACGCACGGAATCACAACATCTGCCATGGTACGTGCTAATTTAATTTGCCGTTCCACGACGGCACTGTCAGAAGTGTAAATAATATTCGCCTGTGCATCTTGCGGCGTCGGAATACCGTTGGTCAGCTCTGTGTACGGCAAATAGGCGATTTTAACGCCGTTTACTTCCTGTATGGTGATATTGTCGTAATCAGCTTCGCCGGCATATAAGCCTGTAAATACGGTGTCCTGCGGCATACTGCGCCAAAAGTTTAACGTGGAGGAGATTCCGGCAGCGCCTTTGTCGTAACTGTGGTTATTGGAGAGTGCAAACACGCGAAAGCCGATATTGTACAGCGTTTGTGCGACAGCACCGGGAGAGCAAAAAGTCGGATAGCCGGATGGCGGTATGTCATTGCTGATTAAAGTTTCTTGATTGATCCAGTTGATATCGAATTGCTTGTAAAAATCAGCAACATTTTCATACAGCGCCGTGAAATCGTACACCTCACCGCCGCCGCGTTTTTTGGCTTGCAGATACAACCCGTCGTGAATTAAATCGTCACCGCTTGCCGAAAAACGCAACCTTGTAACAACCGGCTGCGGCAATGCGACAGATACGCTTTCCGGCGGTGAAAGCACCGGCGTAATCGGCGGTGTTTTAGCGGCTTGCATATGCAGAACAAACGCAGCTCCGATACAAATGCACAGAGCAACAGAAACACAAGCGATTGCCCATCGAATTAAAATATTGCTTTTTTCTGCGCGTGCTTGGCGCTGATATCTGGATTTTCTATGTTGTTTCATTGTTTTAATAAATCCTTCATCTCATAAAGTCCGGCAGGACGGTCAGATAAAAACAAGGCGGCATTGATGGCGCCATTGGCAAATACCGTGCGGGACGTGGCACTGTGGCTGAGTGTAATCACTTCGTCTTGTCCGGCGAACAAAACTTCGTGTTCGCCGACAATGCTGCCGCCGCGTACAGAATGAATGCCGATTTCGTTCCGTTCGCGCTTTTTACGCTGCGCATGGCGGTCATATTGATAGGTGTACGGCGCAGTGCCGGTGTCGCATATGGCATCTGCAAGCATCAGTGCCGTGCCGCTCGGCGCATCCATTTTATTATGATGGTGCTTTTCAATGATTTCAACATCAAAATCTGTTCCGAGAATGGTATTTGCCTGTTTTGCCAGTAAAATCAAAAGATTGATGCCGATTGACATATTAGCGCTTTGAAACACAGCCGTTTCGGCAGAGATTTGTTTTATCTTGTTTTGCGTCTCAGCGGAAAGACCCGTGGTGCAAATCACGCAGGGCAAATGTTTTTCGGCACAGACGGAAAGAGCTGCCTCTGTTGCGGACGGATTTGAAAAATCAATCAGCACGTCTGCGGCAACGTCACATTTTGCAAGAGTGGGGAACACCGGCACCGCACATGGCAGCACCTTGCTGTCTATGCCGGCCACCACAATACAGTCTGTGCGCTGTGCAATCATGGCACACAGAGTTTGCCCCATTTTTCCGTGGATTCCTTGAATAATAATGCGAGTCAAAACAATCAAATCCTATCTTTCAATCAAAGTTACTTACCATTATAATAGCACAGCCGCTCACCGGCTTGCAAGAGCAATGCAGGTGAGCGGCTGTAAATATTTTATAAGAGATTGGCGTCTTTGAGCGCCTGACGCAATACCGCGGTTTTTTCCGCACTCAATTCGTCCATTGGCATTCTGCAAACACCGGCGGAATAGCCACACAAATTCATGGCAGCTTTTACGGGAATCGGGTTGACATCGATGAACAGCGCGTCAATCAAATCCAGCATTTTCAGTTGCAGTGCAAGGCTTTCTTTCTCTTTGCCCGCAAAATAAAGCGCACAAATATCATGCGTCTGCTGCGGCGCAATGTTTGCCAATACCGAGATAACACCAATGCCTCCGAGCGAGAGAAGCGGCACAATTTGGTCGTCATTTCCGGAATAAATCGCAAGAGAATCGCCGCACAGTGCCGCTGTTTTGGCAATGGCGCTGATATTGCCGCTCGCTTCTTTTGTGGCAACAATCAGCGGATGCTGTGCAAGCTTTTGATAGGTTTGCGGTGTAATCGTCATGCCGGTGCGTGAAGGGACATTGTATAAAATGGTCGGTAAACCGGCGGCATCCACAATGGCATTGAAGTGGCGAATCAGCCCGCTTTGGTTTGTTTTATTATAATAAGGCGTCACTTGCAGCAGCGCGTCTGCACCGCGATTTTTTGCTTCCTTTGCCAAGTTGATGGCATGACGCGTGTCGTTGGAACCGGTGCCGGCAATGACGGGCAAACGGTGATTGACCGCCTGCACTGCAAATTCAATGATGTCAAGATGTTCATGGTCGTCCATTGTGGATGCTTCGCCCGTGGTGCCGCAGATAATAACAGCGTCCGTACTGTTTGCAATTTGCAGTTCAAGCAACTCTTTCAGCACAGGATAGTTCACACTGCCATCGGCAAACATCGGTGTGATGATGGCAACGCCGGAACCTTTGAAAATCGCTTTTTTCATAAACCAGACCTCGCTTTCCCTCAATCAAAATAACCTTTTTTTGCCAGTAATTCTGCCAGCAGTACAGCGCCGCCGGCGGCACCGCGTAAGGTGTTGTGTGACAGGCAGACAAATTTATAGTCATACTGTGTATCTGCGCGCAGACGTCCGATAGAAACCGCCATGCCGTTTTCAAGGTTGCGGTCAAGTTTTGTCTGCGGGCGATTGTCTTCTTCAAAATAATGCAAAAACTGTTTTGGCGCGCTCGGCAACTGCAATTCCTGTGCAGCTCCCGAAAACGATGCCCATTTTTCTTTGATTTCCGCAATCGACGGCTTTTTGTCAAAGCTTACAAACACCGCCGCCATATGTCCGTCGGAACAGGCAACACGTAAGCACTGTGCCGTAATGGAGGGTGTCTGCGCCGGAACAATTACGTCACCCACGATTTTTCCCCAGAGCTTGAGCGGTTCCTGCTCGCTTTTTTCTTCTTCGCCGCCAATATAAGGGATGCAGTTGTCAATCATTTCCGGCCATGTTTCAAATGTTTTTCCCGCGCCGGAAATTGCTTGATAGGTGCAGACAAGGCATTTTGAAACGCCGAAATCTTTCATCAACGGATGCAGTGCCGGCACATAGCTTTGCAAAGAACAGTTTGATTTTACGGCGATGAAACCGCGCTTTGTGCCAAGCCGTTTGCGCTGTGCGTCAATAATTTGGAGATGCTCTGCATTGATTTCAGGCACAACCATCGGCACATCCGGCGTAAAACGATTGGCACTGTTGTTTGATACGACAGGGCATTCCGCTTTTGCATATGCCTGTTCAAGCGCCTTGATTTCATCTTTTTTCATATCGACGGCACAAAACACAAAATCCACTTTTGCAGCAACGGCGGCAACATCGGCAGCGTCCATCACAATCATGTTTTTTGCGTTTTCCGGCATCGGCGTCGGCATTGCCCAGCGTGTTCCCACTGCATCGGCATATGTTTTGCCGGCAGAGCGCGGCGACGCGGCAAGCGCGGTCAAGTGAAACCACGGATGATTCTCCAATAAAGACACAAACCGTTGACCAACCATACCGGTTGCACCCACAACGCCTACTTTAAATTCTTTCATCTGAAACAGTCCTTTCAAGCTTTGTAAATAATATGCACATTGCCATATGCTATGCTGTTTATTGCAAATAAACAATCAAAATAACTTGCCGGTATTGAAAAGCGGCAAGTTATGCAATATAATGAATAAGATTGCTGTTGCCACAGCTAAATATAACATTGACGGACATCGTTTGTCAATGAACGGAAAGGCAAATTATGTTAAAAAGCGATTTTAATTTCGAATTACCAAAAGAATTGATTGCACAAGAACCTTGCGAACCGCGTGATGCCGCGCGGCTTTTGTGCATGGATAAGCACAGTGGTACAATTACACATCATATTTTCAATGAACTGCCGCAACTTTTACAGCCGGGTGATTTACTCGTTGTCAATAATTCCAAAGTTTTGCCGGCGCGTTTGATCGGACACAAGCCGGAAACAGGCGCCGTGTGCGAAATTCTGCTGCTGCGTGAAGTAAGGGGTGATGTGTGGGAATGTCTCGCAAAACCCGGTAAACGGCTGAAAACAGGTGCGCAGGTTGTGTTTGGCGACGGTTCGCTGACGGCGACGATTATGCAGACGATGGAGGACGGCAACAAGCTTGTGTCCTTTGCCTATGATACGCAGACATTGTATGAAAAACTGGATGCGTTCGGAAAAATGCCGTTGCCGCCGTATATTCAAAAACAACTGGAGGACAACAGCCAATATCAAACGGTTTATGCCAAAGAACTCGGCAGTGCCGCCGCACCGACAGCCGGACTGCATTTCACGCCGGAACTGATGGAAACGTTGCAAAAAAGCGGCATCGGGTTTGCGGAAGTGACACTGCATGTCGGACTCGGTACGTTTCGCCCTGTCAAAGAAGATGATATTCTCGACCATAAAATGCACAGCGAATGGTATTCCATCAGCGCTGAAACCGCCGCCGCCATTCAAACGGCAAAGCAAACAGGGCATCGTGTGATTGCGGTTGGAACAACAAGCTGCCGCACACTGGAATCTGCCTTTCAAAAATATAAAACCATACAGGCTTGCAGCGGAGATACCGATATTTTTATTTATCCCGGTTATTCGTTTGGCGTGATGGACGGACTGATTACCAACTTTCATCTGCCGGAAAGCACCTTAATTATGCTGGTGTCTGCCTTTTGCGGTTATGAAAACACCATGCAGGCATACCGTGTTGCCGTGGCAGAAAAATATCGGTTTTTCTCCTTTGGAGACGCGTGTCTGTTTCTATAAAAACAAGAAAAGGAAAAAATATGTATCAATTACTCAAAAACGAAAATACTGCGCGCCGTGCCACATTTAGTACCGTACACGGCACCATCCAAACGCCCGCATTTATGAATGTCGCCACTGCCGCTGCCATCAAAGGCGGGCTTTCGGCATTCGACCTTAAAGACAATCACTGTCAAGTGATGCTGTGCAACACCTATCATCTGCATTTGCGACCGGGCGATGAAAACATTGCAAAGCTCGGCGGTCTGCACAAATTCACACGATGGAACGGACCTATTTTAACGGACAGCGGTGGATTTCAAGTATTCAGCCTGTCTAAACTGCGTAAAATCACCGAGGAAGGTGTCGCGTTCCAATCGCATTTGGACGGACACCGCATTTTCATGGGACCCGAAGAAAGTATGCAAATTCAGGCAAATCTCGGCTCCACCATTGCCATGGCATTTGATGAATGCGTTGAAAATCCGGCGGAGTACAGTTACTCTAAAGCGTCATGTGAACGCACGGTGCGGTGGCTTGCGCGCTGTCAGGCGGAAATGAAGCTGCTCAAGGCAAAAGAGAACGCCATCAATCCCAATCAGTTGCTCTTTGGCATCAATCAAGGCTGCTGCTTTCCCGATTTGCGCATCGAACATATGAAACAAATTGCGGCTATGAATTTGGATGGGTATGCCATCGGCGGACTTGCTGTGGGCGAGCCGAAAGAGGAAATGTATGAAATTATTTCCACAATAGAACCCTATATGCCAAAAGAAAAAATTCGTTATTTGATGGGCGTCGGCACACCCGGAAATATTTTGGAAGGGGTACGCCGCGGGGTTGATTTGTTTGACTGCGTCATGCCCAGCCGCAACGCACGGCACGGACATCTCAATACATGGCACGGGATTCTCAATATCAAAAACGCCAAATATGCGCTTGACGAAAACCCGATTGATGACACTTGTGACTGTGATTGCTGTAAAAACTTTTCACGCGCCTATCTGCGGCATTTGTTCAAAGCCGATGAAATGCTCGGAATGCGCCTTGCAGTCATGCACAATCTGCATTTTTACAACACACTGATGGAGAAAATCCGTGCCGCGTTAGATAACGGTACATTCGATGATTTTTACCGTCAAAATGTCGATTTATTAGACACGCGTATCTGATTTTACAGAAAATTAGTAAGGAAATAGAAAGATATTGCAAAAACACTTGCACAAACAACATTTTTTCGGTATACTAAATAGGTATTAAAGGGAGGTATTTCAATATGAATTTTGCATTTTTAGCGGCCGCTGCGCCGGCAGCCGGCGGTTTAATGAGTACAATCGTTGGCTTTTCACCCATCATCCTTATGTTGGTTTTGTTTTATTTTTTCTTGATGCGTCCGCAGCAGAAAAAAGAAAAACAAGCAACCGCAATGCGCAACTCCATTGAAGTAGGGGATGGCGTCACCACCATCGGCGGAATTGTCGGTCGTGTCGCTTCCATCAAAGAGGACACTTTTGTGCTTGAAACCGGTTCAGATCGTGTTAAAATGCGTTTTAAGCGTTGGTCCATTCAAGAAGTTGAAAAATTGGCGCTTGATACACCGGCTGCCACCGCAACGGAAACCAAATAATTTCATTTTATGAATAAAACACCCCCGCGCATACTATAGATGAGTAAGCGCGGGGGTGTTTTTTATGAAAAATTCAAAAAATCGAAATCAACGGCAATCGCCACTCAAAACGAAATCACATCTTGGCATTCATATTCTCATTTGTCTCGTCTGCGGCATTTTTTGTATGACAATTTTGCTCTGCTTGCTTGCGGAATTGCTTTGTAAAATCGATGTACCGCAGCGCTATTTATCGCCGCTTACCGGTGTTGTTCTGTGCATTTCCACTTTAGCCGCGGCACTCATTTTTGCGCGGATGCAAGGAAAGGCAGGTCTTTTAAGCGGCGCGCTGTGGGGCGTCGGCTTTTATGTACTGCTGCTGTTGATTGCATGGACACAAAATGCTGTGATGC
>JAVWRA010000002.1:0-55677 GCA_036635095.1 Ruthenibacterium sp. | reverse complement strand
CTCCGTGCAGGCCAGTGTAATTTTCACTCTCATGCTTCGGCACCTCCATTAAAACGGTTAATAAGCCTCCCTCACAAGCAGGCGGCGCATCAGAAAATGCGCACAAAAAAATAGACCTGCAAAAGAGGTACATTTATCATAACACAGTTAATATCGCTTCGTCAAGGAAAACATCGCAACAATTCCAACTTTTTTGCCAATTGTTTGCGTCCATTATTTTCATCCGTTATTTCCCGTATAAAATTGCGCTCAAATCCGCGAAATCCTGTAGGGTTAATTCTTCCGGTCGCACCGTCGGCAAACGCCCCATTTGTGCGATGGCGGCACTCACCTGCGGCTTTGGCATGGCAAGTCCCGCACTGATGGCATTTGCCGCCGTTTTGCGGCGCTGACAGAATGCCGCACGTATTACGCGGAACATCGCCGCTTCATCTGCCGGCTGCACAGGCGCAACCGCATGCAGTTGCAGACGAATTACAGCACTCGTCACTTTGGGCGGCGGATAAAAGCTGCCCGGCTGTACGCAAAACAGCGTCTGCGGCGCGGCATAATAATGCACCGCATACGTAATGGCGCCGGCAAGCCGCGTACCCGGCTTTGCACAAAGGCGCTCTGCCGCTTCTTTTTGCACCATCACGGTGATATGCTCAATCGGCAAACGCTCCTCAAGCAATTTCATCACGATGGGACTTGTGATATAATACGGCAGATTGGCGCAAACCGCAACTTTAAGACCGGCAAATTCCGTTGCCAGCAATGCCGCCAAATCTGTTTTCAAAACATCGCCCACGATGATTTTCACATTGTCGCAATCCGCAAGCGTTTGTGAAAGCAGCGCCGGCAGCCGTGTATCAATCTCAATTGCCACTACTTTTTGAGCGCGTTTTGCAAGTTCTTTCGTCAACACGCCGATGCCCGGACCAATTTCAAGCACACCGTAAGTTTCATCAATGCCGGCAGCTTCTACGATTTTAGGGCAGATACCCGGATTGACAATGAAATTTTGTCCGAAGCCTTTGGAGAGTTCAAACCCATGCGCGCCGCAGAGCTTTTGAATCGTGGAAATGTCTGTGAGGTTCATGGATTTGCTCCTTATAGATTGTCCTTGAAAATATTGTCGGCTAGGAAGCGGTTGATGATGCTGCCGCGCTTGTACTTGCCGGCGCCGCCGCACTTTCACTTGCAGACGCCGCGCTTGTTGTCGGCACACTGTTGACCGTCGCCGTCAAGGTGTTGGCGTTGCCTTCTTTTTTCGGCGTCAACAAATCGGCAACTTCAAACGCTTTTAGAATCTGCGTATCTGTCTGAATCGTTAAATCGTAAAAATTCTTTTCATCTTCCGGTTTGAGACTGGCTTCGATGTCCGGTGCAAACCCTTCTTTGTCGAAAGATTTTCCGTCTTTTGTCAGCAAAACGCCAATGGTGTAGCTGACAGCAGAACCATCTGTGAGCGGATTTGGCGCCGAGACGTACTGTCCTTTGCCTGCCGTTATTTCACCCACTGTTTTTCCTTTGCCAAATTCGCGCACCGATTCCGCGAGCAATTCTGCACCCGCAGCCGTATTTTTATTGGTAATAACCACCATCGGTAAATCAATTTCCTGCATATTGGACGTGCCGAGCAAGGTGGTGGTGGTGTCTTTTTTTACAACGCTGACAATCGGGCCTGCCGGACACAGCACATCAATCACTTCTGCCGCGGCATTCAACGAGCCGCCATTGTTGTTACGCACATCTAAAACAAGCGATGTTACGCCTTGTTCTGACGATTTCATATTATCGATTGCCGTTTGCAATTCTTTGGCGGTATTTTTGTTAAAGGTCGAAATTTTCAAATAGCCGACTGTTTTTCCTTCCGGCAAAACAGCTTCCACAGTCGGGATATCATACTGTCGGCGCTGAATTTGCAGTGCCGGCTGTTCCTGTGCGTTGGCGTCAATGGTGGTGATGGTGACGGTTGTACCCGCTTCACCGCGCAGCAACGCATTGATTTGCTCTGCCGTCAATGTACGCACATCCGTATCGCCTATTTTGACAAGATAACTGTTTTTCGTCAATCCTGCTTCAGCGGCAGGCGAGTCGGCATACACGCGAATCACGCGCGCATAACCGTTTGCGTCTTTGATGACGTCCACACCGATTCCCTGCACTTTTCCGCTTTGGTCATTGAGGTAATCGAGATATTTTTTTGCCGTATAGTATTTGGCGTTTGTGTCACCGATGCCCTGCAAATAACCGGCGCCCATCATATCGTAAAGCGTTTCATTGTTGATTTCGCCATAATAATCCGCGCGCACCATCTTGTCAATCTCGGCAATTTTGGTGTACATAATTTCTTTTTCACGCACACTGCTGACGGTTTTATCGAAAAGATTCTGCGATAAAATCATCGTGACTGAAAATGTAACCGTCATGGCGATGATGGCAATGGCAAGCGCCAGATTGACTGATATTTTTTTATTCATATATTCTTCCTTTTTCTGAGCATTGCGCCGATTCTGCGCCACGCATAAGATGAAGCATCAGAACCGCATCCGCGATGAGTATACTCTGCCTATGATAAAGTTTTTGCCGCAATTTGTCAACCTTGCAGATACGGCCATGCGCTGACCGGCTGACCGTTGAGGTTTACTTCAAAATGCAAATGATTGCCGGTGGAATTGCCCGTGCTGCCGACCGTGCCGATTTGTGTGCCTTTTGCAACCATTTGTCCGTCCGACACAGTGCGTGTCGTCATATGACCGTAGATTGTGGCAAGACCGGAGCCATGCGAAATTTTGACAGAAACGCCGTACGACCAATGATTACTGGTAGAAACCTGTCCGTCTGCCGCCGCATAAATCGGTGTGCCGGCAGGTGCCGGAATGTCCATGCCGCGATGCACATCCCACACGCCATAAATCTGGCGGCGTGTGCCGAAATCGGAGGAAAGTGTTGTATAGCCGGGAATCGGCCAACTGAATGCGCCGCCCGTAAATTCAAAGCCTACATTGTTGCTCGCCGCCCATGCCGCCCATTCTGCCTGTGCCGCTTTTTGTTTTTCGGCATTATCGGCATACGCCGCGCTGTTTGCCTGCAAGTTTGCCTCTGTGGCACTGATGGCGTTATCCGCCGCCTGAATGCTTGCGGCAAGCTCCACTTTTTTCTGTTCCAACTCCGCTTCCTGCGCGGCAAGCGCAGCAAGCGCGGCTTCCACTTCCGCCTTTTGTGCTTCGAGTTCCGCCTGCTGCTTACGCAGCAGAGCAATCATATCCGTATCGCTGACGGAAATTTGCTGTAAATTTTCAGTAAACCGCAGTGCCTCGGCAAAGCTCGATACCCCTAGCAAGGTGGAGAGCGAACTGCGATTGTGGTTCATGTACATGGCAAGCAATCTGTCTTCAAACATGGCTTTTGCCTGTGCAACTTCCGTCACTTTTTGTTCGAGAGACGCCTGTTTTGCGGCAAGATCAACTTTTGTGGCATCAATTTGCCCACGCATCACTTCAATTTGCGAGGCAATCGAATTGGATTCCTGCTTGAAGTATTGTTTGTTTTTTTCTTGCTTGGAAATGTCGTTTTTATTGGCATCAATCTGCTGTTTGATAACCTTTTGTTCTTCCCGCAGCCTGTCCAGTTTTTCGGAGGGCGTTTCCGCCCACACGGTAGACAAAATCGGCGCAAGCAAGCCCACAAACATCACGGTGGCAAGAATTACGCACAGAATGCGTACAAATTTTTTTTGATATTTCATAGGTACTCCTTGGTTGAACAAATTGTCGGTTCGGCAAATCGGGTGACAAGCCATACGAACAGGTGCGTTACACAGGTCTAAGCATCGTTTATAGCATTGCGCTTGTAGGGAACGACGCCCACGTCGTTCCGCGGGATAATCCACAAATTTTGTGGCACGTCCGCGGAACGGTCAAGACCGTTCCCTACGGGGTAATTTTCAAATTGAGTCATTCAACTTGCGGTTTGCAGATGCGTGCGAAATTGCGAACCGCCATGGTTTCGCCCTGCGAGGCGCGTGGGTCCGCTGCATGCGGAACAGCGGCACCTTTCTGGTTACTCTTACGGTGACGAAAGAGTAACACGGCGTAGCCATTCGTATTCGCGCCGTATGGCGCGTGTCGCAAAAGCACAAAGATAATGTGTAAGCAAAAGCGGCTGCAACCGTGCAAACACGCACCCTACCTCCATCAAAACAGGGGCGGATTTTTCAATCCGCCCCTGTTTTCTGTGAAAAAATTACACATGTGTTGCTTTGTACGTTTCCTCCACGATGCGTTCCATCGCGTTTAAGATGTTTTGGTAACCCGTGCAACGGCACAAATGTCCACTGATAAGTTTGCGCAGTTCATCGCGCGTATAGCGCTTACCTGTGCCAACTATTTCAACGGCGGTCATAATCAGTCCCGGTGTACAAAAACCGCACTGCACCGCTGCTTCTTCAATAAATGCCGTTTGAATGGGACTGAGCGTCCCATCGGCGTCCTGCAAACCCTCGACGGTCAGCACGGTTTTTCCGTCCGCCCAAATTGCAAGATAAATGCAGCTATCAATGGCTTCGCCGTTGACAAGCACCGTACATGCGCCGCATTCGCCCACTTCACAGCCTTTTTTTACGCTTGTGAGGTGCAGGTCGTTGCGCAGCACTTCAAGCAAACTTGCGCGTTCGTCTACCGCAATTTCAACCGGTTTTTTGTTGACGGTCATATGAATGATTTTAAGCATCGATTTTCCCTCCCGCATTGAGAATTGCCTGTTTTAACACGCGTCGGGCAAGCTCCTGCACGAGCTGCAAACGGAACTCTTTCGAGGCGCGCCAACTTGTGCGCGGATTGACTTCCTGCGCTGCTTTTTCTGCGATGGTATCAAACATTTTTTCCGAAATCGCCATGCCTGTGATGGATTTTTCGGCTTCCGGACAGCGCATCGGCACAGGGCCTGCCACGCCGTATGCAAGGCGCACTTCCGCGACTGTTTTTTTGTCTGCCGACAGCCGCACATTGACGGCACAGCCGAGTGTTGCGATATCCATGGCGTTGCGCTGTGCGTATTTGATGTAATGCGCGCCGCAATTTTCGTAATTTTCTTTGGTGATGTAAATTGCCGTTAAGATTTCATCGTGTGCGCGCACGGTGCGACCGGCGCTGACATAAAATTCGCCAATCGGCAACACACGTTTGCCTTTAGGCCCTGTCAATTCAAGCTTTGCGCAAAGGGCAAACAAAGTGGACGCGCTGTCCGCACTGGTGACGCCGTTGCAAACATTGCCGCCGATGGTGCCGATATTGCGAATTTGCGGCCCGCCGACTTGATCGACCGCCCAGCCGAGTACCGGAATATGCTTTTGAATGATTTCGTTTTGCGTGATGTGTGAAAAGCTTGTGGCGGGGCCGATGGCGATGGTGCCATCCTCCTGCATTGTCACGCCTTTCAGCGCGGCGATGTCGTGAATGCTGACAAGATTGCTGCCCGCCAGTTTGCCCTCGCGTATTTTAATCAGCACATCGCTGCCGCCGGAAATAACGACGGCGCTTTCGTCTGCAACGAGCGCGGCGATGGCTTCCTCCACGGTTTTTGCAACAGTTAGTTTTTCAATATCATACATTATTTTGCGCCTCCCTTTTGCAGTAAGCCTGCCTGCGCGAAATGTTCAATCAGTTTTTGCGGATTCAGCGGCAAGCTGTTCACGGCAACACCCGTTGCGTTCAGCAGTGCATTGCGCAGTGCCGGCGCCACCGGAATTGCGGGCGGTTCGCCCAATGCTTTGTTGCCGTACGGGCCTGTCGGGTCAACGGTTTCGACAAAATCGACCTGCAAATCAGGCGTATCCATAGACGTTGGCAGTTTGTAATCCAGCAGATTGTTGTTGAGCGCGCGCCCTTTGTCGTCAAACAGCAATTGCTCGCTGAGTCCGTAGCCAAGCCCCATGCTCATACCGCCGTGTACCTGTGCCTCTGCCAATTTCGGGTTGATTAACACACCGCTGTCGTGGATATTCATCACATTCAGCACCTTGATTTTGCCAAACGGAATGTCTACTTCCACTTCCGCAAAACACGCGCCGAACGCATAGGTATTGTCGGTGCAGTGGTGGGTTGCTTCCGCTGTGATATGCTGTGTTTTTTTGAGATTATAGAACGCCTGCATCGCAAGTTCGCCCATCGTCATGATGTGGCGGCCGGAGGCTTTATGTACCACATTGCCCTCCACAACATCAAGCGTATCCACTTCCATGCCGTTCAAAAAGCTGACGTATTCCAGAATGTGCTGTTTAAACAGCTCCCCTGTTTTCTTGCATGCCATGCCGGAAACATAGGTTTGACGGCTTGCATAAGCGCCGGTATCGAACGGCGAAATGTCGGTGTCTTGCGTGGAAACAATATGGATATCCTCCATGGGCAGACCGCAGGCTTCTGCCGCCATCTGCGTGAATACCGTGTCGGCACCCTGCCCGATTTCAGTGGCACTCATTTGCAATTGCGCCGAGCCGTCTTGATTCAACACAAGCCGTGCGGATGCGGTTTCAAGCGAAATCGGATAGACGCCGGTTTTATAGCTGAAAATCGCCATGCCGATACCGCGGCGAATATCGCCTGTCTGGTGTGCATATTCTTTGCGCTTTTTGTCCCAATCCATCGCCTTTTTGCCTTTTGCCATACATTCTTCAAGACCGGTTGTATAGCAGGTGATTTTGGTGCCGGGGTCAACATAGCCAAGTTTCATGCAGTTTTTAAGGCGAAATTCAATCGGGTCCATATGCAGTGCAAGCGCCAAATCGTCCATATGCGATTCCTGCGCAAAACACGCCTGCGGAATGCCATAGCCGCGCATTGCGCCGCCGGTGGCAATATTGGTATACACGGTATAGGCGTCTGCCTGCATGGATTTTTCTTCCTGATACAAGTGGCGAAATTCGTTGGTGGCGTTGGCGACAATCGCGTGACCGTGGCTTGCATATCCGCCTTGATTCGACACCGCTTCGAGCTTTCGTGTAACCAATCGCCCGTCTTTGCGCACGGCGGTTTTGACCGTAAATTCCATGGCGTGGCGCACGCGTGTGAGCGCCATTGTTTCCTCGCGGCTGATGTCGAGTTTTACGCAGCGTCCGCCAACCTGTGTGCATAAATAGGCGTTGAGCGGCTCATACAACACGTCTTGTTTGTTGCCGAAACCGCCGCCGATGTACGGTTTAATCACGCGGATTTTGCCCCATGGCATGCCGAGTGCCTGCCCGATAACGCGGCGCATGATATGCGGAATCTGTGTTGACGAAACAACGACAATGCGGTCTTTTTCCATGTACGCATACGAAATGGGCGGTTCAATGTGGCAATGCTGCACGGTTTGCACCGCATAATTTTTTTCGAATACCAGAAGGTCTTTTTCATCCTCCACCACTTTTTCAAACGGAACATCGCCGTTTTCCCAGTGACTGTGGACTAAAATATTATCGGGTTTTTCCTCGTGAATGGCAACGGCGCCCTCCGCCATCGCGTCACGCGGGTGAATATAAACGGGATAGGTTTCGTACTCCACTTTGATGGCGCGCAGCGCTCTGTCTGCCGCCACATTGTCGGTGGCAACCACAGCCGCGATATCATCGCCATAAATACGCACACGCGTATTGAGCAGTTTGCGGTCAGAGACATCCTGATGCGCTTTTTCGGTACTCCAAGGATGTCCCGGCGTTGGAAACTGAATGTTCGGAACATCAAAGCAGGTGACGATTTTGACGACACCGGGTACTTTTTCTGCTTCTTTCACATCCATGCTTTTCACTGTGCCGTTTGCAATGGTACTGTGCAGCACCTTTGCAACCAGCGCGTCCTGCGGCGTCAAGTCGTCCGTGTATTTTGCTCTGCCGGTTACCTTTTCACAGGCATCAACACGAATTACGCTTTGCCCAACATTCATCTTGCATTCCTCCATCTTTCTTTGTTTTATTTTACCGAAACGCCGGCAACATATTTTGCATAAATGTTGCGGTCGTCCGCCAAATTCATAATGCGTTCCAGCCTGTCGGCAATGGACATTTCCTGCGGATGACGCAGGTTTTCATCGTCGAGTACCACGGCGTCAAATTCATAACCCGCCTCAAAACTGCCCACTTTTCCGAAAAATTCTCCGCCGCCTTTTGTCGCCATATACAGCACCTCGGGCATGGTGAGCGGTTTTTGGGTATCGTCCACATAGCGCCAACGCATCTTCGACATCTGGATGGCGTCTGACATGGCGCGCAGCAGAGAAATGCTCATGCCGCCGGCAATATCCGTGCCAAGTCCCACGTGCATATCCGCATCAAGATACGTGCGCGCCGGTGCAATACCGGAGGCGAGATTGGTGTTTGACTGCGGGCAGTGTGCCACGTAAACGCCGCGCTCTTTCATGCTTTGAATTTCGTCCGCATTGCTGAAAACGCAGTGTGCCATCACGGTAGGCACTTCATTGCCAAACAAATTAAACCGTGCGTATGCGTCGCCATAATTTTTCGTTTGCGGTGCAAGCTCACGCACCCATGCAATTTCGCTCGGATTTTCCGACAAATGCGATTGCACCGGCAGCTTTTTTTCTGCTTGAATGGCGGCAATCTTTTTCATCAGCGCGTCTGTGCAAGACGGCACAAAGCGCGGTGTCAAAATCGGTTTTACATTCTGCATCGTACATTTTGACAGCCAATCTATGGTTGCGAGTGCCGAGCCTTCTGTTGTTTCACACAAATAATCGGGACTGTTGCGGTCCATATTCACTTTGCCGACATAGGCACACAGCCCGCTTTCTTCCAAAAGCTGCATCAAACGCAGCGTTGCCGGTGTATGAATGGTGGCAAAAATACAGGCGCGGGTGGTGGCACTGTTTTTCAAATCCTCCACAAAAATGCGATAGGCTTTGTCGGCATAATCGAGTGCGCCATACTTTGATTCCTCGGGAAATGTGTAAGTATTGAGCCAATCGAGCAGCTCTAAATCCATGCCTGTGCCGCGAAATGCGTACTGCGGCGCATGTAAATGCAAGTCTGTAAGACCGGGAATAATAATGCGGCTGCCGTAATCTTTTTGCGGAATCCGCGCATATTTTTCCGGCAGATTTGCAAAAGTACCGACAACTTGACCGTTTTCCTGCACCAGCCAAGTGTCCGGCAAAATCTCTAGCTTATCTTTTTCTTTGCTGAATACAATTTGACCTTTGATGGCATACGCTGTTTTGTTTTTCATGTTATTTCCTTTCAGATTCACGCGACAGTGTTCAGAATTTTTATAAGTCATACTTATTATTGTTACACTTTTATCATACCGTTTTTCACAGAAGTACACAAGACTGAAAATAGCCAAAATTTAAGAATTTTTTTATGATAAATAGACAAATTCTTATTGCATACTGTCGTTGTCCCGATGCTGTGCTATTCTGCTTATTTTCTGTTTGGAAATAATTCTTTCGTTTTTCCGTTTGACGGGTCTCGATTTTTTTTTGCATATGTGCTATACTCAATCTAATTAGATTTGAAAACAGGAGTTTACAATGGAAAAGCATCGTACAGATTATAGCCGACTTGGCGGCAATGTGATGTCCTCAAAAGTGTCGTCTTTGATTATTGAATCCATTGAAAGCGGCGCTTACAAAAACGCGGTGCGTCTGCCCGCCGAGGTGGATTTGGCGAGCGAGCTGGAAGTGAGCCGTTCGGTAATACGCGATGCGCTGTCCAATTTGGCGCGCGCCGGCATTATTGAACGTGTGCGCGGCGTTGGCACCGTCATCAATCATGATGCGCTGAAAACCGGCAATCGGCTTGATTTAAAATGTGAATATGCCACCTTGATTCAAAATGCCGGTCTGCATCCGGGAACCGACATGGTGCAGATTTACGTTATTTCCTGCACGGAATCTTTGGCGCAGCGTTTGCATTTGGACGAAAATGCAAAGGTGCTTGTGTGCGAAAAACGCATTCTGGCAGACAAACGTCCCGTCATTTATTCCATCGATTATATCAGCATCGACGCGCTCGGAAAAACCGATTACACAAAACTGGATTGGTCGCGCTCTGTTTTTGACGTGTTGGATCAGCATTTCGGCATCCAAATCATCAGCCATATCACGCGGTTGAAGCCATTTTATGGCGATACTGTGTTGCGTGAACGGCTGTCTGTCGGTGAAAAAGAAGCGCTTTTGCTGATGGATGAGGTGAGCTATAATGATTTGTGTGTGCCTATTTTGTGTTCACAGTCCTACTATACCGATTTTTTCGAGTTTTCACTTTTGCGCAAAAGTTTGCTGAAAAAACTTTATTGAGAAGCAGCCTCACATCGTGCCAAACGGCGCAATGTGAGGTTGTTTTATTTATTCCACAAAAATTGTTTTTTCGCCTTGTGCTTCCACGCGTCCGATGATGGCAACCGCCGGCACCTTGCCCGTCAGCGCGGCGGCAAGCTGCTGCGCCGCGTCTGCCGGCAGACAGAATAATAAGCCGCCGGAGGTTTGCGGGTCAAACAGCAAATCGCGCACACTGCGCACAATATGGTCTGCAAACTGCACCTGCGGCGCCAAATAATCGGCATTCGCATAGGCGCCCGCCGGTAAAAAACCCTGCTGCGCAAGCGCCTGCGCACCGGCAAAAAACGGAACTTTATCCGCAAACAGGCGTATTGTTTTTCCGCTGCCCTGCGCCATTTCGCTCAGATGCCCGAGCAAACCGAAACCCGTGATATCCGTGCAGGCGTGGACGGCAAACGCGTCTGCCGCGCGTGCCGCCGTGCGGTTCAAAAACTCCATGCTTGCCACAGCGGGCGCCGCCTGTTCGGGCGTGAGCATTTCGCCGCGCATGGCGGTTGTCATCACGCCTGTGCCGATGGGTTTTGTGAGCAGCAATACATCGCCCTCCTGCGCCCCGACATTGCGCAAAAGCCGCTCTGCCGCCACAAACCCGCTCACGCACAGCCCATATTTCGGTTCGTGATCCTGAATGGTATGCCCACCCGCAATCACCGCGCCTGCCTCCAATACTTTTTCACAGCCGCCCGCCAAAATCTGCTGCACAATTTCAGGCGGCAGACAGGACGAAATGCACAGCAGATTCATTGCCAAAAACGGCTCTCCGCCCATGGCATACACATCGCTGAGCGCGTTTGCCGCCGCAATTCTGCCGAAGCTTTTCGGGTCATCAACAATCGGCGGAAAAAAATCCACCGTTTCCACAAGATAGCGCTCCTCCGAAATTTTCCACACGCAGGCGTCATCACTGGTATCAAAACCCACCAGTAAATCCGCATGCGGCATGGGCGGCAATTTATTCAGCACTTTTGACAGCTCCCCCGGACCGACCTTTGCGGCACAGCCGGAGGCGCGCGCCATTTGTGTGAGACGCAGATGATTTGTTTCCATTGTTTTCTCCTTTAATTTAAAAATATTTTCTTTTTTTCATCAATTATACTTCATTTTTTTGATTTTTTTGTTATAATGTTTAAAAGTAATACTTTTAAACGGAGGACACTGCATGTTGTTTTCAACTTTATTGCCGCAAAGCACCTTGCACCAAACGGTCTGTGTTGTGGGCGCAGGCGGCAAAACCACCTTGATTGCCACCCTTGCAAAGCAGGCGGCAGCACACGGACGGCGCTGTGCCATTGCCACCACAACGCATTATTGCGCCTTTTCTCAAACGGATTTTATCGACGGCAGCGGAAATGACGCGGCGCAAATCAACGCCGTGCGCGCGCAGTTGAACGCGCATAAAATCGTCTATACCGGCACACCGACCGCCGCGGGCAAGCTTTCGGCGTGTGGCGATGTCATGTGGCAAACACTGGTGCAAAACAGCGACCTTTTATTGGTGGAAGCCGACGGCAGCCGCCGTTTGCCGATTAAATTTCCGAATCAAACCGAACCTGTTTTTCCGCCGCGCACCGATGTTGTTTTGGTGGTGATGGGACTTTCGGCACTCGGCAAAAAGCTTTGTGAGGTATGCCATCGCTATCCGCTTGCGTGTGACGCGCTCGGCTGTGCGCCGGATGCCATCGTGACGCCGGCGCTGCTTGTGCAAATTATTGTGCGCGGCTACGGCAAGTTCAAAGACAGACAAATGCGCGTGGTGTTCAATCAGGCAGATTCCTGCACACCGGCGCTCGCCATGCAAACACAAGCGCTTTCAAACGCTCATTTTCCCACTTTTTTAATTTCCGCGCAGAAAGGATGTTTCGAATGCTCGTTTTAATCAAAGGTGCCGGTGACCTTGCTTCCGGCGTGGCACTGCGGCTGTTTCGCAGCCATATTCCCGTTGTGATGACCGAAATTGCCGCGCCGACCACCGTGCGGTGCAGCGTTGCTTTTTCGGGTGCCGTCACAAACGGAACGGCTGTTGTGGAGGGCGTTTGCGCCAAACTTGCCACGGGAATTGCCGCGATACATACCTGCCTTGTGCAGGGCGTGATTCCTGTTGTGATTGACCCCGACGCCGCCGTTCGTGCCGCTTTGCAGCCGGATGTACTGGTGGACGCCATTCTCGCCAAAAAAAATCTCGGCACCCGTCTCACAGACGCCCCCTGCGTGATTGCGCTCGGCCCCGGCTTCACGGCGGGCATCGACTGTCATGCCGTTATCGAAACAAAACGCGGACACACGCTCGGCCGTGTGATTTATGCGGGCAGCGCCATTGCCAACACCGGTATTCCGGGCGAAATTGCCGGCCACTCTGCCGACCGCATCATTCGCGCCTGCGCGGACGGCGTTTTCACGCCGCTTTGCAAAATCGGCACAATCGTGCAAAAAGGCGATGCCGTGGCATGTGTCGGCAAAGAAATGATTCTTGCACAGCTTGACGGCGTGGTGCGCGGTATGCTGCCTGCCGGCGTTGTTGTGACACGCGGCATGAAAAGCGGCGACATTGACCCGCGCGGCATCGTTTCGTCCTGCGAAACTGTTTCCGACAAAGCACTTGCCATCGGCGGCGGCGTGTTGGAAGCGCTGCTCCATTTTACAAATGAATCGAATGAGAGGATACTGCCATGAATCTTTATCAAACTATTTCCGAGGCAATTTCCGCCGGAAAATCCGTGCGTGTTTTGACAAGCCTGCAAAATACCGCTGTGTTTTCCATCGGCGAAAAAAGCTGTGTGTGTGACGGGGTGCGCACGGATTCCGTTCCCGCACACGCACAAGCGTGGCAGGCGCATTATGCCGCGCTTGCGAGCGGTTGTTTGTGTGCCGACGCTGTTTTGGCAGAGCATCTTTTGCCGAAACCGGCGCTGATTCTGCTGGGCGGCGGACATGTTTCTCTGGCACTGGCAGAAGTTTGTGCGCGGCTTGATTTTTCCGTCACCGTGGTAGACGACCGCCCCGAATTTGCTTGTGCCGCACGGTTTCCCATGGCGGAACACGTCCTTTGTATGCCGTTTGCCGCCGCTTTTGAACAGTTGCCCCATGCCGAAAACACCTACTATGCCATCATGACACGCGGACATCAAGACGACACCGCCTGCCTTTCTCTCGCCTTGCAGCGCCCGTTTGCCTATGTCGGCATGATTGGCAGCCGCCGCAAAAATGCAATGGTAAAAGAATTGCTTGAAAAACAAGGCATTCCGAAATCTTTGCTCGCGCAGGTATATGCGCCCATCGGCAAAGCCATCGGCGCACAAACGCCGGCAGAAATTGCCATCAGCATTGCAGCACAGTTGATTGACGTGCGCCATGCGCATGGCGGCGGCGCGGTGCTTGAGCCGAACGTATGCGCCGCACTGTGCGTTTCGGGTGCTGTCGCCATCACCATTCTCGGCAAGCACGGCTCTGCCCCGCGTGGCACCGGCACACGCATGGTGCTGCTGCCAAACGGCACTGCCGTCGGCACTATCGGCGGCGGCGCGGCGGAATTTGAAGCCATACAAATTGCGCAAAAAATGATTGCCGATGCCGCAGACAAGGCGCAGATTTTGACATTTTCCATGTCCAACACCGACGCTGCCGGCAGCGGCATGATTTG
Organism: Ruthenibacterium sp.; assembly: GCA_036635095.1. Classification (GTDB taxonomy): domain Bacteria; phylum Bacillota; class Clostridia; order Oscillospirales; family Ruminococcaceae; genus Ruthenibacterium. The sequence continues at coordinate 41,723 of JAVWRA010000002.1, read as the reverse complement.
CGGCGGCGAAGTGACGGTTTTGCTTGAGCGCATTGCGGCAAACTAAAGCGCCGCGCTCTGCCCCTTTGCTTCACATGCTTTGCGCCGTATCATTGTTCCGGCGCAAACCTCTGTGCGCACATCGTTTTCCACGGCAATTTCGCCCGCCACCAGCACCGCATCAAAGCCTATCGCATATTGTTTTGGCTGTTCATACGTTGCTTTTGTATCAATTTTCGCCAAATCGAACACATTGATATCGGCATCGCGCCCCACGGCAAGCAAGCCTTTTTGCAGTCCGTATACCGCCGCCGGCAGCGCCGTCATTTTATGAATGGCGTCCTCGACGGAAAGCACCCCTTCCGCGCGCACATAACGCGCCAAAACACGCGGAAACGTGCCGTACAGCCGCGGATGCGGCACACCGGCGGACGGATAAATCGAATCGGAAATCACGGAGCAATACGGCTTGCGCAAGATGGTTTTGATGTCGCTTTCCGCCGTGATATGGTCTATCATGGAAATTTTGCAGCGCTCGGCAATCAGCAAATCACAGGCGCAGTCAAACGGCGTTTTGTGCTGCATTGCGGCAATTTCGCACACACTTTTTCCGCTGTAGATTTGATGCTCCGGCAATTGCAAGGTGCTGAGAATGATATTGTCCCAACCGACAAGATTGACCAGATTTTCAAAAGCATCGGATGGATTTTCAAGAATTTCCGCCAGCTTTTTGCGCTTTTCCGCATCTTGCAATGCGGCGACAATGCCCTGCGCGCCGCCCTCTAAATACTGCGGCGGCAAAATTTGCACAAGCTGTGTCGAGCCGGCAGTATAAGGATATGCGTCGCAGGTGACGTCCATTCCGTCCGCGCGCGCTGCGTCAATCAGACGCAGCGCTTTTTCTGTGCCGATGCCCCAATTGCGTCTGCCGATACATTTCAAATGGCTGATGTGCAGCGGCACGGCAAGCGCTTTTGCAATCGTAAGCACCTCTTGCAGTGACGCACTGAAATTGTCGCCCTCGCCGCGAATATGCGTGACAAGCGGCACTTTAAATTCCCGCATCGGCTGTAATACTTCAATAAACTGCTCTGTCGTGTAGTGATATTCCGGTGCGTACACAATGCCGAGTGTGACACCGAGTGCGCCGTTTTGCAGCGATGTGCGCAAATAATCTTGTACTTTTTGCACCTCCGCCGACGACAAACAGCCTCCGGCATAGCCTTTTACGGCGGCGCGTACCGTGCCGTTGCCAATCAGCATTCCGCAGTGCAGCGGCAATTTAACCTGCTGTGCGGCGGCAAAATACGATGCGAAATCGGTGAACGGCGGCACGGCGCGCGCACTGCCGATGACCGGCTCCAAAAAAGATAAAATTTCATCACGATACGGCGCGGGACACGGAATCACCGACAAGCCGCAATTGCCGTTTACAAGCGTTGTGATGCCTTGCCGCAGCTCGGCTTTGCCAAAATCGTCCGCGAACAGATGAATGTCGGCATGGCGGTGGATATCCACAAAACCGGGCGTGACAAGCTTCCCCGCGGCGTTTATTCTGCGGCGGCACGGCGCAGTGATATGCGGGGCAATCTGCGCGATTTTTCCGTTTTTGACTGCCACATCGGCGGCAAATTTTGGCGCACCGCTGCCGTCTATTACGGTGCCGTTTGCAATGATACTGTCAAACATTTTTCCTGCATCCTTTATTCCCGTATTATTTTTTGCAAAGCACAAAGCGCCTTTTCCACCTGCTGCGGCGTGTTCCAAAAGCCGAACGAAAACCGAATGCTGCCCTGCGGAAACGTGCCGATGGTTTGATGCGCGCGCGGCGCACAGTGCAGTCCGCAGCGCGTTAAAATGCCGTATTCCTGTTCAAGCCGATAGGCAATTTCCGCGTTGTCTTTTCCGATGCAATCCACAGAAACAACTGCTGCACGTTTGTTTTCTGCAAATAATCCCGGCACACGCACTTGTTTCATCTGCGCAAGTCCGCATAGCATCTGCTGCGTGAGCGTTTGTTCTTTGGCTCTGATTTCATCGATGCCCGTTGCGCGTATCCACGCAAGCGATGCCGAAAGACCGTAAATGCCGGGCAAATTCAATGTACCGGCTTCAAATTTATCCGGCAGCAGCGTCGGCATGGTTTCTCTGTCCGAAAAACTGCCCGTGCCGCCGTACACCATCGGCTGCAACGCCTGCGCAAGCGCGTCCGTCAGTAAAAATCCGCCGATTCCCTGCGGCCCGAGCAAGCCTTTATGCCCCGTAAACGCGAGCGCATCGATGTGCATTGCCTGCATGTCCAGCGGAAACACGCCTGCCGTCTGCGCCGTATCCACAATGAAAAACACGCCTTTTTCATGGCAAATTTCGCCCATTTGTGCAATCGGCAGCAATGTGCCGCACACATTGGACGCATGGGTTGCCACAACAGCGCGCGTATGCGGACGCATGGCGCCGCGCAGCGTCTCCGCTTCCAAAACGCCGTTTGCATCGCATGGCAATATCGTTGTTTCTACGCCCTTTTGCGCAAGCGCATGTAGCGGACGCAACACCGCATTATGCTCCATTGCCGTGGCAATCACATGGTCGCCTGCGCGCAAAAGCCCTTGCAGCAGCATGTTGAGCGACAGCGTGATGCCGGAGGTGAATATCACATTGCGCGGATTTGCACAGCCGAAAAATGCGGCGAGCGCCTCACGCGTTTCCACCACGCCGTCGGCGGCGTCGGCTGCCTCGGCGTAACTGCCGCGATTGACATTGCTGCCCATTTCATTGATAAAATGCGTCATGGCAGCCGCCACACACGCCGGTTTCGGAAAACTGGTTGCCGCTTGGTCGAGATTGATGCGTTCCATCTGCGGTCAATTCCTCCTTCTTGGCATATAAATCGTTCTTTATTGTGCATTATACCACTTTTTCAGCAAAAAGAATAGCAAAATAATACTTTTTGTCATAAAGTCCTACTTATATCTTCCCTTTTGCCGCAAATTGCGCTATAATGGATTTATCTTAAACACAGGAGGCAATCATGAAAGAAAAACGGAATATTTTGCTGGCGGGCGCACTGACAGGCGCCATTGCGGTGGTGTTGGTGGTGATGGGAAATCCTGCCAATATGGGTTTTTGTATCGCATGTTTTGAGCGTGATATTGCGGGCGCGCTCGGTTTACACGGCGCGGCAGTGGTGCAATACTTAAGGCCGGAAATTTTAGGACTGGTTCTCGGCGCGTTTTTACTTTCTGTTTTGCGCGGAGAATTTCGCGCAAAGGGCGGCAGCAGTCCGTTCACACGCTTTATTCTCGGGTTTGCGGTGATGGTTTGCGCGCTTGTTTTTCTCGGCTGTCCGCTGCGCATGGTTTTGCGCATTGCGGGCGGCGACTGGAACGCCATTGTGGGTCTGCTTGGCTTTGCGGGCGGCATCTGGGTTGGCACACTGTTTTTAAACCGCGGCTTTACGCTCAAACGCACCTGCACACTTGCACACAGTGAGGGCGTATTGTTTCCGCTGCTGCAAGGCGGCTTGCTTGTGCTGCTTGTCGCGGCACCGTTTTTGCTGAAATTCAGCGAAAAGGGTCCCGGTGCAAGCCATGCACCCATTTGGATTGCGCTCGGCGCGGGACTTATCGTGGGCATGGCGGCACAAAAAACGCGCCTTTGCATGGTAGGCGGTGTGCGGGATGCGATGCTTTTTCGCGATTTCAACCTCCTGCTCGGCTTCTGTGCCATTTTGGCGGTGGCGCTCGTCGGCAATCTGCTGACGGGACGCTTTCATCCCGGCTTTTTGAATCAGCCGGTCGCGCATATTGACGCGCTGTGGAACTTTTTAAGCATGGTCGGCGTCGGTCTTGGCAGTGTTTTGCTCGGCGGCTGTCCGCTGCGGCAGTTGATTCTTGCGGGCGAGGGCAACACCGACAGCGCCATCACCGTCATTGGCGGTGTGCTTGGCGCGGCATTTGCACACAATTTTAAACTCGCAAGCAGTGCAACCGTGGCGGCGGCAGACGGCACCTTGTCGGGCGGCGCAACGGTCGGCGGCAAAATTGCCGTTGTTGTTTTACTGGTATTGCTCGTTGGCATTGCGTTTGCCAACTTGAAAAAATCAAAGCAAGCAGAGGAGGAAAAAGCAATATGAACACATTTATGATTGATGCAAGCGGGCTTTCCTGTCCGCAGCCGGTCATTCTGGTGCAAAAAGCGCTCAAAGAACAGCCGGAGGGCGGTGTGATGTTGGTGGATGACCGCACCGCAAAAGAAAATGTATTGCGCTATGCCGAACATGCCGGCTATCGTGTGACGCTCACGCAAGACGGCGGCTGTTACCGTTTGCAAATTGAAAAATAGAGCGCATGGAGGTTTTTATGCAGTATGTCGCAACTTTTTTCACGCATTATGATGCCATTGTTTTTCACCGAATGCTCTTGCGCCAAAAAGTGGAAAACACGCTCGGACCTGTGCCGCGGGCGCTGAGTTCGTCTTGCGGCACTTGCGTTCGCTTTGTGTATAGCACGGATATTCATACGCTTGAACACGCTGAATTTGAACAGCTTGCGCGCGATGAAAACGGCGGTTATACGATTGTTTTTGACAGGCGCGGCTGATTTGAATTTTTAAACGCAAAACACCCTCTGCACTCCAAATTGAGTGCAGGGGGTGTTTTTGAGGAGATAGGGAGGTGAGAAAAAATTTTAGTGAATGACGGTGCCGGTTTTGCCGGCGATGCCGTCTTTGGCTTTTTCAAGCAGCGTAATCAACGCCTGACGACCGGGCTTTGAGGACGCAAACTGAATTGCCGCTTCTACTTTCGGCAGCATCGAACCGGGCGCAAACTGCCCCTCGGCACAATACTGTTTTGCTTCATCCACCGTCAAATCCGACAGCCATTCTTGATCGGGTTTGCCAAAACGGATTGCCACTTTTTCAACGGCGGTGAGAATAATCAGATAATCGGCATCGAGCATATCGGCAAGGCGCGCACTGGCAAAATCTTTGTCAATAACGGCGCTTGCACCGGCAAGATGATTGCCCTCACGGACAACGGGAATGCCGCCGCCGCCGCAGGCAATCGCAACCTGCCCCGCTTCGAGCAAGGTGCGCACGGTTTCCACTTCGATGATGTCTACAGGGGCGGGCGATGCGACAACGCGGCGATAACCGCGGCCGGAATCCTCCACCATGGTATAGCCTTTTTTTGCCACAAGCGCGTCTGCTTCTTCTTTGCTCATAAACGCGCCAATCGGCTTTGTGGGATGTGCAAACGCAGGGTCGTTTTTATCGACAACCACTTGCGTCAACACCGTTGCAACCGGTTTTTGAATCCCGCGGGAAAGCAATTCTTCGCGCAGCGCATTCTGCATATCATAGCCGATATAACTTTGGCTCATCGCCACGCATACCGACAGCGGGATAATCGGATACTGCGGCTGTGCGCGCACAAGCTCGCCCATGGCAAGCTGAATCATGCCAACCTGCGGGCCGTTGCCGTGCGAAATGACAACTTCGTGTCCTTCTTCAATGAGGTCTGCAATGGCTTTGGCGGTATCTTTGACCGCCACCATCTGCTCCACCAAGTTTTTGCCGAGTGCGTTGCCGCCAAGGGCAATAACAATTCTTTTACCCATCGTCACGCACCTTATTTCAGCCAGCGGTCAATGCCGCGGGCTTCGAGTGCTTTGAGCATTTCGGCGGGGTCTTTTTCTTTTGCAAGAAAAATCATTGCCGCAATGATATACGGTTTGTAGCTTGCTTCTTTGTAAAGCGGGGTGCGATAGCGGTCAAACACGCTGCCCGCAACTTCGCCCTCTTCACAGGAAACGCCGCTGATGTCAGCCGGCAGGCAGTGCAGATACAGCGCCTTGCCCTCTTTTGTGGTTGCCATCAATTCTTCGGTGCATTCCCAGTCTTTGTGCTGTGCATTTTGTGCAAGCAACTCTTTTTCAAGCTTGTTGATGCCGTCGGTGTCGCCCTCGCCATACAGCTCAGTGCGTTTTTCCATGGCGGCAAACGGCGCCCAGCTCTTCGGATATACCACATCGGCATCTTTGAACGCCTCTGCCATATTGTTTGTTTTTGTGAAAGAACCGCCGGAAGCCGCCGCGTTTTTACGCGCTACTTCCTCGACTTCGGGCATCACTTCATAGCCTTCCGGATGTGCCAAAACCACTTCGCAGCCAAAGCGTGTCATCAAACCGATGATGCCCTGCGGCACTGACAGCGGTTTGCCGTAAGACGGGCTGTATGCCCATGACATCGCGATTTTTTTGCCTTTCATGTTCTCGATACCGCCGAAATGATTGATGAGGTGCAGCGCATCTGCCATCGCCTGTGTCGGATGGTCGATGTCGCATTGCAGGTTCACAAGCGTCGGGGTTTGCTCCAAAATACCGTCTTTGTGTCCCTCGCGCACACTCTGTGATACCTCGTGCATATAGGCATTGCCCTTGCCGATGTACATATCATCGCGAATGCCGATGACGTCTGCCATGAAAGAAATCATGTTGGCAGTTTCACGCACGGTTTCGCCGTGTGCCACCTGGCTTTTGCCCTCGTCCAAATCCTGTACTTCAAGACCCAGCAGATTGCAGGCGGAAGCAAAGGAAAAACGGGTGCGGGTGGAGTTGTCGCGGAACAGGCTGATGCCGAGACCGCTCTCGAAAATTTTGGTGGAAATGTTGTTGACACGCATATAACGCAGGGCGTCGGCAACCGTGAAAACGGCTTCCAGCTCGTCGCTTGTTTTTTCCCATGTCAGGAAAAAGTCGTTGTTGTACATTTCCTTGAAGTTGAGTTTGTTGAGTTTATCAATGTAAGTTTGTAATGTTTTGTCCATGTTTTTACTCTCCTTAAAATATGTGATTTATTTGCAATAAAGTGTCGGCAATGCGGCATACACGGCGGCGCAGCGAACCAAATCTTCTTTCCATGTTCTTTCGTTCGGTGCATGTGCCTGTGCTTCTTTGCCCGGGCCGAAGCCGATGCACGGAATGCCGAAACGTCCCATGATGGACACGCCGTTTGTGGAGAACGTCCATTTGTCTACAATGGGTGTGCCAAACATGCCTTCGTAAGATTCCACCATGGCTTTGGTGGCGGGATGGTCTGCCGGAATGACCCATGTCGGGAAATACGCGTCTGTCGGATAGACAAGTTCTGTCCATGACGGGCGGTCATATTTGTACATGGTTACCTGTGCGTCATATTTTTTGCAAGACGGCAGATTGCGCACTTCTTCGAGTGCCATTTGGTAAGTTTCGCCATCGGTGAGACGGCGGTCAAGCGAAATGGCGCAGGAATCGGCAACGGCACAGCGGGAAGGTGAAGTGTAGAAAATCTGCGAGGTGGTGACGGTGCCTTTGCCGAGGAACGGATCGTCATGCAAATGGTTGTTCAGCTCACGCACTTCTTGCAGAATGTCCGCCATTTTGTAGATGGCATTGTCGCCGCGTTCCGGTGCGGAACCATGGCAGGATACGCCTTTGACGTCCACGCGAATTTCCATGCGACCGCGCTGTCCGCGATAGATATTGCCGTCAGTCGGCTCTGTGATGACAACGAAATCGGGTTTCACTTTGTCCTCGTTGACGATGTACTGCCAGCACAAGCCGTCGCAGTCTTCTTCCTGCACGGTGCCGGTGACAAGCACGGTGTATTTGTCGCTCAAGAGACCCAAATCTTTCATGATTTTTGCGCCGTAAACAGCGGAAACAATGCCGCCGAGTTGGTCAGATGTGCCGCGACCGCCGATTTCGGTTTCGCTTTCAAAGCCTTCATACGGGTCAAATTCCCAGTTGTCTACGTTGCCGATGCCGACGGTGTCGATATGTGCGTCATAGCCGATAAGCGTTTTGCCGGTTCCCATATAACCGAGAATATTGCCCATCGGGTCAATTTGCACTTTGTCGAAACCAAGGTTTTTCATTTCGGTTTCAATGCGATGCACCACTTCTTTTTCGCCGCAGCTTTCGCCGGGGAAACGAACGAGGTCACGCAGAAACTTTGTCATATCTGCTTCGTATGCTTTTGCACTTTGTTTGATTTTTTCAAAATCCATGATAAATTCCTCCATTTAATGTTGTATATGTAAATGTTTATTCGATTTCGGACGGATGTGTGCCGTTCCAAACGACACGTTTGTAGTTTTCGGGGTCGGTGTCGCCCTCTGTGGAGAACATCAACACGGTGCTGTTTTCATCAAGTCCGATGTCCTCACGCAGCGCTTTGTATGCGTCGCTCTCCATCAAAGTTGCCAGCAAACCCATGCCGACTGCGCCGGATTCTCCGCTGATGACCTGTGCGTCGCCTTTGCACGGTGCGCCGAGCATCCGCATGCCTTTTGCCGCCACCCAATCGGGGCAGGAGACAAATACGCTGGAATGATTTTTCAAAATATCCCATGAAATGGTGTTCGGTTCGCCACAGGCAAGCCCTGCCATCATGGTTTGCAAATCGCCGTCCACAATGCGCAAATCGCCATCACACGCTTTTGCACCTTGATAGAGACAATCGGCAATTTGTGCTTCCATAATGACGGTGGTGGGGGTGCAATCGGGGAAAAGATTGGCAAAATAGCCTTGCACCGCACCGGCAAGCGAGCCGACGCCCGCCTGTACAAAAATGTGGGTCGGACGTTTGACGCCCGCCGCCGCAAGCTGCTCTGCGGCTTCTGCCGCCATTGTGCCGTAACCCTGCATAATCCATGCCGGAATTTTTTCGTAGCCGTCCCATGCGGTATCCTGCACCATTACGCCATGCTCTGTTTTTTCAGCGAGTGCATTGGCGCGCCGTACACATTCGTCGTAGTTGACTTCCTCAATGCTCACTTTGGCACCCTCACGGGCGATGTTGTCAAACCGCGGTTTTGTGCTGCCTTTCGGCATCAACACCACCGATTTTTGCCCGAGTTTGTTTGCCGCCCACGCCACACCGCGGCCATGGTTGCCATCGGTTGCCGTGAAGAACGTCGCCTGCCCAAACTCCTCTTTCAGCTTGTCGCTTGTGAGATACGCATAATCGATGTCGCCGACATCGCGGCCGAGCTGCTCTGCAATATAGCGTCCCATGGCAAAACTGCCGCCGAGTACCTTAAATGCGTTCAGCCCGAAGCGGTAGCTTTCGTCTTTCACAAAAACATCGGCAATTTTGAGATGCGTCGCCATATTTTTGAGTTCACGCAGCGGTGTTTCACTGTACTGCGGAAAGCTCATGTGAAATTTGCGCGCCTTTTTGACATTCTCGAGTGACATCACGCCGAGCTGTGCGTCTGCGCTTTTCGGCATCTTGTTGGTCGCCCATTTGATTTTTTCCATTTTCTATTTGTCCTCCTTTGATGGTCTCTCCTCATGTGCTGCTTTAGTCCTGTAACTACAGTTTATCATATTGTTATTCTTTGTCAACGGTTTTTCTTAAAATTTTTCATGTTAGCTAAATAATTTTCTTGTTTTTGCTTTTTTTACAGTTTATCTCTTGAAAAAAAACAATTAGAATGGTAAAATGACTAAAAGTAATACTATTTATCATTTATAAAGAACGGAGGTAAAGCATGATGTTCCATTTTACAGTCAACGGAACCGCGCAGCAAACAGATAAAAACGAGCGCATTTTAACCTATTTAAGAGAAACTCTGCGTCTGACTTCGGTGAAAAACGGTTGCTCCGAGGGCGCTTGCGGCACCTGCATGATTCTGGTGGACGGCAAGGCGACCAAAAGCTGTGTGCTGACAACAGAACGTGCCGAGGGCAAAAGCATTGTGACCGTGGAGGGTTTTTCTGCGCGAGAAAAGAATGTATACGCATACGCATTCGTAAGTTGCGGCGCGGTGCAGTGCGGTTTTTGCACACCCGGTATGCTCATCAGCGCCAAAGGACTGATTGACGCAAACCCAAATCCCACACGGGAGGAAGCAAAATTCGCCATCCGCAACAATATCTGTCGCTGCACCGGCTACAAAAAAATCATCGATGCCATTTTGTTGGCGGCACAGATTCTGCGTGAAAACGCGGCGGTGCCGACCGTGGAGTTCACCGGAAAAGTGGGCGAAAACTTTTATCGTGTCGATGCCGAAAGCAAGGCGCTCGGCTCCGCAAAGTATGCCGACGACATCAAAATGCCCACGATGCTGTACGGCAGCGCCGTGCGCAGTGCCTATCCGCGCGCGCGCGTCAAAGCCATTCATACCGAGGCTGCAAAAGCATTGCCGGGCGTTGCCTGTGTGCTGACTGCCGCAGAATTGCCGGGTGCGAAAATTGTCGGTCACCTCAAACACGACTATGATGTGCTGATTGGTGTCGGACAGGAAACGCATTTTCTCGGTGACGGCATTGTACTGATTGCCGCAGAAACGCCGGAAATTCTCGAAGCCGCAAAAAAACTTGTCACCGTGGAATATGAAGAATTGACGCCTGTTTTGAGCGTTGCCGCCGCGATGGCGCCGGATGCGCCGCTTGTGCATGCGGACGGAAACCTGCTTGCGCATGAGCATTTGGTGCGCGGACATGCCGATGAGAAAATCAAAAACTCCAAATATGTCGTCACGACCCATTATGTCACGCCGCCGACCGACCACGCATTTTTAGAGCCGGAAGCGGCTGTTGCCGTGCCGGATGATGCGGGCGGCATCACGGTTTATTCCGGCGACCAAGGCATTTATCAAACCAAAAAAGAATGTGCCATGGCAACCGGTCTGCCGGAAGAAAAAGTGCGTGTCATCGCCATGATGGTAGGCGGCGGATTTGGCGGCAAAGAGGATATGAGTGTGCAGCATCACGCCGCAGTGCTTGCCGTCGTGTGCAAAAAGCCGGTCAAAGTTGCCTTCACACGCGCGGAGAGCATTCTCATTCACCCGAAACGCCACGGTTTTGACATGGAATTTACGACTGCCTGTGATGAAAACGGACATTTGACCGCCATGAAAGCCACTTTGCTTGCCGACACCGGCGCATACGCGTCACTCGGCGGGCCTGTGTTGCAGCGCGCCTGCACCCACGCCGCCGGCCCCTACAATTATCAAGACATTGAAATTGACGGCAAGGCGTACTATACCAACAATCCGCCCTGCGGCGCATTTCGCGGTTTCGGCGTGACGCAAAGCTGTTTTGCCACGGAATGCAACCTCAATCTGCTCGCTGAAAAAGTGGGCATCACACCGTGGGAAATGCGCCATCGCAACGCCATTCGTCCCGGCGAAACGCTGCCGAACGGACAAATTGCGGACGAATCCACAGCGCTTGTCGAAACTTTGGATGCCGTGAAAGAATACTGCGACGCACACCCGAAAGCCGGCATTGCCTGTGCCATGAAAAACAGCGGTCTCGGCGTTGGCATTCCCGACACGGGGCGCTGCCGCCTTGTGGTGCAAAAAGACGGCGTGTACGCCTATTCCAGTGCCGCCTGTATCGGACAGGGCATGGGAACCGTCATCACGCAAATCATCTGCGAAACCACGCATTTGCCGCCGGAAAAAGTGCATTATCAATCGCCGGACACCGCTCTTGCGCCGAATGCCGGCAACACCACCGCCAGCCGCCAAACCCTGTTTACGGGCGAAGCGACACGCAGAGCGGCGGCAGAACTTGCCAAAGCACTTGAAAAAAACACACTGGAATCGCTTGATGGCACAGAGTTTCTCGGCGAATACACCGGCGTGACCGACAAGCTCGGCAGCGACAAAGAGCATCCGGTCAGTCATATTGCCTATGGCTATGCCACGCACGTAGTGGACCTTGGCGAGGACGGCAAAGTATGCCGAATTTTGGCGGCACACGATGTCGGACGCGCCATCAATCCGCTCAGTGTCGAAGGACAAATCGAGGGCGGCGCATTGATGGGACTCGGCTATGCGCTCACGGAGGATTTTCCGCTTGTGAACGGCAAACCGACCGCAAAATTTGCCACACTCGGTTTATTCCGCGCCAATCAGGCACCGGATGTTACGCCGATTCTTGTGGAAAAACCGCATTCGGAACTTGCCGCCGGCGCAAAAGGCATCGGCGAAATCTGCTCGATTCCCACCGCCCCCGCAGCACAGCTTGCCTACTACAATTACGACGGTGTTTTCCGCACAACTCTGCCGCTGCAAAACACGCCGTACAAGCCGAATAAAACGAAATAGCGAGGAAATTATTGTGGGAATTGATCATAGTCTTGCCTGCATTATCATGGCGTCCGGTCATGCAAAACGCTTTGGCGCCAACAAACTGCTCTATCCGATTGACGGCACACCCTTGTGTGAGCTTGTGTTCAGCCATCATCCGGCAGAGTTTTTTAAGCAGACCCTTGTGGTGACGCCCTATGCCGCCGTTGCGCTCGCCGCCAGTATGCACGGGCTTTCCATTGTCGAAAACAGCGACGAAAACGACGATATTGCGACAACCATTCGCCTTGGTATGGAGGCACTTGCGCCCAATATTGAGGGTTGTTTGTTTTCGGTTTGCGACCAGCCGTGGCTCTCGCGTGACACCGTTGCCGCCGTGACTGCCGCATTTTTAAAGGACAAAACCCGCATTGTGGCGGCAAGTTGGCAGGGAAAACGCGGCAATCCGGTGCTGTTTCCGCGCTCCACATTTGAAGAACTGCGCACTTTGCCGCCACAGTGCAGCGGCGGCAAGGTGATTGCGGCACATCCCGATTTGCTGACGCTTGTAAATGCCGTCAGCGCACGGGAACTCATTGATATTGACACAAAACAAAATTTGGAGTAGGGCAAGGGTTCTACCCTTGCCGCATCGCGAAAGAGTAACACGGCGTAGCCATTCGTTTTCGCGCCGTATGGCGCGTGTCGCGAAAGCACAAAACAAAATGTGGAGTAGGGCAAGGGTTCTACCCTTGCCGCATCGCGAAAGCAAAACATAAAAAAACAAAACGGGCGGCAAATTGCCGCCCGTTTTCTTGTTAAAAATATTCGCTTTCGCCGCGCGACACATATTGCCCCAAATTGCGTGTTGTGACCGCGCCGTTTTCTGCCGCGAGTGTGCCGTGCAGAAAAACCGCTTTGGCGATTCCCTTTATTTTTTTGCCCTCATAGGGCGTATAATCGACGTTTTGCAGCATTTTTTCTGCCGTAATCGTCCACTCTGCCGCCGGATTCCACACCACGATATCCGCGTCTGACCCGATGGCGAGTGTGCCTTTTTGCGGATACAGACCGAACAGCCGCGCCGCGTTTTCGCTCAACAGTGCCACCAAACGGCTGCGTGTGATGCGCTGCGCCGCCACGCCGTCCGTGTATAAAACCGCAAGCCGATGTTCAATGCCCGGCATTCCGTTCGGTATCTGGCTGAAATCGTTTTTGCCCATGCTTTTTTGCGTGTCGAAACGGAACGAACAATGGTCTGTGGAAATCGAATTTACCGCGCCGTTTTCGACAGCCTGCCACAGCGCCGCCACGTCTTTTTCGCCGCGCAACGGTGGTGAACAGACATATTTTGCACCCTCAAAACCCGACAGCAGATATTTTGAATCGTCGAGTGTCAGATATTGCGGACAGCTTTCGATATACACTTTTTGACCGCGCGCCCGCGCTTTGAGCGCTTCTTCCAAACCCAATTTTGTGCTGACATGCACAATATGCACCGGCACATTTGCCGCTTTTGCCACATAGCAGTACCGCGCAATCGCTTCTGCCTCCACATAATCCGGACGGCTTTTCGGATGTGCCGACACGCCAAATTCACCCTCACGTTTGAGTTTTGCCGTGAGTTCGTCTACCAAATCGCCATTTTCGCAATGCACACCGACAATGCCGTGCGCCTTGCCCACCGCCACAAGCACTTCATAGAGCTGTGCGTCTGTCACGCGCAGCGCGTCATACGCAAGATACAATTTGAAGCTTGTGACGCCGAGCGCTTTCAGCTCGCCGATTTCGCGGCAGACATTCTCGTTCCAATCGGTGATTGCCATGTGAAACGCATAGTCGCAATGGCTGTTTCCGTCCGCTTTTTGATGCCAATTTTGCAGCGCCGTGTGCAGCGTTTCCGTTTTTTCCTGCGTGGCAAAATCGATGATGGTTGTGGTGCCGCCGCAAAGTGCCGCCGCCGTGCCGGTGTCGAAATTATCGGCGGTGGTTGCCGTGGCGGTACTCATATCAAGATGCGTGTGCGCGTCAATCATGCCCGGAAATACAAAGCATCCCGCCGCGTCATAAACCGTATGGTTCGCCTGTGCAATTTGCGCGTCTATCTGTGTGATTTTACCGTTTTCGAGCAGCATATCCGCCTTTTTTTCGCCCTGTGCCGTCACAAGTGTTCCGTTTTTAATGACTGTTCCCATAAAGAACTCCTTTCTGAATCGAAACGCCAGTTTGCCCCTGTGAAATTTTCACAGGGGCAATTTTTTATTCTGTTTTGCTGAAAAGATAGGCATAATTTTGTGCAACTGCACAAATCAGCTCATACAAGCCATGGAATAATCCGTCGTCGCCGTTTGTGAAATCGTAGTCGCGCACAGCACCGGCAAGGCGCACACGATACTGATTTTTCGCCGCATTAAGGCGCACAAAACCTTGATTTTCACTGTTTTCAAAGTCTTTTTCCGTCCAAAACAGCGTGAATTTATCGCGATACGGCGCGCTCTCATACGGGCAGAATGCCGCGCAGTTGCCGCATTCGTTGCACATGCCGTCCATGTGAATAATCTGCGGCATGGCTGCACCCGCAACTTCAATGGAAACATTCGCACGGTTCGGGCAGACATCGACACAGTTTTCGCAAATTGTCGCGCAACCCAAACATTTTTGTCCGACGGTATATTCTTTGTCCTCCGTCAGCAAAATGCCTTTTTTATCATAAACTTTTTGTTTATTTTGGCTAATATTAAACTCTGCGTATTTATCAAACGGTGTCGCCAACAATGTTTTAACCACTTTTGCGGCATCGGCAATTGCCTGCACAATTGTGGCCGGTCCGTGGTTGCCGTCACCGATGAGATACACATTGTGTTTGCCAAGCCGCAAATCTTCTTTTACGATGGCACGTCCGCGCGCGTCAAGTGACGCCCCAAACGCCTTGAGCAAATCCGTCTCCACTTTTTCGCCGACGGCGGCGATGACGGTATCGGCTTTCACTTCCACCTTTTCGCCTGTGCCAACCGGACTGCGGCGTCCGCTTGCGTCCGGCTCGCCCAGTTTCATTTTTTCGCAAACAAGAATGCCGTTTTGATGCGAAATCGGACTGAGCAGTTCGAGAAATTCCACTTTATCATCGATGGCAAGCTGTAATTCTTCTTCGTCTGCCGGCATATACCGTTTGTTGCGGCGATAGACAATCGAGACATTTTTAACACCTTTAACGCGTTTTGCCGCCCGTGCCGCGTCCATGGCGGTGTTGCCGCCGCCAACGACAATGACGTCTGTTCCGATGGACAAATCAAAGTTTTTCTGTTTGCAATCGGCTAAAAAGTCGAGTACATTCACGGGTTTGCCCGCGTCAAGATGCAGCACGCCGTGCGCCCATGCACCTGTTGCAAGCACAACGGCATTGTAGCCACTCAGCTCATCCTCTGCTTCCACCGTGGTGTTGAGATGCACTTTTACGCCCATGGCGTCAAGCAGCGATGCGTCTTTGGCGATTGCCTCGGCAGAAATACGAAAATCGGGAATGACATGCTTCACAATGCCGCCGAGCGCGTCACGTTTTTCAAACAAATCAACCTGTGTTCCCTCGCGGGCAAGGAAGAATGCCGCCGCCATTCCGGCAGGGCCGCCGCCGACAACGGCGATTCTTTTGCCGTTGGACGCTTTCGGTTTGAGAGACGGAAAAACGGTTTTCCATGCGTTTTGTGCCGCCGTCAGTTTTGCGCCGCGAATGTTGACGCTGTCCTCATAAAAATTGCGTGTACAATGGCTCATGCAGGGATGTGCGCAGATGGTACCCGTCATGAACGGCAGCGGATTGCGCTCTAAAATAATTTGCAGTGCTTCTTCATAATTTCCGGCGTCAACACGCTGTAAATAGGCGGGAATATCCTGTTCAATCGGGCAGCCGGAACGGCACGGCGCGGCAAAACAATCGAGCAGCGGCACCTGTTTGTCGCTTTTGCGGTTTGGCAGCGGCTTCACGGGTTTTTTGTAATGCTTGTCGGTTTTTGCTTTGGCAAGCAGCGCTTCTACACGGTTTTGGTCGATGCCATGATATTCATGCGCACCGCTTTGCGCCAATTTTTCGGCAATCTGCACAAGGCGCTGATAGCCGCCCGGCTTGAGCAGCGTGGTGGCGAGTGTGACGGGCCAAATGCCGGCTTCGTACAAATCGCAGATATTGTATTCGTCTGCGCCGCCGGAATACGACATGCGCAGTTTGCCGTCAAATGCTTTGGAAAGTTTTGCCGCAAGTGACAGCGACAGCGGGAACAAACTGCGTCCGGACATGTACATTTCATTGCCCGGCAGTTCGCTTGCCGCAATGTCCACGGGGAAAGTGTTGGTGAGCTTGACGCCGAACGAAAGGTCTTTGTCCGCCGCCAGTTTCAACAGCCGCTGCAACATCGGCACGGCATCTTCGAACTGCAAATCTTCTTTGAAATGGTGTTCGTCAAACACAATATAATCGTAGCCGAGTGCATCGAGCGTCTTGCGGGCGTACTCATAGCCGAGCATCGTCGGGTTGCATTTTATGAAAGTATTGAGGTGTTTTTCGGTCAATAAGTACGTTGCAATGCGCTCGATTTCGTCCGGCGGACAGCCGTGCAATGTGGACAGCGTGATGGAATTGCAAATGCGCGGACTGATGTTTTTGACATCTTCCGCCGTAACATGGCTGAATTGATGCAGGTTTTCCATCGCCCATGCGTTGCACTGCGCCCACACTGCGGTGTTTGCGGCGTTTTTCATGTTTTCGATATAGGTATCGATTTTTTCGGTTTTGATGCCTTTGAGGTCGTATCCGACACTCATATTGAACACAAAGCCGTTTGCGTCGCCGAGTTCAAATTCTTTGCTGAGCAATTTCAAGGCAAACCATGCCTTGGCGTATTCCGCAAATGCCTGCGGCACGTACAGTTCTGTTGACCACTCTACATTATATCCCTCGTCTGTCGCAAGAATACACGGTTTTGCAACCGGCAAATCCTCGCCGTCCAAAGTCTGCACGGTTTTGAGTTCGAAAAACCGGCTGCCACCCAAATAAGACGCAATGATATTCTGCGCAAGCTGTGTGTGCGGGCCTGCGGCGGGGCCAAACGGGGTTTCCATAGTTTCGCCAAACAGAGAAAGCGTGGCTTTTTGTGTGGCGGCATATTGTTTGTGCATGCCGAATACAGTGCCGTGTTTGCGCTTTTCGGTCAAAATCCATTCCATCAAATCAGCAAATGGAATCGGTGTCATTCTATCACTCATGTTCACTTCTCCTTTTTATTGGTTGATGCGCGTCCAGAGATCCTGCGCCTGTTCACGGCATTCCGCCATCACTTTTTCGGTGTCGATGCCGACGACTTCGCGGTTTTCCATGCGCACTGCGCCGTTGATGATGGTGGTGACAATGCTGCGTCCCGATAGGCCAAACAGCGTGTGTCCGCCGATATTGTCTGCGGTGAGCGGTGTCAAGGGGTCATAGTCCGCCACAATGATATCGGCGGCGGCGCCGACTTCGAGAACGCCGAGTTTTGAGTCAAAATAGCGCGCGCCGATGGCAGCATTGCCGCCAAACAGCATCTCCTGTACCTCGCCCCATGCCACGGTCGGGTCGCACAAATTGTGTTTGTGCAAAACATTTGCCACTTTTTGCGATTCATACATATCATTGGTGTAGCCGTCTGTGCCGAGTCCGACTAAAATGCCTTTGTGCATCATCTTTAAGGTGGGCGGACAGCCCACGGCGTTGCCCATATTGGATTCCGGATTGTGTACCACGGCGGTACCCGTTTCTTTCACAACGTCCATTTCGTTTTCGTTGATGTGAATACAATGCCCGCAAATGGTTTTGTCGCCGAGAATGTCCTGATCAAACAAGCGGTAAATTACGCGTTTATTGTATTTCGCGAGCGAATCGTACACGTCGGTCATGCCCTCGGCAACGTGAATGTGAAAACCAATGCCTTTCGGTGTGTTTTCACGGCAGAGCGCAAGCGTGTCGTCCGACAATGTAAAACTTGCGTGCATGCCCATCATGGCTTTTTGCATATCATCGGTCTGTTTTGCGCAGTAACCGATGAAATCCGCATTTTCCTTGACGGCGGCTTTCATTTTTTCGGTGCCGTCGCGGTCAGACACTTCATAGCAAAGGCAGGTGCGCACACCGTACTGCTTTGCGGCATCTGCAATGGCAAACAGGCTGCCTTCAATGCCGCCGTAACTTGCATGATGGTCAAACACCGTGGTGACGCCGTTTTTAATGCAGTCAAGATAGGTTGCAACCGCGCTCATGCGCGTGTCACGCAAGGTGAGGTTGCGGTCGATTTTCCACCATTGCCCATCGAGAATATCCATAAAACTGTGCGGATTGTAATTCTTGATGGAAAGTCCGCGCGCAAAGGCGCTGTAAATATGGTTGTGTGCGTTGATGAGACCCGGCATGATGAGACCGTGTTTTGCATCCATGAATTTTGCATCGGGATACTGCTTTTTGAGCGCTGCCGTTGTGCCGACAGCGGCAATTTTTGTGCCGTCCACCGCCACACAGCCGTCTTGCATCATTTCGTTTTTTGCCCCGCGTGTTATGAGTGTTCCGTTGCCCAGCAAATACATTTTATTTCCTCCGTTTCATAAAAAAAGAAAGCCCCTCGCGACTGGCAGGGGCTTTCTCGTTTTTCACAATGACAAAATGGCAACCTTGTCCTTTGAGAAACCCACAAAGACCCGTGCGCAAAAGCACTTCGTTACAGCCACCAGTTATCTTATTCTATTATTTTATGTAGAGACGTTCTTTGGTTTGTACTTTCATTATAACCGCCAAGTCTTTGCGCGTCAAGAGTGTGACTTATTTTCTCACTAAAAATTTTTTGCCTAATTTTTTGTTGGTTTTTCACAAAAAATGTGATATGATGGGTTTATAAATGATACAGATAGGAGGAACTGACATTATGACACGCGTTGATTCTTTGAACTTTTTAAAGCAAATCGCAAAAGGCATTGCACAACAATTTGGAACGGACTGTGAGGTTGTGGTCCATGCTTTGACAAACGGCTCTCTTGAAAATTCGATTGTTGCAATTGAAAACGGACATGTCACCAACAGAAAAGTGGGTGACGGACCCTCGCATGTGGTTCTTGAAGCCATGCAGAAAAACGCCGATTTGAAAGACAGACTCGGCTATTTAACCAAAACAAAAGACGGAAAGATTTTGAAATCCAGTACGCTTTTCATCAAAGACGAGGACGGACACCCCATTTGTGTGCTGTCCATCAATTACGACATCACCGGATTGCAGCTTGCCGGCGACAGCATCAATCATTTTATTGCGATGGCGCCCGCCCCTGTTTCCACCGAGCCGGAACGCATTTTCCAAAGCGTCGGCGAACTGCTTGACGAACTGATCGAACAGGCGGTAACGCTTGTCGGCAAACCGGTGGCTCTCATGACAAAAGCCGACAAAATTAAAGCGATTCAGTTTTTGAACAATGCCGGCGCATTCTTAATCACCAAAAGCGGTGATAAGGTTTCGCGCTTTTTCGGTATCTCAAAATATACGCTGTACAGCTATATTGATGCCTCAACGTAAAAAAAGGCTCTTTAGCACTTATGACGGGTTTTTAAAACTATTTTTGTCACTTTTCGTCAAAGTGTATCATTTTGTGTCGTTTCCGAAAAAAATTCTGTTGACAAAAAATATTTGTGGGATATACTAGACTTATGAACAAACTATAAACAATGTTTATGTGATGAACTTATATAAGCCCATAATTGGTTGGGCGTTTCTACCAACTACCGAAAATAGTTGTCTATAAGTTCTCAAAGACAGCTTTGAGAATTTATAGTTGCGTTTTTTGGTGGCTTTCTTTTTATCCTTTTTATAACAGAAAGCTGCCCGATGGTCATTTTGAGAAACGGAGGTGTGTCAGTTTTTTGCATCGGCACTCAATATGGTAAGGCGCAATGCGGCACAAACTGTGCGGCTGACAGCGCCGACGCTCAACGGCTATCGGTCACCGAATACATATTTTCACGGTGACTGCTCATCTTAGGCTGCCGGAGATTGCATCGCAGACATTCTGCCCCATGCAGTGCAAAGGTGGTCTAGCACAAGAAAGGAAGGGTCCAGCATGAGTAACAAAACCGAAACTCCCGTTCAAATCAGTAAATTGGATAAAGTTTTCCATTTAACTGAAAAAGGCACCGACGTCAAAACCGAGATTATCGCAGGCGTTACCACTTTTATGACAATGGCGTATATTTTGGCGGTCAACCCTGATATCCTCAGCGCAGCAGGCATGGACAAAGGCGCCGTATTTACAGCCACTGCACTCGCCTCCATGATTGCCACTATCTTAATGGCACTTTTTGCAAACTATCCGTTTGTATTGGCACCGGGCATGGGCTTGAACGCATATTTTGCATTCACCGTTGTTCTGCAAATGGGTTACACATGGCAGATGGCGTTGGCGGCAGTTTTTGCAGAGGGTTTAATCTTTATCGCTCTCTCACTGACACATGTACGCGAAGCCATTTTCAACGCCATTCCAATGCCGTTAAAACATGCGGTTTCAGCCGGTATCGGTCTGTTTATCGCTTTCATCGGCTTGCAGAACGCACATCTTGTTACCAACAATGACGCAACACTCGTTTCCATGTTCTCGTTCAAACAGAACATGGCATCCGGCGGCTTCTTCACAGAAGGCATCACCGTTTTGCTCGCCATCGTCGGCGTTCTCATCACTGCCATTTTGATTGTGAAAAAAGTCAAGGGCAATATCCTTTGGGGTATTTTAGGCACATGGGTACTTGGCATTATCTGCCAGTTCACAGGTCTTTATGTTCCGAATCCTGAAATCGGCTTCTTCAGCTTGCTGCCGAACTTCTCGAACGGCATCGCCATCCCGAGCATGATGCCCACATTTATGCAGGTTGATTTCTCGAATGTTTTCTCGCTTGACTTCCTCGTTGTTATCTTTGCATTCCTCTTTGTGGATATGTTCGATACGCTTGGCACACTGATTGGTGTTGCTTCCAAAGCCGACATGCTCGACAAAGACGGCAAACTGCCCCAAATCAAAGGCGCTTTGCTTGCTGACGCCGTTGGCACATCTGTTGGCGCACTTTGCGGCACCTCTACCGTTACCACATTCGTGGAAAGCGCTGCCGGTGTTTCCGAAGGCGGCCGCAGCGGTTTGACCGCTCTTGTTTCTGCCGGTTTGTTCGGTCTTTCCTTGTTCCTGTCGCCTATCTTCCTTGCGATTCCTGCTTTCGCCACAGCACCGGCACTGATTGTCGTCGGCTTCCTGATGGTAAGCGCTATCCTGAAAGTAGACTTCAGCAATGCTTGCGAAGCAATCCCTGCCTTTATCTGCATGATCGCAATGCCGTTTATGTATAGCATTTCCGAAGGCATCGCAATGGGCGTTATCTCCTATGTCATCATCAACATGGTGAGCGGCAAAGAGAGAAGAAAAACCATCAGCGTCGTCATGTACATTCTCGCAGTTCTGTTTGTTCTCAAGTACATCTTACTGTAACACAAACAGCATTTTATCGCAGCAGCGGCTGCACTGCAACTTTGGTTGCGGTGCAGCCGTTTTTTCGTTTAAATCTTTTGCATTTTCAGACAAAACAGAGTAAAATAAAATAACACCTTTAAAATTCACAAACAGGAAAGGCAGTTTTATGATTTCGAAAATAGACCATCTTGTACTCACCACCGCAAACGCAGATGCCTGCATTGCCTTTTATGAAAAGCTCGGCTTTCGCGCACAGCAGACAGACGGGCGGCTTGCGCTGTTTGCCGGCGATTTTAAAATCAATATTCATGTCAAAGGGCATGAGCTTGAACCAAAAGCGCGGCACGTACAACCCGGCAGCGCCGACCTTTGTTTTGAAGTGTCACAAGACCTTGCCATCTGCCGTGCGATTTTGCGCGAAAAAGGGCTTGCCCTTGAGCTTGATGATGTGCCGCGCGTGGGCGTACATGGCAAAATGCGCTCGCTTTATTTGCGTGACCCTGATGAAAATTTGATTGAGCTGTGCCATTATGAATAGTTTTATACTTGCATTTTCTGTTGTCTGTCCGCTGTTTTTGATGATGTCGCTCGGCTGCTTTTTGCGGCATATCGGACTGTTTAACGATACCTTTTTGCAGCAGCTCAACAAATTATGCTTTCAGATATTTTTGCCGCTGCTTTTGTTTCTCAATGTATATGAAAGCGATTTTTCGTCTGCTTTTCGTCCGAAACTTGTTTTGTACGCGATGGTGTGCATTCTTGCCTTGTTTGCTCTGTTGCTGTTTTTTGTGCCGAAATTTGTGCCGGAAAACAGGCGGCGCGGCGTGATGGTGCAGGCAATTTTGCGCAGCAATTTTGTGCTGTTCGGTCTGCCGCTTGTCAACTCGCTGTTTGGCGAACGGCAAACCGGCATCACGGCAATTCTCATCGCTTTTGTCGTGCCGCTGTTTAATATTCTCTGTGTTGTGGCGCTTGAGTTTTTCAAGGGGACGCGCACAAACTGGCGCAGCATTTTGAAAGGCATTCTCACAAATCCGCTGATTATCGCCGCAGCAGCAGCCTTTTTTTGCATTTTTACCGGTTTGCGTTTGCCGCTTGTTTTAGAAAAAACCGTGCGTGACATCGCAAAAATTGCAACGCCGCTTTCGCTGATTGTCCTCGGCGGCTCGTTTGCGTTTTCACGCCTAAAGCACAATTGGAAAGCGCTGCTTTGCGCCGTGGGCGGAAGACTGGTCGTTGTTCCGTTTGTTTTTCTCACGTTGGCGATTGTGCTGGGTTTTCGCGGCGAAGCGCTCTGCGCACTGTTTTCACTGTTTGCCAGTCCCACCGCCGTGAGCAGTTTTACCATGGCGCAACAAATGGGTGCAGACGATGAACTTGCCGGACAGATTGTCGTTATCGGTTCTGTCAGTGCAATCATCACCATCTTTTTCTGGATTTCAATTCTAAATCAAACCGGATTTTTGGCGCTGTAACGCTAAATCGCACAAAAAAGCGCCACCGCGGCGGTCATTTGAGACGGCTGCGGTGGCGTTTTCTGTTTTTTAGATGATGCCCCATTCGTGGTCTTTTTTGTAATCGTGTACGTCTGCCCACTGTGCGGAATGTGACGAATATCCGCCGTCGCAAACAAATTGCTGCCCTGTGACATAGGAGGCTTCGTCGCTTGCAAGATACAGCACCATATTGGCGATATCATCTGCCTGACCGAAACGATTCACCAATGTGTGGCGCTTCAGAATTTCAAAACTGTCACGCATTGCCGGCAGTTTTTGTGCGCGTTCCACTACGCTGTCGCTCAAAATAACGCCCGGAAGAACTGCGTTGCAGCGGATTTTTTTGTCCGCATATTGTGCGGCAATCGAACGTGTCAGCGAGTTAAGGCCTGCTTTGCATGCACCGTATGCCGCCGCGCCGTCCTCGCCGCGAATGGACGCGGTAGAGCTGATGTTGACAATGCTGCCGCCGCCGTTTGCAATCAGATGCGGCAAGGTGTATTTTGCCATGAGGAAGTTGCCGCGCATATTGATGTGGAAATGTTTGTCCCAAATTTCTACCGGTGTATCGAGCAAATAACCTTCCGGCACTTGGAAAAACGCACAGTTTACCACAATGTCGAGTTTGCCGTATGTGGCAATTGCTTTTTCGACAAGCGCTTTCAGCGTTTCCTCGCTGCCGAGGTCTGCCTGCACAAAAATTGCCTCGCCGCCGTTTGCTCTCACGGCTTCCGCCGCTTCTTCGCCTTTCGGACTGATATCCGTCATGACTACTTTTGCACCGTTTTCTGCGAGAAGCTCTGCAATTCTGCGGCCTGTTCCGCCGCCGCCGCCACCTGCGGCACCTGTTACGATTGCTACTTTGTTTTCAAAACTAAACATTCTAAAATCCTCCATTCAAATATAATAAGACTACGCCTTATTTATGAAATCTTTATAAAAATGTGCGTGGCAAAGCCACATGCACAATTAAAACTATTTTTCGAAATAGTTTTAATGATTCATTTAGTGCTGTACCAGTTTTTTACCTGCTTTCAGCCCTGCGAGCAGTGCCACTACCACGAGTACACATGCCGCAATGCCGACAAAGAAGCTTGGCACATAGCTGCCGAAGCCATCATACATAAAGCCAATCAGCGATACGCCCGCCGAACCGATCAGCGACGTACCCATAGAAATGTACGAGAAAATTGCACTGTAATCACGCGAGCCGAACACCGTGCGCACCACAATCGGCACAAGCACTGCCGACATCGCCATGACAAAACCAAAGCAGAATGCGCCCGCAAAGGCAATCAGCGGATTGCCGTTTGACACAATCAACAAAACAAACGACAGCGCCACAATCACTGCGGCAATGCTCATGGCATGTTTCTGACCGAGCTTGTCATTGAGGAAACCAAGCACCAATTTGCCCACGATATTGCCAATCATCACACAAGAAGTCATTGTGCCGATTGCCGCCGCCGTCATGCCGACAGACGCCGCAAAACCCGGCAGATGCTGTTGGAACGTTGTGCAAAGCGAAATGAAACCCGCCACAAGAAATACGCATACAAACGCCATCGAACGCACGGCGTCTTTCGAGGACACGCCGATTGCCGCTGTCGGTGCAGCCGCTTTTCCGTTTGCGTCCACCGCCGCTTCTTCACTGCCGTATGCCTGCAATCCGCGGTCGGCAGGTTTGAAATCCATCACAAAAATGCTGAACGGCAACACCAATACCATCGCGATGGCTCCCACTAAAATGTATGCCGGACGCCAACCGCTGTTTGCCACAAAGTTTGCCACAATCGGGCTGATAATCGCGCCGCCGATGCCGGAAAACGACATGGTGATGCCCATAACAATGCCGGTTTTTTTCTTAAACCAGTTGCCAATCATAATCGGCGCCGGCAATACAAAGATAAACGCGCCGCAAATGCCAACCACGGCACCTGCAATATACCATTGCCACACCGCCGTAAACGTGGACATCAACATAAAGGTACCGGAACACAGCGCAACCGCCACGCTGATTAAAATGCGAATGTTGAATTTCGGCAGCACTTTGCCGACCACGGGTAGGGTGAACGCAAGAAACAAGCCTTGTATCGAAAGATAGATTGAAAATTGTCCCATGCTGAAGCCGAGGTCTTGACACACCGGCTGAAAAAAGATGCCTGCGCAGCTTGACAATGCGCCAATGCCTCCCGCCTGTAAGAAGCAACATGCTATCATAATCAACCACGCGCGATGAATTTTTTTCTTTGCCATTTTTAAAATTCCTTCCTTTCGCCATTCTATTTTGCGCCGTTTTTGACATGCCTGTTTCTGCTTTGCCCTTGCCGCGTTCATTGCAAACACGCCTATTTTATGCTAAAATGAGGATAAATTCACAGAATCATGTCAACGCTATATTTTAATCATACCGCTTTGACAAAATATTATCAACCTATTGATGTTGACGCATCATGACAAACCTTTGTCACTTTGTCATGTTTTTAACAAGCACTGAAAAAGGAGGGCATCGTGAACGAAAAAAGCTTTGGAGAAATTTTGAAATTGCTGTTCGACATCTCCGGAGAAAAATGTGCCGCCTTGGCACAATCTCTGAAATACGACACCACCTATCTCAGCAAATGGCTGAGCGGTGCGCGGCTGCCTGCCGCCAAAAACCGCGCGGAACTGGTGCCGAAATTATGTAGTTTTTTTCTGGCACATGCGTCCGCCGACACGCTCAGCAACTATGCCGACGCGCTTGCCTTGCAGGTGCAGCCGTGGGAAATTTCCGATTTGCGCAGCTTGTTGCAAGAGCATCTTTCCGCCATACTGCGCCGTGCGCTCGATGTCGGGCAACCCGTCGGCGTTCTCAGCGAACTGCCCAACAGTATGCTGCTTTTAGACCGTGACGCCGCCAATATTTTGGTGGAGGACACGATTCGCCAATATTGCAAAAATGCGCCTGAGGACGATATTTATTTTATTACCACACATTCTCCCTCCCGCTATTTAATCAAAGAATCCATCGATGAGCTGTCAAAAAAAACGTATTCCATCTATGCAAATAAAACGCTGAATTTTTCACAATTGCTGGAGTGCAGCGATATTGGCAGCGCCGCCGAATACTGCAAAATTATTTTGCTGCATATCCATCATTCCATCCGTGTGCGCTATCGGCTGTATGTCGGCAAATGCAGCAGCAGTGTGCGCGTGATGGTGATTCAAAACTGCGTGTGTTCGATTGAATTTTACGACACCATGCTGGACCGCGTGTATCGCTGTGTCACCAAGGCGCCGGAGATTGTCAACGATGTATTCGCGCGGTATCAAGGGTTTCTCGATGCCGGCACACTTGTATTTGAGCAGTGCAGTCTTGCCGCGCTGAGTCAAAAACATTATTTTTCCAATTTTGTCATGCGCGACCAATTTAGCTGCTTGATGGAAACGATGCAGCCGTTTTTGCCGGCGGACGTCATGAGCCGCTATCCCGCCATGCAGGATGTACCCGATGATATTCGCATTTTTTGGCGGATGCTGAGCAACCCGCAATTGCACGGCACCATTCGCATGATAATTTATAAATCGGCGCTGATGGATTATATTTTATATGGAAAAGCCGGCATCTTTGGGCAGCGCATCACGGTTGCGGCGCCGGACAGAATCACCTATCTGCAAAGCCTTATTGACGCACTGAACGCGCACAAAGGCTTTGCCATGTGCCTTTTAGAGGACCGAAACGCGATGCTTTCACACAGCAATATCGACTGTTCGCTCTATCTCAACGGCAGCACGATGTTCGCCGTCAAGGAAGATGCCACGTGCGATGAAATGGGTTGTTATCTGTTCTATGATGCCGGCACCATCGCTTCTTTCGAGCGATTCTACAATCAATTGTGGACTGATTGCACCACCCATGCACCGGCAGATTTTTCCGTGATTCGTTTTTTGCAGCGCGGTATTGCAATGATTGAGAATATGTAGGCGTTCTGCTTTATTTCTATGCACACGCGACGCGATGATTCATGGTATAAAATCGCAAAAGCGATTATTATACATTATCTTTATGCGCACGCTACGCGACGCGCAATTATACCACAAATCATTTTGATTCATGGTATAATGATTATATGGCTACCAATAATTCAAAGGAGAAAAACATGCTTTTATCTGCGGAACATCTCTCTAAAAATTACGGAATGAAGCAGCTTTTGCAAGATGTTTCGTTATATCTGACCGAAAAAGACCGCATTGGCATTCTGGGCGTAAACGGAACGGGGAAAAGCACCCTGCTGAAAATTTTGGCGGGAATCGAAACACCGGACAGCGGCAGCGTGACCGTGAGCAATGCGCTCAAGACGGTTTATCTGCCGCAAAACCCTGTGATGCACGATGATTTTACCGTACTGGCGCAAGTTTTTGAAAGCGCCGCACCGACAAGTGAAGCCAAAGAGTACGAGGGTAAAGCCATGCTGAATCGGCTTGGCATTACGGATTTTGACGCCAAAATCGGCACGTTGTCCGGCGGGCAACGCAAGCGCGTGGCACTCGCTGCGGCGCTGATGCGTCCGGCGGATATTTTGATTTTGGACGAGCCGACAAACCATCTCGACAGCGAAATGGTCTGCTGGTTGGAGCAATATCTTGCCAAACTGACCGGCGGACTGATTATGGTGACGCATGACCGTTATTTTTTGGAGCGCGTTGTCAATCGCATTGCCGAATTGTCGCGCGGCAATTTATATTTATATGAGGCAAATTATTCCAAATATTTGGAATTAAAAGCGGAGCGCAGCGACATTGCAAATGCCGGCGAACGCAAACGGCAGTCGCTTTTGCGCAAGGAATCCGAGTGGATTATGCGCGGTGCGCGGGGGCGCGGCACCAAAAGCCGCGAGCGCATTGCACGGTACGAAACGCTGCAAAACGCCGCCGCGCCGCAAGCCGACGAAGCGGTACAAATGGCGACGCTCTCCAGTCGTTTGGGGCGGAAAATTATTGAACTTATCGATGTAACGAAGTCTTTTGACAGTCGTGTCATCATTCGCGATTTTTCGTATTTGATTGCACGCGCGGACCGTATCGGCGTTATCGGCAAAAACGGCATGGGAAAATCGACTCTGTTGAACCTTGTTGCCGGTCAGCTTTTACCGGACACGGGCGCTGTGGACGCCGGTTCCACCGTGAAAATCGGTTATTTTATGCAGGAGTGCCGCGCGCTTGACGCCACCGAACGCGTGTATGATTTTATCAGCGGCATTGCAAACGAAATCAAAACAAACGAGGGTACTTTTTCGGCATCACAGATGCTTGAACGCTTTTTGTTTGCGTCTGACTTGCAATATACAACGATAGGTCGTCTTTCCGGTGGTGAACGGCGGCGGCTGTATTTGCTGAGCATTCTCATGGAGGCGCCCAATGTTTTGCTGCTTGATGAGCCGACAAACGACCTTGACATCGAAACACTGACCATTTTAGAGGATTATCTGATTTCGTTTCCCGGCGCAGTTCTTGCGGTTTCGCATGACCGCTATTTTCTCGACAAAATTGCCACCTCTATTTTTGAAGTGACCGCCGACGGCAGCGTCATCGTTTCCACGGGCAATTATGCCGATTATGATGCAAAAAGACAGGCGGCAGTGCCGGTCAGCAAGCCGAAATTACTTTCTGCCACGCCAAAACAGGACGCCGCGCCACGCACACGCAAGCTGAAATTTTCGTATAGAGAACAGCAAGAATTTGAAACCATCGATGACAGTATTGCCGCACTGGAGCATAAAATTGCCGCTTGTACGGCAGATATTTCCGCCGCCGCAAGCGATTATCTGCGGCTGCAAACCGTGATGGCAGAAAAAAGCGCACTGGAAGCGGAACTCGATGCCAAAACAGAGCGCTGGGTTTATTTGAACGAACTGGCGGAAAAAATTGAGGCGGGAGAATGAAAAAACTCGTTGTCGGCATTCTGGCACATGTGGATTCCGGCAAAACCACGCTGTCGGAGGCGCTGCTTTACTGCGCCGGTGCGCTCGCAAAACTCGGACGCGTAGACCACGGCGACGCTTTTTTGGATTCGTTTGCGCTTGAACGCGCGCGCGGCATCACTATTTTTTCAAAACAAGCGATTTTGCGTCAAAATGACATAGAAATAACCTTGCTTGACACGCCCGGACATGTCGATTTTTCAACCGAAATGGAGCGTACTTTACAGGTACTGGACTATGCCGTTCTTGTAATCAGCGGCACGGACGGCATACAAAGTCACACCGAAACCTTGTGGAATTTGTTGGCACAGCATCAAATTCCCACTTTTTTGTTTGTCAATAAAATGGATTTGCCGGGCAGTGACCGCACTGCACTTCTCGCCGCGCTGCACAAGCTTTCCGGCGGATGTGTGGCGTTTGACACGGCAGATACGCCGCCGTTTTATGAAGCGGCGGCAGCCTGCGACGAAGCACTGCTTGAAACTTTTTTTACAAGCAATGTTTTGTCCGACGACGCCCTTGCGGCAGCCGTTGCGCGGCGGCGCATTTTTCCCTGCTATTTTGGCTGTGCGCTGAAGCTGACAGGTGTAAACGATTTGCTTGCGGGGCTGACACGCTTCACGCAAATGCCGTGTTATCCGCAAGATTTTGGCGCTGCCGTGTTTAAAATTTCGCACGATGCACAGGGCAATCGGTTGACACATCTCAAAATTACCGGTGGCTTTTTGCGCGTAAAATCCACGCTGACGGGGGACGGATGGACGGAAAAAATCAATCAAATTCGTCTGTATTCCGGCGCAAAATTCACGGTGGAAGAAGAAGTTTTTGCCGGAAGCATCTGCGCCGTCACCGGTTTGTCGCAAACGTTTTGCGGCGAAAGCTTTGGCACACAGCGCGCTTTGGACGCCCCTGTTTTGGAGCCGGTTCTCACCTATCATGTGGCGCTTTCGTCCGGTGCAAATGTGTCTGTTGTGCTTGACGCGCTGCGCGTTTTGCAGGAGGAGGACCCGCAGCTTCACGTTGCGTGGAACGAGCGTTTGCAGGAAATCGAAGTGCAGCTTATGGGCGAGGTGCAGCTTGAAATTTTGAAGGAAATTTTGCACACACGCTTTGGGTTGACGGTCGCGTTTGGGCAGGGAAATCTTGTTTATAAGGAAACCATCGCGGACACGGTGGAGGGCGTCGGACATTTTGAACCGCTGCGCCACTATGCGGAGGTGCATCTTTTGCTGACGCCCGGCGCTCGCGGCAGCGGACTGCATTTTGCCACAACGTGCAGCGAAGATGTACTGGATAAAAACTGGCAGAAATTGATTCTGACGCATCTTGCCGAAAAAACACATATCGGCACATTGACAGGTTCACCCATCACGGACATGTGCATCACACTTGCAAGCGGAAAAGCACATCAAAAGCACACCGAGGGCGGCGATTTCAGGCAGGCAACCTATCGCGCATTGCGCCAAGGCTTGCGACAGGCAAACATCATTTTGCTTGAGCCGTGGTATACTTTTCGACTGGAGGTTCCCACCGAAAATATCGGGCGCGCGATGTCTGATTTCAAACGTATGGACGGAGATTTTTTGCCGCCGGAAGCACAGGGCAATGTGTCTGTTCTCGCGGGGCGCGTTTCGGTGGCGGCAGTGCGCGATTATCAAATGGAGCTGCACAGCTACACACGCGGCAAAGGGCGGCTCGTCTGCACACTTTGCGGCTATGCGCCGTGCCACAATACCGATGAAGTTGTGGCGGCGCTTGCGTACGACTGCGAGAGCGATGTTGAAAATACGGCGGATTCTGTTTTTTGCGAACACGGCGCAGGTTTTACCGTAAAATGGAACGATGTTCCGCGTTATATGCAGCTTGAAAGCGTTTTGCCGAAAACAGCAGACGCGACACCGCAAACTTCCGTCTCTACACGCAGCGCGCCGCGCGGTTCTTTGGAAGAAGATCGGGAGCTGCTTGCGATTTACGAGCGCACGTACGGACCTGTGCATCGCGATGTGAAAAATGTTTTTCGTCCGCCGCAAAAAGAGCCGCCGCAAATCAGCACGCCTGCGCCGCAGTTTGCGGGGCGGGAATATCTTTTGGTGGACGGTTACAATATCATTTTCGCATGGGACGAGCTTGCGGTGCTTGCGCAGGAAAACCTCGATGCTGCGCGGCAAAACCTCATTCAGCGCCTGTGTAATTATCAGGGGTATCATCCGTGTGAATTGATTTTGGTGTTTGATGCCTACAAGCTCAAGGGCAATGTGGGCGCGGTTGAAAAAATACACAATATCAGCGTTGTGTATACAAAAGAAGCCGAAACCGCCGATATGTATATTGAAAAAGCGACGCAGACACTGGGGCAAAATCGCTATGTGCGTGTGGCAACGTCAGACGGCATAGAGCAGATGATTATTTTAGGACACGGCGCACTGCGTGTTTCCGCGCGGGCTTTTCATGCAGAAGTGTTGGCGGTGGAACAGGCAATTCGCGTACATTTGACAAGTTAAATTGCGATAAAAATAAAATCCGTTTGCATCAGGTGCTTCACCTTTTGCAAACGGATTTCGTTTTCTGTGATAGATTTTTTTGCTTTCCACTCTGCGTGTAACGGGACAAATGCCGTTCCATGTGCCGCGTTTTTCGGCGGATATTCTGCGTTTTTCTTTTTTGGAACGCTTTTCAAACGGGATAAATTGCTGCATTTTTCTGCACCTCCCATGCTACTTTCAGCATAACAAAAAAAGGCGCACAATGCAAGAATTTATTTTTTATAAAATTTGCGATAGGGATTGTCTGTTTTCTGCGTGGGTGTTTGCGCGGCATCGACAGACGGGTCGCCCTTGCGCGGTTTTGAACGGCTGGCGCGCGCGGCGGCAAATACCAAAACTGCAAGCACCGCAAGCACTGCAATCAGTATCAACACAATCGCCCAAAGAACGAATGTCGAATTCATCTCTGCCTCCTCACTGCGCCGTCATGGCGTCAAATATACGCATTGCGCTTTCATAGCGTGGCAGCTCTTTTTCTTTTGCCGCAAGAGCTGTTCCCTCAAAAGCGCGGCGCAGCAATTTATAATCGCTCAAAAAATCTTGCATCGTACCGAGATTTGTGCCGTCATAACCCGTGATGTCGCCGAGCGGAAGCTGTGTCAGCACCGGACAATCTTTCCACAAAATGCCAAAATTCTCCGTGGGTGCTGTTCCCTCCGGCGGTGTTTTTCCGTCATTGTCTGCCAAAATACCATACTCTTTTTGAAACGCCTGCGGTGTTTTTGTGAGAAAAATCATCGTTTCTCCGCTTTGCGCGTCCGCCATCAAGCGCGTCATATTCGCCATGCGCATATTGGGGTCGTTGTCGCCTTCCTCTGTAAAAGGCAGCGTATATTCCACAACCGACACCGCTATTTTACCGTCGCCGTTTCGGTCGTCGAAAAACTGCGCCAAATTTGTCTCCAGCGTTTCCGTTACGCCTGCGGGCAGCATCCGTTCGTCCAAAAAGCTGATTTGATAATCCGGCTGCACATTGGTGATAATATCATAACTCAGCCACGCCACAATTGCCACTGTCGCAAGGGAAATAAGCACCGTCCACTTATGATAAAACCACCAGTTTTCGCGCCGTTCTTTTTTTGTCATTTCATGTTTTTCTTCCGGTGCTTCCGGTGGAATATTGAGCGTATATCGTGCGCTTGCCAAAGCGTAGCCCTCTTTCTGATTATAAATATTCTGCAATCATCTGTGCAACTTTTTGCGGAAGCGCCTTTTGCTCCTCACGCGTCAGCGCTGCTGTCGCGATGGGCGGCAAAATAGTGATATTGACATGCGCCGGACGCATCCAATTGCCGTTTGCTTCCATAATTTTATAGCTGCCGTCAATCACCACCGGCACAATCGGTGCTTTTGCCTTACATGCCATTTTGAAGCCGCCGCTTTTAAATTCGCCCATCGGCCCGCCTTTGCTGCGCGTTCCCTCGGGAAAAACAATCATGCTTTTCCCCGCCGCAACTGCTTTTCCGGCTTCGGCAAGTGCCGTGACCGCCTGTCGCGGGTTTTCACGGTCCAAAAACACACAGCCGAGCAGCTTCATCCAAGTGCAAACGAGCGGAATTTTTTCGGTTTCGATTTTCGCAATCAGCGCATGTGGCGCATCGAGCTGCGTGAGCATCAGCGGCACATCATAATCGCCCTGATGATTCGGCGTAAACACCACGGCGGTATCCGCGGGAATATTTTCGCGGCCCGTGACACTCACCGTGACGCCCGCGATGTGCAGCAGCCTGTTTGCCCACCATGGCACACATTTTTCAACAATCGCGCGCGCGGCGGCGTCCTCGCCATTCGCCTGAAAACGCTGCGCCTTTTTCATCTGCGGAAGCAGATAAAGCAGCGCACCGAAAAAGAAAATAAACCAATAAATTGTGCGAAAAAAAGTCATGCAAACCTCCATGCGCTTTTACACGCAAATTCTCTTATCTTTCAGTATACCGCTTATTTGCGAAATTTCCGTGAAGTTTTTACGTTATCTGACAAAATAAACAAGTTCTTCCGTCGGCGGCGCAGACGGCGTGATGCTGACGGCTTTCAGCCACGGGCCTTTTCCCTCATAAATCGGATGCTCTTTTGCAGAGACGGTCGCCACAACATCCACCCATGTTTTATGCGGCAGC
Source organism: Ruthenibacterium sp. (assembly GCA_036635095.1). Lineage (GTDB taxonomy): Bacteria > Bacillota > Clostridia > Oscillospirales > Ruminococcaceae > Ruthenibacterium. The sequence continues at coordinate 8,054 of JAVWRA010000002.1, read as the reverse complement.
GCGGCGGCATTTTTTGCTTCACAAATAAAACCGATGAAAGCGATGTCCTCAACGCAACATGTCATGCCAAAGCGTCCCGGCACAAAACAACCTTTCGGCACACGCGGCGTTTGGCACACAAAGCCTTTGAACGCCACGGTTTTGCCGATATAATCTTTGAGATTGTCCATGGCATCCAGATACCAAAGCCCGAAATCGGCATCGGCAATCGTGATGCAGTCCGCCGTTTTGTCGAACGGCAGTTCATCGACAATATCGTCCGTGTCCACACTGCCGTCCGTGCGCTCAAACGCCATGGCGGCACGGCGGTTGACCATGCGCACACTGCGATGCAAAAGCGCTTTGTCGGTGTCGTTTGTGCAGCGATTGAAAATCACCATTTCGGGATCCTGCAATTTATCCACGGTCAATTGACGCATGTTTTGCAGATAGGACGCAAACGTGGTGGAATCTGCCAGATGAATGATTTGAAAAATTTCCCAGCTTTTCGGCAGCGCGTCGTACAGTGTCATCATGCGCCACATGCCGTTATATTCAACGAGTACACGGTCGATGCGATGTTCTTTTTGATACGCTTTGAGCCGCTCCTGCGTCAAATCCGCCTCGTTTTCAATCGGCAAAATGCTGACGTTTCCGCCTGCAAACTTTGCGGGCGCATACTCGTTTTCGCCCGCCTCGCACAGCAGTAAAAGTGTTTTTTCTCCGGTGCAAAAGCCGGCGTCCTCCAAGGTTTCTTGTATGAAACTTGTTTTACCGCTGTCTAAAAAGCCGGTAAAAACATAAACAGGAATTGACATTTATTTTCTCCTATATCGCAAACAATGTGCGCAGCGCCACTTCGTCAAGCTTTGTGCCGATTACGCAAAGTCTGCCGGTGTAATCGGCACAGCCGGTGCGCACCTCGTATTCGTTCGGTACATAATCAAAATGCAGCCATGTGCCGTCCTCTGCCTGCACGATGCCTTTTGCGCGCAGAACTGTGCCGTAAACGCCGGAATCAAGCGCTGCAAGGCATTTTTTAAGCGTGGCGGCACTCGTTTTATGAATGGTTTCCATACCGACGCTGGTAAACACTTCATCGGCGTGATGGTCGTGGTCATGATGTTCATGCGCATGGTCGTGGTCGTGACCGCAAGTGCAGTTTTCGTCATGATGTTCATGCGCATGGTCATGGTCGTGACCGCAAGTGCAGTTTTCGTCATGATGTTCATGGTCGTGATGCTCTGCCTGCGTAAGCGCGGCGGCAAGGCTGTTTTTTTGCTCCATCGCCTCCATGATTTGTGCGCCCGTCAGCGCGTTCCACGGTGTTGTGACAATGGGTGCCGTCGCGTTTTTTGCGCGCAGCAAAGCAACACATTCCGCCAATTTTTCGGCGCTGACATCGTCTGTGCGCGAAAGAATGATGGCGCTTGCGTTTTCGATTTGATTGTCGTAAAATTCGCCGAAATTTTTAAGATAGGTCTTTGCTTTTCGGACATCTACCACGGTGACAAAACCCGCAAGCGTGATGTCTGCATGCAGTGCCTGCACCGCGGCAATCACGTCCGACAGCTTGCCGACGCCGGACGGCTCAATCAAAATGCGGTCGGGATGATAGGTGTCGAGTACCTTTTGCAGCGCTTTGCCGAAATCACCCACAAGACTGCAACAAATGCAGCCGGAGTTCATTTCGGTCACGGCAATGCCGGCATCTTTCAGAAAGCCGCCGTCAATGCCGATTTCGCCAAATTCGTTTTCAATCAGCACCAGTTTTTCGCCGACAAAACCATCTGCAATCAGCTTTTTAATCAGCGTTGTTTTGCCTGCACCTAAAAAGCCTGAAAAAATAGTAACTTTTGTCATACAATCTCTCTTTTCTGTTGTGAAATCAGCTTTGGCAGCCGAGGGCGTCCCAATCTTGAAAATCCTCCGCCAATGCTATTTTGGTCGGGTCGATTTTCTCTGTATTTTGGGCGGCAATCGGCGCGGCGTCTACCGGATTTGCATTCGGTGTCGGCGCGTAATCCTCCGGATAAAGAATTTCTGCCGTCTCCGGCGTTTCCACCGGCACATCGCCCATCACGGCAGTCCATTCGCCGTCTTTCACCTCATCAAATTTTTCCACCAGTTTAAACGCCGCAAATGCTGCGCCTACCAGTGCGCCAAGTCCCAATAATGTTTTAATACGCATTTTTTCTCCTTTTCTGCTACGCATGTTCCGCGGTGGCAATCAAATATTGATAAATCTGCGGCTTGTATTTTTCATACAAACCGAGTTTTGTATAGAGCGCTTTGTAATACGGAAAGAGCATTGCTTTTGTTTTCACGACATTGAGCATATCCATTTGCGTATGCGTGATGCTTTTTTCGTTTTTGACATAGTAATAAATAGGCGTTGCAATGGCGCAAAAGCGCGCCGCATAGCGAATATATTCCAGATTGAACAAAAAGTCCTCGCTCCAGCTCAATTCTTCGTGACAAAGAATGCCGTTTGCGTGAATGATGTCGGTGCGGTAAAGCTTATTCCACAGCACACCGTAATAAAAGCTTGCCGGCTCGTCCATCAGTTCCCGTGCAAATTCTGTTTGATCCATCACGTCGGTGCGCTTTAAAAAGCCGTACGGCACAACGGTGTCGTTTGCCACGCGGTAATAATGCGCAATCACAAGGTCGGCATTTGTTTCCTCGGCGCGTGTGACAAGCAGTTCTGTTGCGTTTTCGGCAAGATAATCGTCGCTGTCTACAAATTGCAGATATTTGCCGGACGCGGCTGCAATGGCGACATTGCGCGTGGACGATACGCCGCCGTTGTCTTTGTCAAGCACCGATACACGCGCATCAACGCGGGCATACATCTTGCAGATATGCAGCGATGTATCGACACTTCCATCGTTCACAAGCAGTATTTCAAGATTTTCATACGTTTGTTTGCGCACACTGGCAATGCAGCGTGCAAGGTCTGTTGCCGCATTGTAAATGGGAATTACAACAGAGACGAGCGGTGTTTCCATGTACGAGCCGCCTTTCTTTTAAAATTTATTTTGCCTCTCTTTGCAAATTGTTCGCCTTTTTCGCAACGCAAATATTTCAAAACGTTGTGCCGTCCAACACTTTGGCACTGTTCCACAGTTTGGCATACACGCCGTTTTGTGCAAGCAGCTCTTTATGGCTGCCCTCCTCCTCGATGCCGTCCTCGCCGAGAACCAAAATGCGGTCGGCATTTTGAATGGTCGTCAGGCGATGGGCAATCGTGAGCGTGGTGCGCCCTTCTGTCAGTTTTGCAAGGCTTTGGTTCACGAGCAATTCGCTTTCGTTGTCAAGCGCACTCGTGGCTTCGTCGAGAATGACAATCGGCGGATTTTTGAGAAACACGCGCGCAATGCTGATGCGCTGTTTTTGTCCGCCGGACAATTTGACGCCGCGTTCACCGACATAAGTATCATACCCGCTGTGCAGCGCCGCCACAAATTCGTGTGCGCCGGCAAGTTTTGCCGCGGCAATCACCTCGTCACGCGTGGCGGACGGTCTGCCATAGACAATATTTTCATACACCGTGCCGCTGAATAAGTAAACGTCCTGCTGCACAATGCCGATGCTGCCGCGCAGCGTTTGCAGCGTGACGGTTTTGATGTCGCGTCCATCGATTAAAATGCGTCCGCTTGTGGCGTCATAAAAGCGCGGAATCAAATTGCACAGCGTTGTTTTTCCGCCACCGGACGGGCCGACAAGCGCCAGCTTTTCGCCGGCATGAATTGTGAGATTGATATGGCTGAGTACCTTGTTTTTGTCGTCCGGATAGGCAAAACTGACATCCTCAAACGTAATATTTCCCTCTGGATTTTCAAGCGGCGTCGCGTCTTTGTCGTCAAAAATATCGATATCGGCATCCATAATTTCGCAAAAACGCTCGATGCCCGTCATGCCGCGCTGAAACTGCTCCGAAAACTCGATAATGCGCCGCACGGTGGCAAGCAAGGTTGTAACGTACATAATATATGCCACGAGGTCGCCCGGTGAAATCAGCTTTTTGACGACAAAAATGCCGCCCGCCACAATCACAACAAGATACATCAACCCGTCAAACAGGCGCGTTGTGGTGCTGAACGCCGCCATAATGCGGTAACCGTGGCTTTTGATGGCAAGAAAACTTTCGTTGCCTTCCGCAAATTTTTCGCGCTCGACATCTTCGCCCGCAAACGCCTTGACAACGCGTTCGCCAAGCAAAGTATCTTCAATATGCGCATTCAACTCGCCGATTTGTTGGCGCTGTGCTTTGAATGCCGCGCGCAACTGAAAATTGAACCGTGTGCAGAAAAACGCCATCACGGGCAGACAGGCAAACACAATCAGTGTGAGCAGCGGATTGATGCCCGTTAAAATGAGGAACGACATCACTGCCTTGAGTCCCGCGATGAAAAATTCTTCGGGACAATGATGTGCAAACTCGGTGACGTCAAACAAGTCACTTGTGATGCGGCTCATAATCTGCCCGACTTTCGTGTTGGCGAAATAATTATCCGACAATTTTTGCAGGTGGTCGAACGCATCGCGGCGCATATCGGTCTCGATGCTCGTTCCCATGATATGCCCTTTGCCCGCCATAAAATAGTTGGCGGCGCCATCGACAAGGCGCAGCAAAAAATAGAGTGTGCCAAGTTTGAAAATGGTGGACATTGTGAGCGCGGCAAGGTCATTGATGCCGGTATTGGTGATGTAGCGCATAATCACGGGCAGCACCATGTCGCACACAGTCGTGAGCGATGCGCAGGCTAAATCCAGCGCAAGAAGCCCCTTATAATGCGTTACATAGGGTAAAAAGCGTTTTAACAGCGCCATATTGCTATTGTTTCTTTTTGGCATTTTATCTCCCAAGTTCCCTGAGCAAGCGCTGCCGCTCGTCCCATAATTTTTGTGATAAATCGACATAATATCGATGCGGATTTTCAAAACGCGTCACTTCGTCCCACAGCGTGTTCACCTGTGCCGCGCAGAATGTGCGGATTTCTTTCAGCGGCGGATTTTCATACACACGCTTGCCGTTTAAATAAATCGGAATGTTGAGCTTTTTGACATGAACGCCTGTAAATTTACGCACTTTCCATGTTTCCACCGGATCAAACAGCGTGATGCCGCCGGTGGCGTCCACGGTTTCATTGTACATGGTGATGTAATCCGCCATCGCTTTTCCCGTTGCATCGTCATAAATGCGGTACAAGTTTTTAAGGTGCGGAATCGTCATTTTTTCGACAGTTTCGCTGATTTTAATTTTCGGCACATAGGTGTCGCCGTCTTTGACCGCCGCAAGTTTATACACGCCGCCAAACACGGGGTCGCTTTTGCTGGTAATCATGTTTTCACCGATGCCGAAATTATCCACCTTTGCGTCTTGCAAAATGAGGTCGCGCACCAAATATTCGTCCAGTGAATTGGACGCACAAATGCCGCAATCGGGATAGCCGGCATCGTCGAGCATTTTACGTGCGCGTTTCGACAGATAGGCGATGTCGCCGGAATCAATGCGGATGCCTTTCGGACGTTTGCCGAGGGGTTTCAGCACATTGTCAAACACTTTAATGGCGTTTGGCACACCGCTTTTGAGGACGCTGTAGGTATCGACAAGCAAGGTGCAATTGTCGGGATACAGCCTTGTATAGCGCTCAAATGCCTCATATTCGGTGGGATACATCTGCACCCAACTGTGCGCCATCGTGCCGAGCGCCGGAATGCCATACAGCCGGTCTGCCATGACACATGCCGTGCCGACAACGCCGCCGATATAAGCGGCGCGCGCGCCGAGTACCGCCGCGTCATATCCTTGCGCACGGCGGCTGCCGAATTCCATAATCGGACGGCCTTTTGCGGCGCGGACAATGCGGTTTGTTTTGGTGCAAATCAAGCTTTGATGATTGAACGTGACGAGCAGCAGCGTTTCAATGAGCTGCGCTTCAATGGCAGGGCCTTCCACAATGACAATCGGCTCCTGCGGAAAAATCGGCGTTCCCTCCGGCACGGACCAAACATTGCAGTGGAATTTAAAATGGCGCAGATAATCAAGAAATCCCTCAGAAAAACAATTTTTTTCGCGCAGATAGTCAATATCGTCCTCGGTGAAATGCAAATCGTCGATGATTTCACAGAACTGCGCCAGTCCTGCCGCAATGGCAAAGCCGCCGTCGTCGGGAATGCGGCGGAAAAACATGTCGAACACACCCACCTTATCGGTGTATCCTTCTTCAAAATATCCGCCTGCCATCGTCAGTTCATAGAAGTCCATCAAGAGTGTTAAATTCCGTGCTGCGTTGATGCCTGTCATCATACTACCGCTTCTTTCTGTTTTATCATGTTACTATATTCCTCTGCCGTCCCCTCAAAGATGCACGGCAGCGCAAGGTTACAAAAATCTGTGGGTTTTGCGAGGCTCCAATCTTTTTGCAGCGGAAGAATGCCCTCAAAAAGCTGTGCAATCAACTGGCTGCATGTATAATGATAGCGCCGATGCACACGCAACCCGAAAAACTGAAGCACACAATTGACAAATCCGTAATGATAATGCTGTGGATGTTCCACAAAATCGGCAAGCCGCTTTTCCACGGTTTCATACTCCGTTTGTGTGAGCGTCACCGCATAAACCGCTATTTTTGTGTGTGGATAATGCTGATAAAAATCGCTGTCGATGCCGCCCGTGATAAACCCGCCCGGAATGAAAAACCGCGTGTTGATTCTGCCGAAAGTATACAAAGCGGATAAATTTTCATCGCGCGCATAACACGCATGGCTGTATTCTTTGTGCGTAAAAAAACGAACCACATTTGCCGGCATGGTGCCGGAATGTGACACCATCAGATAAACTGTTTTCACGGACGATTCCTCCGTTCAATTTCTTCCATGCGTTTGCGGCGCATGGCGGCATGGCGTTTTCGTTTTTCTTGTTGTATTGCAAGCCACAGCGCAAAATAACCGACAAGATAAATACCCGTCAGCACCAAAAGCACTCGAAAATACGTGCTTTTGAAGAAAGCGCCGACTTTGGAAAAGACATACAGCAACTGATTGCGCTGCACGTCCTGTGCGGAAATCAAATCGACCGTGCCAATCACTTCACCTGACAATTTCACGGTTACACTGCCGATGACATCACCTTTTTTAATCGGTGCAACGAGTGTTTCAGGCACATTAAATTCCTGTTGCAGCAAGGTTCCGCCGCCGGTATTCGGCAAAATGGTTTTTAAATCCTGCGCGGGATACAGTTTTAATACGTCCACATCGCTTGACAGCTTGACCGGTACTTCCGTCAGCGGACTTGCCATATCCAGTGTCGGCTGCACGGAAAAATTGGCGAAAATCCAGTCATAAATGGCATTGGTATCGACAAAAGACATCGCATAGCCGTCTTGTAACTGGTCATACGGACAGCCAAGCACTACGCCGATGAACGTTTCGCCTTTGTCGTTGATGGCGGAGGACACAAAATTGCGTCCGGCGGACATCGTGCTGCCGGTTTTCATGCCGCGGATATACGAGCGATATACGGGCGTACCCGACACCTGCGACTTGACACTCGACTGAATCGTATACGGCGCACTGTGAAGATTGGTGGCGGGCATTTCGTAAGAGGTGGTGGTGGCGACTTCTCTGAACACCTCATTCTGCCAACACGCCTGCGCAATGAGTGCCAAATCGGCGGCGGAGGAATAATTTCCGTCCTCCATACCGAGGAGACCGTGCGCATTGGTAAAGGCAGTGTCGGTGCAGCCAAGCTGTGCGGCGCGCGCATTCATCATGGCATAAAAGTTGGCAAGATTGCCGCCCGAAACATGATACGCCGCAATTTGTGCCGCTTCGTTGCCGCTCGGCAGCAGCATTCCATACAGCACCGACCGCGCCGTGACTTCTTCTTTCGGACGGATATCGGCGGTGGAGGAATCGTAATTGGTAATCGGTTCCACATAAAGCGACGTTTCCGCCTTGATGACGGTGCCGTCCAAATCCGGCACGGCTTCAATAAAAAGAAGCGCCGTCATCAGCTTTGTAAGGCTTGCAATGCTGCGCCGCTCATGCGCACTTTTTTCAAATAC
>JAVWRA010000001.1:0-56784 GCA_036635095.1 Ruthenibacterium sp. | reverse complement strand
CCGGCTTTTTCACCGCTGTTGTGCTGTCACAATCAGCCACCATGGAGTTGATTGGAAAATTCGGTTTCCAATCAAGCAAAGACATCAACAAATTTTCAGGTTATCAAACCGACACCGACGAAAACAACGTGCCATATGTGCGCGAACAGGCAGTTGCGCGTTACAGTTGTAAAGTAGTGAACTGTGTCGATTTGGGTACACATTTTCTTTTTGTGGGCGAAGTGATTGCCGCCGAAATTCTGGACGAGCAAATCCCCATGAGCTACGCGTATTATCACACCGTCAAAAACGGCAAAACGCCGCCAAAAGCATCGGTGTATCAAGCAGAATCGACCAAAGGTTACCGCTGCAAAATTTGCGGATACGTGCTGAATGCAGACACGATACCGGCAGATTTTATATGCCCGATTTGCGGACGCGGGTCTGAAGAACTTGAAAAAATTATGGATTAGGAGAAAATAAGATGAAAATGCAAGGAAAAACAGTCATCGTCACCGGCGCCGGACGCGGCATCGGCTACGGTATTGCAACCGCATTTGCCAAAGAGGGCGCGAATATTGTCGTGACGGATCTTAACGCAGAAAACCTGCAAGACATCGTAAAAAATTTATCGGCACTGGGTGTGGACGTGCTTCCCGTTGTGGCAGATGGCGCAGACGAAGTTGCTGTAGAGACGTGCATCAAAAAAACAGTAGACCGTTTCGGCCGCATTGACGTTGTAGTAAACAACGCACAGACGTCAAACCCCGGCATAATGCTCGCCGACTATACCACGGCTGATTTGGACTTGGCAGTGCATACCGGACTGTATGCCACCTTTTATTACATGCGCGCGGCGTTTCCGTATCTGAAAGAAACGCACGGCACGGTCATCAACCTTGCCTCCGGCGCGGGTCTGTTCGGCAGATTCGGCCAGTCGTCTTATGCGGCGACCAAAGAGGGCATTCGTGGGTTGTCCCGCGTGGCGGCCGCAGAATGGGGCGAATTTGGCATCAATGTCAATGTGATTTGCCCGCTTGTGAAGACACCGGCGCTTGAACAATGGCGGCAAGAATACCCCGAACTCTACGAAAGCTCCATCAAAAGAATCCCGCTCAAACGTTTTGGCGATGCGGAAACCGACATCGGCCGTGTCTGCGTGTTCCTCGCGTCCGATGACGCATCGTTTATTTCAGGCGAAAGCATCACCGTGCAAGGCGGTTCAGGTTTGCGTCCGTAATTGTTTTAAAATAAAGAAATCCGTTTTGAGAAATCAAAACGGATTTTTTCATCTTATCCAAACCGATAGTTCAGCGCCTTTGCCACAAATTCACGCGTTCTTTTGCCGCTCTTGTAATCGCGGCGTAAATATTCGCTGAACAATACGTCAACAATATAAAGCTGGGCAACCACCGCGGCAATCGAGCCGAACAAAAGCGGTTTTTCATCGGAACCGCACAGCAAAATCGCATCGGCAAATGCGGTGCCGGGCGAATGAGAAAAGCGTGTGACGAGAATCAATTTCGCCTTGCGCGATTTTACCACTTTGGCAATGTCCAAAAATTCACGCGTTGCACCGGAATAGGAAAAAAACAAAACGACATCGCTTTCCTTTAAGGTAGACACTGCCACCGTTTGCAAATGGACGTCCTGTATGGTTTTAAACCGCGATGACACGCTTGAAAAACGCGCCCATGCCGCCGTTGCCACAATGGAGTGGTTGCCTTGACCGAGACAAACCACCTGTCCGGCGTGCTGCAACAAATCAACCGCCATGCGCACAGAGTCGCGGTCAAGCAGATGATACGTTTGCAAAAGCGCATCTTGGCTGACATTACACGTTTTGGCAAGCACCTGTTCCAGTGTGTCCTCTGCGTCGATATCGCCGCTTTCCGTGCCGACCGTTGTCACGCCCGCCACCGGCATCGTTGCTTTGGCAAGCTCCAGTTTAAAATCATTGAACCCGTCAAGTCCCAATTTTTTGCAAAAAACAGAAACCGTAGACACCGCCACATGACAGGCGGCGCTCAGTTCTGAAATATTGATATACTGTGCATTCTTTTTGTGTGCAAGAACATAATCGATGATTTTTTTCTCCGATTTCGTAAAATCGTCATACTTCTGCAACATGATTTCCAAAATGCTATCGTGCATACGGCAATCCTCCAACAATCTGTTTAAAACTTTATGCTGCCATCATTATATAGTATACTGACAGAAATGACAATAAAATGACACGATGTTTTGAGATTTTGTTTCAAATATGGAAAAAGTAACAAAAAATCGAAATGATTTTTGTTAAGTAATGATATTGAAAAATCTTTTCGATTTTAGTACAATAAGAGTACAGCAGACAATGAGGTCTGAACCGCTTGAAACAGAAATAAAAGGAGTAAAAACATGAAAAAAACAATTGCACTTGTTCTTTCTATGCTGATGGCAATTGGTATGCTTGCAGGCTGCGGCGCATCGTCCAGCGCGCCGGCATCTACCGCAACATCAGCGCCGGCAGCTTCTGCCGCAACCACCCCTGCGGGAGACGGCACCTTGAAATTGGTACTCTCCACAACCGATGGTTCTTCCAAAGACGATCAGGTTCCCTCGCCTTGGCTGAACCGCACCATGGCGACCAACCTGATGTTCCGCAGCTTGCTTATCGCCAACAGCACCCTCACAGAAGCGTCTCCCGACATGGCAGACAAATGTGAAATCAGCGAAGATGGACTGACCTACACCATCACGTTGAAAGATGGCCTCAAATGGAGCGATGGCGAAGCCATTACACCGAATGACGTCATTTTCTCCATCAACACGGCACTCAAAGCAGCCGTTGTCAACTCCATCTACACCGCCGCTTTCGGCAAAATCACCGACATGAAGGCAGAGGGCAATGTGCTTACCATGACACTTTCCGCCCCGTATGCCGCCATGAAAGATGTTTTGGCACAGTTCGCAATTTTGCCCGAGCATTGCCTTAAAGACGCCGACCCCCTCACACTCGAATCTGACGCATACTGGAAAAATCCGGTCACTTCCGGCATGTATGTGATGGACGAGCTGAGCGCCGGCAACTACTTCACGCTGAAACCCAACGCAAATTATGAGGGAACAGCGCCGAAAATCCAAAAAATCAATGTTTCTTTTGTCTCTGATTATCTCACCGCCGCACAGTCCGGCAATGCTGATTATGTATTCGGCAATGCAACGGACCTTGTGGACGCCCTCAAAGGCATGGACAATTTCACGGCAAACGAAGTGAACGTTTTGTTCTACAAGTATTTCATCTTCAACATGAAAGGTGTAGACGGCAACCAGAACGAAGCCATGCAGAATGTTGAAGTGCGCAAAGCTTTGATTGAAGCCATTGACCGCGCAACACTCGCAACTTTGTATCCGAGCGCCACCGTGTTAAGCTCCGGTGTGCCGGACAGCTATCCCGCATACAACGGCTTTGCGTATAAATTTGACGCAGAAAAAGCCAAAGCAGACATTGCCGCCGCCGGTTATGACATGAAACGCCCGCTGCGCATCTGCTATTACAACAACGACCAAACCTCCATTGACTTAATCAACACCGTTGTGTACTATCTTGAGCAGGCAGGACTTACCGTTGAAGCAACACTTTCCAACGATGGCACAACCGATTTGTTCACAACCCGCGCTTATGACATCGGCTTTAAAGGCAAATCCGCTTTCTCGATTGATGAGTGGTACAGCGAATATATGAGCGGCGACGCCATCTTCAGCAAAATCTTTGGCGGCGACACTGCATTCGACGATTTAATCAACCAGCTTTATGCAGCAACAGACGAAACCAAACGCAATGAAGTGCTGAAAGAATTGCAAACGCTTGAGCAGGAAAATGTTTACAAAGTGCCTGTATTCACAGTCGGCAACTATGTATTCACCAGCAAAAACATCACACTGCCCGCCGGTGTAGAGTTCTGCAATCCGCTTTATATGTGCGACCTTGACTTTGCCAACTGGGAAGTTGCATAACAACTGAAATTCTCAAGAGAATCCCCTTTCCGTAAAACAGTGCAGGAGGGATGTAGGCCTTGCCCTGCGTCTCTCCTGCTTTTTTTCGCAATCAATCCTTAATAGAATGGAGTGAGAATATGCTCAAATTTGTTTTAAAAAAGCTTCTCATGATGATTCCGATGTTGCTGCTCATCAGTATGATTGTGTTTTTCGGTTTGCAGTTGACAGGCGTTGACCCCATCAACTTCATGGTCAGCCCCGAAATGCTCTCGGCAAACGCCGGCAACGTAGAAGCACTGCGAGAATCGCTCGGTCTGAATGACCCTGTTATCGTGCAATATTTTCATTGGCTTGGCAATTGTCTGCGTGGCGACCTCGGCTATTCCTTTGATGGTTCGGCAATTTCGTCCATCATCGCCGTGCGTTTGCCGTATACGTTTGAACTTGCCGCATGGTCACTTTTGTTTTCCGCCGTTATCGGCATCGGCATCGGCATCATCTCGGCAATTCGGCAAAACGGCATCATCGATTATGTCGGACGCATTCTTGCCGTTCTCGGTCAGGCGGTGCCGCAGTTTTTAGTCGGCATTGTGTTAATCGAGATATTTTCGATTAAACTCGGCTGGTTTCCCTCGGCAAACCGTGTCAGTCCGGGTGCTACCAACGCGGCGTCCGACGCGTTTTTCCACCTGTTTTTGCCTGTGCTGACGCTCACCATCGGTATGGTGGCGGTGTTGATGCGGTATGCGCGCAACACCATGCTTGACGTTTTGAACAGCGATTACATCAAAACCGCGCGCAGCAAAGGCATTCCCGAATGGAAAGTATATCTGAAGCATGGTTTCCGCAATGCAATGAAACCCGTGCTTGTCATTTTGGTATTCCGCATTCCCATGCTCGTGGGCGGCTCGGTTGTCATTGAAAGCGTGTTTTCATATCCGGGCATCGGGCTTACCATGACAAACGCCATCACTTCGGGCGACTATCCCATCGTACTCGTCACCACACTGATTATCGCCGCAGCCATGCTCGTTTGCTCGTTCATGGTAGACGTATTCAATGCCTTGCTTGACCCGCGCGTTCGGCTTGGCGAATGAGAGGAGGAACAAATTATGAGTCATTCACAGACCACCAGCATTAAAGACCAAAACAAAAGCGCAACATCCTCCTTGCTGAAAAAGAATATCCGCAAATTCATGAACAACAAGCTTGCCGTCATCGGTCTTGTTGTTGTTGTATTGATGATTGCCGCCTGCGCCATCGGTGCCGCCGTCGGTGTTGATTACAACACCCCGCAGCTCACCGCCATGAAAAAGGCGCCGAGTGCCGAGCATTTGTTCGGCACAGACACCATCGGACGCGATTTGTTCGCGCGGGTGCTGTTCGGCGGCTGCTACTCCATTTTAATCGGCGTGTTTTGCGCCGTGGCAAGCTCCGTTATCGGTGCGGTGCTGGGCGCCATTTCCGGCTATTTCGGCGGCAAAGTGGATACGCTGCTGATTCGTATTTCCGAGGTATTTCAGGCGTTTCCGCAGCTTGTTCTCGTCATGATGATTGTGGCAATTTTCAACAAGCGCGGTCTCGGCAACCTGCTGTTTATTTTCGTCATCACCGGTTGGATGACCACATTCCGCATGGTGCGCAACGAGTTTATGAGCATCAAGGGCGAAACGTATGTGCAGGTTTGCGAAGCGTTCGGCATGAGCAATTCGCGCATCATGTTCAATCAAATTCTGCCGAATGTCATGAGTCCGATTATCGTTTCCACCACCACCAACGTCGCGTTTTTCATCTTGCAGGAGGCGGCGCTCTCGTTCATCGGTCTCGGTGTTGCCGACAGCACGCCCACATGGGGCAATATTCTCAATGCGGCAAAATCTATTTCCGTTGTCACAAATCAGTGGTGGATTTGGATTTTTCCGGGTCTTGCAATCACATTGTTTGTGCTGGCAATCAACTTCCTCGGCGACGGTCTGCGTGACGTCCTCGATGCGAAGCAACAGTAAGGGGAGGTGTGCAGTATGGATACAAGAGAAATCATTTTAGATGTGAAAAAGCTGAACACCAGCTTCATCTCCGATAAAAAAGAAGTGAAAATCGTCAAAGACGTTTCGTTCCAGCTCAAACGCGGCACAGCACTTGCGGTTGTGGGCGAAAGCGGCTGCGGCAAAAGCGTCACGATGAACTCCATCATGCGTTTCACAGGTCAAAATGCGCGTGTCAGTGCTGAAAATATTCAGTATAACGGCTTGCATGACGGAAAAATCGAGGAATATCACCTCGAAGCGCTCAAAAGCAACAACTGCGCCGAAATGCGCGCATTGCGCGGGCCGGATATGTCCATGGTGTTTCAAGACCCGATGTCCAGTCTCAATCCCGTGTACAAAGTGGGCGACCAAGTGGCGGAAGGACTCATTCAACACACCGGCATCAGCAAAAAAGAAGCGCGTGTCAAAGTGCTTGACATGTTCCGCAAACTCGGCATTCCCGACCCCGAAAGCCGCATCGATTGCTATCCGCACCAGTTTTCCGGCGGCATGAAACAGCGTGTTGTCATCGCGATTGCCATGATTTGCAATCCCGAATTGATTATCTGCGATGAGCCGACAACAGCGCTCGACGTCACCATTCAAGCGCAGATTATGGAACTGCTCAAAGGCTTACAGCTCAACGAGGGCAAATCCATCATTCTGATTACGCATAATATGGGGCTTGTGGCGGAAATGGCAGACGCCGTTTGTGTCATGTACATGGGACGCGTGGTTGAATTTGGCACCATTGAGGATATTTTTGACCGTCCCGCACACCCGTACACAAAAGCATTGCTGCGCAGTGTGCCGGTACTCGGACTTGCCGACGGACAAAAGCTCGAAACCATTCCCGGCATCACGCCAAACCCCGCCGACTTAAAAGGCGGCTGCGAATTTGCGGGACGCTGCCCGAATTGCACAGCACAGTGTAAAGAAAAAGACATTCCGACGTTTGAAATTGCAGAGGGACATCGTGTGCGCTGCCTGCAATATGATACCTTTACGGAGGTGGACTAAGCTATGAATAACGACAAAAAAGAAGTTATCTTTCAAATTAAAAACCTGCAAACATGGTTTCCCATCACCAAAGGCGCATTTAAAAAAGTGGTAGGTCATGTCAAGGCTGTCGATGATGTCTCGCTCACCGTCTACAAAGGCGAAACGCTCGGCATTGTGGGCGAAAGCGGCTGCGGCAAATCGACACTCGGCAAATCCGTGATGCTGCTCGAAAAGCCGACAGGCGGCGAAGTGCTGTTCAATTATGACGGCGAAATGAAAGACATCACGAAATTCAGCAAAGACGAAACGTTTAAATTCCGCCGCCGTGTGCAGATGGTGTTTCAAGACCCGTATTCGGCACTCAATCCGCAGAAAAAAATCTACACCTCTTTTGAAGAGCCGCTTTTGGTGCATGGCGTCAAAGACCAATCTTCACGCGAGGACGTCATGCAGAAAGTGCTGAAAATGGTCAACATTCAGCCGGATTATCTCATGCGTTACCCGCACGAATTTTCGGGCGGGCAGCGTCAGCGCCTGTGCATTGCGCGTGCGCTTGAAGTGATGCCCGACGTGCTGATTTGCGATGAGCCGGTGTCGGCGCTTGACGTGTCCATTCAGGCGCAGGTGCTGAACCTCATGAAAGACATTCAAAAAGACATGAACCTCACCTATCTTTTCATCGCGCATGATTTGTCCGTGGTGCAGTATATGTCCGACCGCATTGTCGTGATGTATCTCGGCAAAATTGTCGAGGTGGCAGATTCCCGCGCACTGTATGACGAGCCGCTGCATCCGTATACCAAAGCGCTGCTGTCCGCCATTCCGGTGCCGGACATTCACCTCACCAAAAAGCGTCAGGTACTCGAGGGCGAAGTGCCGAGTCCGATTCATAAACCGACCGGCTGCGCGTTTCACAACCGCTGCCCGAACTGCATGGAAATTTGCAAAACAGTGGACCCCGTCACGGTGCAGCACGGCAAAGAAGGACACACGGTTGCCTGTCATTTATACGACGCAAAATAGGAGAAACGCCCTATGCAGTTGACAAAACAAAACGCCTGTGACGTCTTTGTGGCAGGTGCCGGCATCGCAGGCATTTTGGCGGCAATTACGGCGGCAGAAAACGGAAAATCCGTCATTCTCGCAAGTTCTGCCGCCATTTTTTCCGGCTCCAGTTTTTATCCCGGCACATGGGGGCTTGGCTTAGTCGGCCCTGAAAATGCGGCGGACGAAGAAGATTTGGTGCAAACGATTCTAAGCGTCGGCTGCGGTATGGCAGATGAAACGATGGTGCGTACCTTTGTGGGTGGCATCACACCGGCGATTGCGCGTGTAAAAGCCATGGGCGTCAAGCTCAAACAGGCGCAGGCGCAAAATCAAAAAGATTTCATTCCCTGCTTTGACCATAAACACCGCGCGTGGAACGGCATTTTGGCAGACAGCGCCCGCGCGGTACTCAAAGAACGCATGGACGCGCTGCACATTCTGCAAATGCCAAACTGCGCCTTGCTCGACATCACCGAAACCGAAAATCGTGTCACAGGCGTGCTTGTTAAAACGGCGCAAAACACGCTTGCATGGCTCGGCTGCAAAGCGCTTGTGCTGGCAACCGGCGGCTATGGCGGCTTGTTTGAGCGGCGTCTCACCACAAACGATGTCGGCGGCATGGGGCAGTTTCTTGCCTTGCAGCACGGCTGCAAGCTTGTAAACATGGAATTTATGCAGATGATGCCCGGCTGTCTCGCACCGTGCGCCAATGTTATTTTCAACGAAAAAACATTTCGCTATGCCACCTTGCACGATGCCGACGACGCGGATATTCTTGCAAACAGCAGCGATAAAACGGCATTGCTCACACAGCGCGGCGCACATGGCCCGTTCACGTCACGGCTTGATTCCAAAGCGGTGGATTTTGCGATTACACAGGCAAAAGGTGCAGAAAAACAGGGCGTAAAAGTCACATACAGCGAAGAAATGCAGCGCAATATGCCCGAATTTATCAAGACGTATTTCGACTGGCTGTGGCAGCAAAAACATCTCACCGCCGCCGATTCCGTTCAGATTGCCCTGTTTGCACATGCGGCAAACGGCGGCGTTCAAATTGCGCCGGATACGTCCACCCCATGCGGCGGTTTGTTTGCCTGCGGTGAAGTGACCGGCGGCATGCACGGTGCCGACCGCATTGGCGGTCTTTCCACGGCAAACGGACTTGTGTTCGGGCAAAAAGCGGGCAAAGCGGCGGCGGAATACAGCGCGTCAGCGCCGCAAAACACAGCGGATACCACACGGGAATTTGCGGTGTGGGAATTGGCAGACGCAGCACAAATACGCGCAGCAATGCGTAAAATAATGTCGCACAGCGCCATGGCAGTGCGCGATGCAGCTTCTTTGCAAAGCGCCGCCGAAAGCATTGCCGCACTGCAAAAACAATGCGTCAGACAGCCGACGGCGGACATGCAAAAAGCGGCAGATGCGCGGCTGTTGGAAGCGCAGCTCACGCTCGCAATCTGCATTCTAAAGGCGGAAAACTTGCGCTGCGAAAGCCGCGGCTCTCATTACCGTGCCGATTATCCGACACAAAATACAGCATACAATCAGCGCATTTTAGTGCAAAAACAGGGCGAAATACTCTGCATTGAAAGAGAAAAACAATGAATCAAAATCATTTGGCAGACAAAGCGCATTATCTCGGTACCAATCCGTGTCCGAAAGATTTCGATATCTTCTGGGCGCAGCGCAAGCAGGAAGCCATGGCGTGTCCGCTCGTGTATCATTTCACGGACAGCGAGATAAAAGGCGCAAAAAACAGCAGTTTTAAAGAGCTGCATTTCACGGGCATTGACGGCGCACAGCTCTATGCAAAATATTGCAGACCCAATATAAACGGCGATGTTCCGCTTATTTTGCAATTTCACGGCTATCCGGGCGCCACGCGCAGTTGGCTGGAACTTGCCTCGTTTGCAGGGATTGGCTGTGCCATGCTCGCGCTCGACTGTCCCGGTCAGGGCGGCTTCAGCGAGGACAAAGGCGGCTATCAAGGCACAACGGTCAGCGGTCACCTCGTCGCCGGTTTGGACGGGCCGGCAAAAGAAATGTACTATGTCAGGCTGCATCAAAACATCATGATTCTCTGCCGCATTGCGCAGGAAATAGAGGGCATTGACAAAGCGAAAATTTCCGTCAACGGCGGCTCGCAAGGCGGCGCATTGGCACTTGCGTGTGCGGCGCTCAACCCCGAAATCATTCATAAAGCCGCCATTTTATATCCGTTTTTGAGCGATTATCAAAAAATATGGGAGCAGGACGGCGACGTCATTCCCTATGAGGGACTGCGCTATTATACGCGTTGGTTTGACCCGAAAGGGGAGCGCACAACGGACATTTTCACAAAACTCGGCTATATCGACACGCTCAATTTTGCACATCTCGTCAAGGCGCAAACCTTGTTTGGCACAGGTCTCAAAGATGTCTGGTGTTTGCCAATCACGCAGTACGGCGTGTACAACAATTTGCGGTGCCGCAAAGAGCATGTGGTTTTTCCCGATTTCGGTCACGAAGAAATACAGGCGTTTGACGATATGCTCATTCCGTTTTTTGCAAAGGGGGCGTGCTGAATGGCAGATGCAAATATGTTGCATGCACTGCAAAATTTTCGCGGCAATACACAGACACCCCTTGATTTCATGCAGTTTTGGCAAGCGGCGAGCGCCAAAACAGCAAACGCGCTTGTCTGCACAACCGATGCAACAGCGGGCGGTGCGGTGTTTTCCGCCGTAAGCTATCAAGGCGCGTTTCAAAACACCGTTACAGCGCGTTATCTTGCGCCGGAAACCGAAAAACCGACCGCCGTTGTGCTTGATTTTCACGACGGCAATCGCGCGGCGCGCGGCGCATTTTATCTTGCAAGATATCTTGCCATCGGGTGCAGTGTGCTTGCGCCGAACGCATTTCCGCCGGCGGCGCAAGGCGGATTTTCCGTGTGCGGCGCAGAAAAAACACCGCAGGAATTTCTTTTTTACAAAGTGATACAGGAAGCGCTTCTTGCGGCGGACGCGGCGATGAAACTGGCGGGTGATGTGCCGCTTTACGTCAGCGGCGAGGGACTGGGCGGCGCAATGGCGCTTGCGGTGGCGGCGCTTGTGCCGCAGGTGCGCAAATGTGCGGTGCTGAATCCGCTTTTGGCAGATTACCGCACCGTATGCGAAATAGGGGCGGATGTTGGATTTTACGCGCCGCTCCGCAATTATTTTCGCGATGCAGACCCATTGCACGATACGGAAACATCGCTTTTTGCAAAGCTTGATTATCTTGACACCGTCAATTTTGCCGCGCAAATCAAGGGAGAACTGCTGTTTGGCACGGGACTTTTGGACGAGACAGCGCCCGTCAAAACGCAGTATGCGGCGTTCAATCGTGCCGTCTGTGCAAAAACGCATGCTGTTTTTCAAAAATACGGACATGAGCGAATCAACTTTTACGAAAATGACGCACTCAATTTTTTCTTGAAAACTTGAACGAAAGGCAGATTTTATGATTTACATTGAACGCACAGAAATTGCGCAGTATTACGGAATTTCCAAAAATTTAGACATTGCACTGCGCTATTTGAAGGCGCACGATTTTAAAACACTCATGCAGGGACGCAATGAGGTAGACGGCGATGCCGTGTATATCAATCGTTTTGACTACACGACAATGCCGGAAAAAGATGCCTTTTACGAAGCGCATGAACAGTATGCCGACATTCATGTGCTGCTGTCGGGCGAGGAAAAAATTCTCGTGGCAAACACCGAAACGCTTACGGAAACCGGTCGCGATGCCGCATCGGATTTCATCGGATACAAAGGCGATGCCGAGGCTGTTTTCAACATGCAGCCGCAAAAAATTCTGATTGTATTTCCAAACGAAGCACATATGGTCAAAGTGCAGTTGCACGCGGCAAGTGCCGTACAAAAAGCCGTTATGAAAGTAAAAATATAAGAGATGGAGAGAAAAAACATGAGCAAAATTGAAAAATATCAAGGAATTATCCCCGCATTTTATGCCTGCTATGATGAAAAAGGCGCAGTAAACGCCGAGGGCGTACGCGCGTTGACACAGCATCTGATTGAAAAAGGCGTCAAGGGCGTATACGTCGGCGGTTCTTCCGGCGAATGTATTTATCAAAGCGTCGCAGACCGCAAATTGACACTTGAAAATGTCATGGCAGTTGCCAAAGGCAAACTTACGGTCATTGCACATGTTGCCTGCAACAATACCGCCGACAGCATCGCGCTTGCCGCACATGCCGAAAGCCTTGGCGTGGATGCCATCGCTGCCATTCCGCCGATTTATTTTCATCTGCCCGAATATGCCATTGCAAAATACTGGAACGACATTTCCGCCGCCGCGCCAAACACCGATTTTATCATCTACAACATTCCGCAGCTTGCCGGCACGGCGCTCACCATGTCGCTCTATGCCGAAATGCTGAAAAACAAAAACGTCATCGGCGTCAAAAATTCATCGATGCCTGTGCAAGATATCCAGATGTTCAAAGACGCCGGCGGTGCGGACCATGTCGTGTTCAACGGACCGGACGAGCAGCTTGTCAGCGGACTTGTCATGGGTGCAGACGGCGGCATCGGCGGTACTTACGCCGTCATGCCGGAGCTGTATCTTGCCATTTACAAGTTTGTAAATGCAGGTGAAATTGCCAAAGCGCGTGCAGTTCAGTATACGGCAGACCGTATTATTTACGCGCTGTGCGCCTGCAAATGCAATCTGTATGCCGCCATGAAAGAAGTTTTAAAACAGCGCGAGGGTTTGCAGCTTGGTAGTGTTCGTCTGCCGTTGACGGCGCTTGACGCCGCGGATATGCCGCAAATTAAAATTTGCATTCAGATGATTGACGACGCAATCAAAGCACTGTAAACGTCTCTGCAGACCGCTCAATAGAATTGGGCGGTCTGCTTTTTTGTCCCGTTTGATGCAGCAAAACGCCGCATAAAATCACCGCCGCGCCGAAAATAATCGATACAGGCGGTATTTCTTTGCAAAAAATTGCCACCCAAATCGGTGTCAGTGCCGGCTCAAGCGCGGTGATGATGCTTGCGGTCACGGCAGGCGTTTTCAAAAGTCCCTTCGCCATGCACACATAAGACAGTCCCAATTGAAATACACCGAGCAGCAGCGCACACAGCAGCGGCGTAGGCGAAAAATCGCGCTCTGTTGCAAGAAACGGCAATCCGATTGCCGCGCCTGCAATTTGTCCTAAAAAATAGGCGGAAACAGCATCTTTTCCGCATTGTGCGCCGTATAAAAACACACCGGCATAGGCAATTCCGCTGCACAGTCCAAGCAATACGCCAAACGCCGTGCCGCTGCGCAGTCCGTTTGCGGCGAGCAGGCATACGCCGCCAAAAACCAGCGCACAGCAGCCGACGGCGCGCGGCTGCAATGCTTGTTTTTGAATCACAACACTGTACAAAAGCACCCAGATGGGCGCTGTGTATAAAAGCAAAACGGCGCAGGCGGCACCGGCGAGTTTTGACGAAAACACGTATAAATTTGTTGTCAAACATAGGCTGAGTGCGCCGCAGACAACCGGATAGCTGCCGTGAAAATGTACGCCTTGCCGCCGCAGATAAACGCCTGTTACGCAGGCGGCAATGGCACAGCGCGCGCCATTGATGGCAAGCGGTGTCCACGGAATCAGCCGAATGCACACGCCGCCGATGCTGCACAAAATTGCCGCTAAAATCAAATATCCCACAGGCGCCCCCTTGCAAATTTGCCGTAAGTCTACTATGATAACTATATGAACATTCACACTGTTTTTAGACGAGGAAGTGCATTGATGAATTCTGTTTTCAAAGCGGCGGCGATTTTACTGCCTGCCGAAAATGTTCCGCTGCAAACATGGGCAACGCTTGCCTGTGACCAGTTTACAAGCCAGCCCGATTATTGGCAAGCCGCTGCCACACTCTGCCAAAACGTGCCAAGTACGCTGCACCTCACACTGCCTGAAGTGTATCTTGCAGATGCAAATGTTGCCGCACGGATTGATATTATTCACAAAACAATGCGAAGCTACGCAGAAAATGTATTGACGAAAACGGTGTCCGGCTTTGTTTATGTCGCGCGCAAAACGCAAAGCGGTGTGCGGCAGGGGCTTGTCGGCGCAGTGGATTTAGAGGCGTATTCGTATGAAAAAGGCGCTGCGCCGCTTGTGCGACCGAGTGAAAACACGGTGGTGGAACGCATACCGCCGCGGTTGGCGGTGCGCCGCGATGCGTTGCTTGAAACGCCGCATATTCTTATGCTGCTTGACGATGCCGCCCATGCAATCATCGAGCCGATTGGCGCGCAAACGGAGAAATTGACACAAATATACGATACCGATTTGATGCTCGGCGGCGGACATATCACCGGTTGGGCAGTGACAGATGCCGCACAAATTGCCGCAATCGAGGCGCAAATCATGGCGTCTGCCGCACAAAATGTGTTTGATGCGCGCTATCCTGCCGCTGCCGGCAAGCCGCCCATTGCGCTTGCTGTCGGTGACGGCAATCATTCGCTTGCCACCGCCAAGGCGTACTGGGAGGAAATCAAACCGTCCTTATCGCCGGCACAGCGCGCACAGCATCCCGCACGGTATGCGCTTGCGGAGCTTGTGAACGTACACAGCGATGCCATTGCAATCGAGCCGATTCACCGCGCGGTATTCGGCACGGATTTTGCCGCGTTTTCCGATGCTTTTGCCGCATGGCTGACGCAAAACAAGGCAGAACTTTGCGATAAAAACAGCGCCGAACAGTGTTTTACGCTGCTCGGCACCGCCGAAAAAAGCCTTGCGATTGCTTCGCCGCCGCGTCCGCTTGCCGTGGGAACGCTTGAAGCGTTTCTCGGCAGTTTTTGTGCCGAAAACCCCGCGGTTTCGGTCGATTATATTCATGGCGAAGACGCTCTGCGCGCAATTTGCCGCGATAAAAACGCAATCGGCATTTTGCTGCCGCCTTTTGCCAAAAGCGACTTGTTTCGCGGCGTTGTACTCGGCGGTGTTTTGCCCAAAAAGACATTTTCGATGGGCAGCGCCACCGAAAAGCGCTATTACCTTGAATGTCGCAAAATTGCCTTGTAAACAGCGCGTCAAGGCGGTATAATAGAGAATAAAGTCAGACCTTGAGGAGAATGAAAATGGAAACAATGGGAAATTTGCGCCGCACCTGCTATTGCGGAAATTTACGTGCGGGCGATGTCGGCACAGAGATGGTTGTGGCGGGTTCTATCGCCAAATGCCGTGACAAAGGCGGCGTTATTTTTGCCGATTTGCGCGATACCACCGGCATATTACAGATGATTTTCAACGACACAACCGCGCCGGACGTTTTTGCAAAAGCATCGATGCTGCGCAGTGAATATGTTGTGATTGCGAAAGGCATTTTGCGCGCGCGTGAAGCCAAAACCGATAAAATCGCCACGGGTGATGTCGAACTTTTCGTCAGCGAACTGCGCATTTTAAGCGAAGCGCAAACGCCGCCGTTTGAAATTCGTGACGAAATCAAAGTCAAAGACGAATTGCGGCTCAAATACCGCTATCTCGATTTGCGCCGCAATGACGCACACGCCCCCATCGTATTGCGCAGCAAAATCTCCAAAATCATTCGCGATTATTATTGCGAAAACGATTTTGTCGAAATCGAAACGCCGATTATGATTAAATCCACACCGGAGGGCGCGCGCGATTATCTTGTGCCGAGCCGTGTACAGCCGGGGCATTTTTATGCGCTGCCGCAGTCGCCGCAGCTCTACAAACAAATTTTGATGCTGTCCGGCTTTGACCGTTATTTCCAGATTGCGCGCTGTTTCCGCGATGAAGATTTGCGCGCCGACCGTCAGCCGGAATTTACGCAAATCGACATGGAAATGTCGTTCGTCACCGAGGACGATATCATGACCGTCAACGAGGGTCTTGTGAAGCGCATTTTCAAAGAAGTGCTGAACAAAGACGTACAAACGCCGTTTTTGCGTATGCCATATCCGGAAGCGATGGCGCGTTTCGGCTCAGATAAGCCGGATACACGCTTTGGTCTTGAGCTGCACGACGCGAGCAATCTTTTAAAAACAAGCGATTTTGTCGTGTTCAAAACGGCGCTTGACGCAGGCGGCAGTGTGCGGTTTATCAATGCAAAAGGACTTGCCGACAAGCTCACGCGCAAAGCGATTGACAAGCTTGTTGACGTTGCCAAAACCTATGGTGCAAAAGGACTTGCCTATACGCGCATGACGGCGGACGGCACAACAAGCAGCTTTGAAAAATTCTTGACGGATGCCGAAAAAGAAGCGCTGCACACGGCGGCAAATCTCGAAACCGGCGACGTTTTGCTGGTGGTGGCGGACGGAAAAGACGACGTTGTGTTTGCGGCACTCGGTGCGTTGCGTCTTGCGATTGCCAACCAGTGCGAGCTGATTGAAAAAGACCGCTTCGACTTTTTATGGGTTACAGAATTTCCGTTGTTCGAGTATTCGGAAGAAGAAGGACGCTATATGTCCAAGCACAACCCGTTTACCATGCCGATGGACGAGGATATCGACAAAATCGAGAGCGATCCGGCGGCTTGCCGCACCAAGGCGTATGACATGGTGCTGAACGGCTGTGAGCTGGGCGGCGGGTCTATCCGCATCAACGATCCGGCGCTGCAAAACCGGATGCTGCGCGCGCTCGGTTTCACGCAGGAACGTGCAGATGAAAGCTTCGGCTTTTTGACCGAGGCATACAAATACGGTGCGCCGCCTCATGGCGGCATGGCGTTCGGTTTTGACCGCATGGTGATGCTGATGCTCAACCGCGATTCGATTCGCGACGTCATCGCGTTCCCGAAAGTGCAAAACGCGGGCGAACCGATGACAAATTCGCCGGAAACGGTGGATGCAAAACAGCTTGCAGAGCTGTCTATTGCACTCGTAAGCAAAGAATAAGCAGAACGCCGCAATGTGAAAATTCACATTGCGGCGTTTCATTTTAAAATAAAAGCGGTTTAAAATCCGCCTGCGGTGCGCGGGAACGGCAGAACATCGCGAATGTTGGCGATGCCGGTTACATACATAATCAAACGCTCGAACCCAAGCCCGAAACCCGCATGTTGCACGGTGCCAAAGCGCCGCAAATCGAGATACCACGCATAATCCGCAGTATCCAGTCCCATTTCCTCCATGCGCGCCAAAAGCACGTCAAGACGTTCTTCACGCTGGCTGCCGCCCATCAATTCGCCCACGCCCGGCACCAGCATATCTGCCGCCGCAACGGTTTTTCCGTCAGCGTTTACGCGCATGTAAAACGATTTAATTTCTTTCGGATAATCGGTCACAAACACAGGTTTTTTGTAAATTTTCTCGGTCAAATAGCGTTCATGCTCGGTCTGTAAATCAATGCCCCACGCCACTTTGTACTGAAATTCATCGTTGTGCGGCTCTAAAAGCGCAACAGCTTCGGTGTAGCTCAGCCGCCCGAACTCATTGTCCACAAGCGTGGTAAGGCGCGAAAGCAAATCTTTATCCACAAACTGGTTGAAAAACGCCAATTCGTCCGCACATTGTTCCATCACATATTTTACAACAAAATGAATCATCGCCTCGCCCAAATCCATTTCGTCGGTGAGGTCGGCAAAAGCAATTTCCGGTTCAACCATCCAAAATTCAGCGGCATGACGCGGAGTGTTTGAATTTTCCGCGCGAAAAGTCGGGCCGAAAGTATAGATTTTACCGAACGCCGTCGCCATCATTTCGCCCTCAAGCTGACCGGAAACCGTCAAGTTGGTGCTGCGTCCGAAAAAATCTTGCTCAAAATCGACTGCACCGTCTGCGGTCAGCGGCGGATTTTTCGCGTCCAGTGTTGTGATGCGAAACATTTCGCCCGCGCCCTCACAGTCACTGCCCGTAATCAGCGGCGTGTTCACATAGACAAAATGATGCTCTTGAAAAAACGTGTGAATGGCATACGCCGCCACACTGCGCACACGAAATGCCGCGCTAAACAGATTGGTGCGCGGACGCAAATGCGGAATCGTGCGTAAAAATTCAACGCTGTGCCGTTTTTTCTGCAAAGGATATTCCGGCGGACAAGCGCCCAGAATAGTAATGGCATCGGCGTTTACTTCAAACGGCTGTTTGGCGTCCGGCGTCAAAACCACACGTCCTGTAACGCAAAGGCTTGTGCCGACGCCCGCCTTGGCAATGTCTTTATAATTTGCAAGCTTTTCAGCCTCAAATACAATCTGCAAGTTTTTAAACGATGAACCGTCCGACAGCTCAATAAACCCGATATTTTTCGAGTCACGCACAGTTTTTGCCCAGCCGCACACGGTAATCACAGCGCCGTTTTCGGGCGCATCTGCAAACAGTGCCGCAATTTCAAATCGCTTCATGAAAATTCCAACCTTCCTACTGCTAATATACTACCTATTATATGGTGAAAATAGCCGAAAGTCAAACACAAAAGCTGTATGGGTGTGTATTTCACGCCACAGAAATCCTACTGTGCTACAACATTTGTACATTGCACCTTTGCCGGATTCGTCTTATAATAGAGATACACAGAAAATAATAAATCCAAAAGAGACCGGTGTGAAAACACATGGAGGTTTTTATGCAAAGTACAAATTTTTTAATAGAGCGGCTGATTCAGTTTGGACTGCAACATTTGTTAATCGGCAAGCTGGATGCTGTCGTGGCACGTAATGCGCTGCTTGATTTATTTGAATTGGCACAGCCGTACCAAGGCAAAGCGCCGTCGGAAGCATTGGCAGTGCCAACTGAAATTCTCGATGCTTTGCTTGATGCCGCCGCCGAAGCCAATTTATACAATGCCGAAATTCCCGCATTGCGCGTCAATTTTGAAGCGCGCATCATGGGGTTGCTGATGCCGCGTCAAAGCGAAGTGGAAGCGAAATTCAGCCATTTGTGGCAAACGGAGGGTGTCCGTGCCGCCACGGATTATTTTTATGATTTGTGCATCGCGTCCAATTATATCAGAACGGCGCAGATTGCAAAAAATATTCACTGGGATTATCCCTGCAAATACGGCAAGCTTGAAATCACCATCAACCTCACCAAGCCGGAAAAAGACCCGAAAACGATTGCACTCGAACGCACATTGCCTGCCTCCGGCTATCCGAAATGTATGCTTTGCCTTGAAAATATCGGTTATGCGGGGCGCGTCAACTTTCCGGCGCGGCAAAATCACCGCGTTATTCCCATCAGTTTGATGGGGGAGCAGTGGTATTTACAGTACAGTCCGTATGTTTACTACAATGAACACTGCATTATTTTCAGTGAAAAGCACGAACCTATGAGCATTACGCCGCATACCTTTGCGCAAATTTTCGATTTCGTCAGTCAATTTCCGCACTACACCTGTGGCAGCAATGCCGATTTGCCCATCGTGGGCGGCAGCATTTTAAGCCACACGCATTTTCAAGGCGGCAACTACACATTTCCGATGCAGCGCGCACAGACGCTGTCGGCATATCGCCATCCGGAATTTCCGGATTTGACGATTGAAAATATCCGCTGGCCCGTGTCCACCGTGCGCGTCAAGGGCAATGCGCGTGACCAAATGCTCGGTTTTGCGTCACTTTTGCTGCAAAATTGGCGTGGCTATTCCGATGCCGCCGCCGACATTCTTGCGTTCAGCGATGAAAATGGGCAGAGCATCCCGCACAACACCGTCACGCCGATTCTGCATTATGACAGCGAGACGCAGCAATATGTTTTTGACCTTGTGCCGCGCAACAATCGTACAGATGCCGCGTATCCGGAGGGCATTTTTCATCCGCACCGTGAAATTCACCACATCAAAAAGGAAAATATCGGTCTGATAGAAGTGATGGGGCTTGCCATTTTGCCCAGCCGCCTTGAAAAGCAAAGCGCGTTGATTGCCAAAGTGCTGACCGGCAAATTGCCGGCAGCATCTGCCAAAATTGCCGCGCCGGAACACAGCGACTGGATTGACTTTCTGGTGCGTCAATATCCTGAAACCATGAGCGAAAGCAAGGCGGCGGAAGTTGTGCGCGCTGAAATCGGCGCCAAGTTTGAAACCTGTCTCGAACATGCGGGCGTGTTCAAACAAACACCGGAAGGCTTTGCCGCATTTGACCGTTTCATGGAAAAAATCGGCTGCAAAAAAATATAAAACAGCAGTATAAAACACCTCTTTTTCCGCAATACTAATGGAAAAGGAGGTGCTTTTTTTGGACGAAAAAACGATTCATTTACTCGACGAAATTGCAAAAAACACGGCAATGGGCAAGGCGGCAGTGGAGCATTTATTGCAAATCAGCGAAGATGCCGCGCTGTGTCATCATCTGCAAAAACAGCTTGCACTGTATGACGATTTGGGCAAACGTGCGGCGGCAATGTTGGCGGTGGAGGGTGCAATTCCAAAAGAACAGGGCGTGTTTACGAAAGCGAGCGCACAAATGGGCATTACAATGCAAACCATCGTAGACCAATCGCCGCGCAAACTGGCGGAAATGCTCATTGAGGGCAGCCACATGGGCGCGACAGAAATCACCGAAGCCATACGCGACAACCAAGGCGCAAACGCAGGTGCTGTGGCGCTTGCCGAACGCTTGCAACAGGCAGAAAGTTTATACGCAGAGGAATTAACATCATTTTTATAACAAAAACAGCGCGGACAAAACAATTGTCTGCGCTGTTTTTTCAGAAAACGGGACTGACGCTATGGGCGGTTTGCGCAAGAATTTCACACAAGCCGTCCGAATAATTTTGTCAATTCGAAAATTCTCGCCGCAAGTTCCTCCGTCAACGCCGCGCCGTCCACGCGCCACTGCCAATTTCCGCCGAGTGTACTGGGCAAATTCATGCGCGCTTCATGCCCGAGATGCAGCCAATCCTGTAGCGGAACAATGGCAGTATCGGACACACTGCTAAGCGCAGCACGAATAAATTTCATCGTCAAATCGTCATTTTCATCGGCATCGAGATAGCGCCGCGCAAAGGAAATATCACCCTCTGCCGCTGAAATTGCCCAATCGGGCGTAGTGGTATTGTCATGCGTACCGGTGTAAACAACAGAATTTTGCGTATAATGATGCGGCAGATAGTCGCTTTCTTCACGCGAATCAAATGCAAATTGCAGCACTTTCATGCCGGGAAAACCGCTCTCGGCAAGCAAAATGCGCACATCTTCCGTCAAAAATCCCAAATCCTCCGCAATGATACGTGCCTGCGGCAGTTTTTCTTTGATGACGTTGATAAAGGCGATGCCGGGCCCTTTGCGCCACACACCGCCGACGGCAGTGGTGTCAGCGGCGGGAATGGCATAATAACTTTCGAAGCCGCGAAAATGGTCGATGCGCACCACATCGTAAACGCTGCCGGCATGTTTTAGGCGGCGCACCCACCAATCGCAGCCGGTGTCAAGGTGTTTTTGCCACGCGTACAGCGGGTTGCCCCAAAGCTGACCGTCGGCGGAAAACGCGTCCGGCGGACAGCCGGCAACCTCCATCAAGCTGCCGTCGTCGTTGACCTGAAACAGCTCCGGATGCGCCCATAAATCGGAGGAATCCGGCGATACATAGATGGGGATATCCCCAATAAATTCCACATGATGTGCGTTGGCATAGCTTTTGAGCAAAACCCATTGCTCGTCAAATAAATACTGCACAACTTCCCAAAACAAAATTTGTTCCGCCAGTCGTGCGCGCGCCGCCGCCAACGCCTGCGGCTCACGCTTGCGCAAATCTTCCGGCCACAGCGACAATGCCACCATGCCGTTTTCTGCCTTGAGCGCCATAAACAGGGCATAATCTGCCAACCAGTCCGCACTTTTTGCGCGGAAATTGGCAAAGCCGTCCTCTGCCGGCACAAATCGGCTGACCGCCGTATGCAAAAGTGCAAATCGATTTTCATACAGCGCACCGTAATCAACCGCAAGCGGGTTTTCGCCAAAGCGGACGGCGTTGATTTCATCGTGCGAAAGCAACCCGCGTCCGACAAGCGCGTCAAGGTCGATAAAATACGGATTCGCGGCAAATGCCGAAAAGCTTTGGTAGGGACTGTCACCGTAACCGGTGGGGCCGATGGGAAGAATCTGCCAAAAATGTTGACCGGATTTTTGCAAAAAATCAACAAATCGGTAAGCTTCTTTTCCAAGGCTGCCAATGCCATAGGGCGAGGGCAGGGAGGAAATTGG
The DNA here is from genome assembly GCA_036635095.1 of Ruthenibacterium sp. Classification (GTDB taxonomy): domain Bacteria; phylum Bacillota; class Clostridia; order Oscillospirales; family Ruminococcaceae; genus Ruthenibacterium. Next base: position 34,599 of record JAVWRA010000001.1, on the reverse strand, counting down.
CATCAAAACACCGCAACTGCGCATAAGAAACCTCCTTTGGGATATTTTATCCCTTCACAGCGCCCGCCATCACGCCTTTGATGATATATTTTTGGCAGGAGAGATAGAACACGATAATCGGGATAATCGAAAGCACAAGCATTGCCATCAGCGAACCCATGTCGCGCGCGCCGTAGCTGCCGGTCAAAACGCCTTGCACGGCAACAGGAATGGTTTTATAGTCGTTGCCGATGACGAGCAGCGGCAGCAGATAGTCATTCCACAGCCACATGGCGTTCAAAATGGCAACCGTGATGGCAGTGGGTTTCAAAATCGGAAATACCACGCGAAAAAACATCACAATCGGCGTACAGCCGTCGATTGTTGCGGCTTCCTCGATGTCAAGCGGAATGGCTTTCACAAAGCCGGACAGCATAAACACCGACAGTCCCGCGCCAAAACCGAGATACAATACAAGAATACCCCAAAGGTTGTCAAGATGCAACACATTGGCAACTTTCACCATGCTGAACATCACCATTTGGAACGGCACAATCATGCTGAACACAAACAGATAATACAGTGCGGTGGTGAATTTCGATTTCACGCGGATGATATACCACGCCGTCATGCTTGTAAACAGCACAATAATCAAGGTGCCGAAAATCGTGATAAACGCCGAATAGCTCATCGCCTTAACAAAACCGCTCTTGACAATGCCGTTGACATAGTTTGAAAATCCGGCAAACATTTTGCCGCTCGGCCACGCAAACGGCATTTTGGAAATATAAAGTTTTCCCTTGAATGAGTTGAGAAGCACCATGAAAATCGGAAAAATAAACACGCAGGAAAGCAGCGTCAAGCTGATGGTGCTGCCGATATATCGTTTTTGTTTGTGCATCAGTTTTCAACCTCCTTGCTGCGTGTCGCGTACAGTTGCACAAAAGCAATCACGGCGACAATCAAGAAAAATACAACAGCTTTTGCCTGTCCGACGCCCTCGTAACCGTTGCGTCCGTAAAAGGTGTTAAAAATATCAAGCGCAAGCATCTGTGTTTGTTTGCCCGGTGCGCCTTTTGTGAGCGCAAGGTTTTGGTCAAACAGTTTAAAGCTGTTGGTCAGCGTCAAGAATGTGCAAATGGTGATGGACGGCATCACATTCGGAATCGTGATATGAAACAGCACCTGCCACTTGTTTGCACCGTCAATTTCGGCGGCTTCAATGAGGTCAGACGATACATTTTGAATGCCGGCAATATAAATAATCATCATGTAACCGATGGTTTGCCAGTTCATCAGCAGCACAAGACCCCAAAAGCCGTACTTTGCGTTTGCCGTGATATCCACGCCCCAGTGCAGCAAAACGCCGTTGATGATGAGCTGCCAGATGTATCCCAGCACAATGCCGCCAATGAGGTTCGGCATAAAGAAAACGGTGCGGAATAAATTGGTGCCTTTCATGGCGCGTGTGAGCATATAGGCAAGAATAAACGCAAAAATATTGACGGTAATCACCGCAACAATCGTAAACTTTGTGGTAAAAAACAGTGCGTTAACAAAATCGGCATCACCGGTGAATGCCTTGACATAATTGTCAAAACCCACCCATTTTGCGTCATTGACGGTGGTGAATTTGCAAAACGAGAGGTAAAGTCCCATCAAAAACGGCGCGATAAACGCAATGCAAAATGCGAGAATCGTCGGCAGTGCGAAAAATGCAAAATATTTTTTGAGCGATTTCTGCATGAAAAAGCCTCCTTTCGGGTGAAACCGTGTAAGGACGCGCGACGCGTGTCCTATGAGGAAAACGTGCATTGCGGCAAGCGCTGCAATCAAAAAGCTCCGCCCGCTCATGGGGGCGGAGCTTTCCGTTCTCGTGAAATTATGCTGTGGCAGTGGCGGCTTTTTCAGACGCCCATGTGTCTACCACGTCTTTGGTGAGGGCATCCCACTCCATGCTGCCCTGTACATATTGCAGCAAGTCGGCGCCGAATTTGTCTTTAAATGCTTGGCTCGGGAAGATGGTGAAGTTCCAAGGCACGTTGTTGAAGCCTTCTTTGGAAGTCCATGCAAGCACTTCTTTGGCAAGCGGGTCGGTCGGCTTTTCAGCGTCGCTGAACGTGTCAAACGGTGCGATAAAGCCAAGTTCGCTTGTGACATGCGCTTTGCCTGCGTCAGACGTATACAGCCATGTCATAAAGTCGATGGAAGCCTGTTGGTCTTCTGCTTTTGCGTTTTTGTTGATGCAGAAAAAGTTTTCCGTGCCGGAGCAAAGTCCCTGTTTTTCTTCGCCTGCAATGCCGGTATAAATCGGCATAAATTTCACGTCCGCTTCGGTGACGACGTTGCCGTCCACACCGGAAATCTGACCGTATGCCCAGTTGCCGTTTTGCACCATGGCGCTCTGTCCAAGGGCAAATTCTGCCATAGAATCGTCTACACTGGTGCTGCCGAGCAAGCCTTTTTCGGTGACGGAGTTGTTGACATACAAATCAAAAATGTTTTTGTAATTTTCGCTGTGCGAGAATTTAATTTCCGCAGTTGCGGCGGGGTCGGCAAGATTGAGCTTGCCTTCGTTGAATTCATAATAGAACGGCACATTGGCAAGATGTGTCTGCCAGCGCCAATCTTCGCCCGGTGCACGAGAAGTGGAAGAAAATACGCCCTCGATGCCAAGGTCCGCTTTTTTGGCGGTCATGTCCTCAACCACTTCTTTGAGTTTTGCAAAGTTGTTGATTTCGTCCATGGATTTTGCTTTTGCACCGTCAAGTGCAAAATATTTTGTCATGATGGCGTTGTTGTAGATGATGCCGTAACCCTCAATGGCAAACGGAATGCCATACACGCCCTCGCCCTCGGAAATGGCGATGGTTTTGTCGGTCAAATGTCCGTAAATTTCGGTTTTGGAAAGGTCTGCGCAATAGTCTTTCCATGCCGCATAGCCGACAGGCCCGTTAATTTGGAAGATGGTGGGCGCTTCGGTTTTGGCAATTTCGGATTTGAGCGATTGCTCATACGTGCCGGACGCGGCGGTTACCACTTTGACAGGTACACCTGTTTCGGCGGTATATTCTTTGGCGATTGCCTGATAAGCCTCATCCTGTTCAGGTTTAAAGTTGAAGAAATAAACATTGCCTTTTGCAGCCGGTGCTGCGGAAGTGCTGTCTGCGGGTGCAGGTGCTGTGGAACTTGAGGCGCCGCCACAGGCTGTCATCGACAGCGCCAAGGCAAGTGCCAAAGTCAGTGCAAGAATCTTTTTCATTGTTGTCCTCCTAAAAATAATGATGATATCTACCGGCATTTGCCGATGGATTACAAAGTGTAAACGCTTTCGCCCTCCACCAAAACGGTGTCAAGCACAATGGAACGTGCAGGCGCATCTTTTTCAATCTGCGCAAGCAATAATTCCACGCTGCGGTCGGCAATTTCCGCTTGCGGCTGTCGCATACTGGCAAGTTTCGGGGTATAAAATTGACCGAGCGACAAACCGTCAAAGCCGAGAATCGAAAGGTCTGTCGGTACGCAAAGTCCGCTGTCATGTGCCGCGCGCATGGCGCCGATGGCAATTAAATCCGACATGCAGAACACGGCGGTGATGTCGGAATGCCGCGCAAGCAGGTTTTGCAAAGCGGCATAACCGGAATCCATGCTATAAGATGATTTTTGATAATAACTGTCGTCATGCGCAGCACCCGTGGCGGAAAATGCCTGTGTGAAACCTTGATACCGCAGTGCGCTGATATAGGAATTGTCCGGATTTCCGCCGATAACGCCGATATGCCGATGTCCTTTCGACAGCAGATATCGACACGCAGACGCACCGGCGTCGGCATCGTCAATGCCCACCATGGAAAGTGTGGGAAACGTCAAATCCGCCGAGACGGTGGTTGCCAGAACACTCGGCACATGAATGCTGTCAAAGCGGCGCTGAAAAAGGGCGACGTTTCCGCCGAGAAAAATAAACCCCAGCGGCTTGCGTTCACGCTGCAATTGTGCGCCAACCAAAACCTCGTCGGCTTCCTCATCCAGATAATGCACCTCGGCGCTGTAATCGGCGTCGGCGATGGCGGTTTGCATCCGCTCGATAATCGCGGTGAAAAACAAGTTGAATGCGCCTTTTACCAAAATCAGAATCACGCGGCTTTGCTGTACCTTGAGCTGCCGCGCATTGGTGTTCGGCACAAAACCGTGATGCGCAATGATTGCCTTAATTTTGCGTTTTGCCTCCGCCGAAACATCCGGATGGTCGTTGAGTGCGCGTGAAACCGTGGAAACGGCGTAACCGGATTCTTTTGCGATATCCTTGATGGTCATAATGGCGTCCTCATCCCTAAGTCGATGTTTGGAAACGTTGTCGGTAACGATGCCGGAAACGTTTCCAGTCCCTATGCCTGTATCATACTCCCGTGTGCAGGTAAAATGCAAGTCTTTTTCACAAATTTGTCAGTTTGCCAAAATAGCAGGGCGCTATTTTGTGCAAATAGACAGTGAAATGTAAAAAGTTGATTTGTTTACAATCTTGTAATGCAAAGCAAAATGCGCTATGATATACTATATAGTATAAAAGATAAATTGCAGATGCGAACGGAGTAATAGGAATATGGGATTTTTTTCAGGAATGTATACAAAAGAGGGACCGGGTGTTCCGAAAAACGCACCGCAAAAAAAAGGTGTTGCACGGTTTTTTGAAATTCTGGGTCGTGACATGGGTTCGTTTTGGCGCGCCGGTTTGCTGACGACAATCTGTTTTATCCCGTGTGCGCTTGCCGTGGTGGTTGGCGTTTTATTTCACCAGTATCTCGGCATGGTGATTATCGCGGCGGCGGTTTATGTGGCAGGTTCGATGCTTGCGGGCCCTGCATTGACGGCGCTTCATGCCGTTATCATCAAGTCTATCCGCAACATTCCGGGTTATATGTGGCACGATTATAAAAAGGCATTCAAAGAAAATGCGCGCCAAAGTGTGCCGGCGGGCATGACGTTTATGGTGCTGCTTGCGATTGAGGCCTTTTCCACCTACTATTATTTGTTTATGGTTGAAAAAGTGAATTTCATCATGGTTGCGCTTGTTTTATTCTGCATGAATTTAATTATCACCTGTGGTCTTTTCGTGTTTTTACAGATTTTATTCATTGACCTGCCGCTGTTTGGCATGGCGAAAAACAGCCTGATGCTGATGTTCGGCTTTGCAAAACGCAGTATGCCGGCGGGCATCATCACCATTCTGGCACTCGTGATTTTCGGTGTGGTGTTGGTATGGCCGATTACGATGCTCTTTCTGATGCTGGGCATTGTTGCGTGGGTCACATTGATTGTGGATATGTGGGCGTGGCCTGTGATGGAACAGGCATTTCATGTCACAGAGCGGCAAGAAGCGAAAAAGGCAGGTCTTGCAGACAACAGCATCGAAAAATAAAATAACAAGGGTAGTATAGGCGGAGCGTGAATATGCTTCGCCTATTTTGTAAATATAATTATATAAAATGCTTGACAAATTATGTTGATAGGAATACAATAGCGTCAAGAGGTGAATAAGATGCAAAAAAATGTATACAGCATTGTTCTCATGGACGATGTTGTGGCAGCGATCGACCGGCTTGCATACCATGCGGGGACCAGCCGCTCGAATATGATCAATCGTATTTTGGCAGAATACAGTAAAATGGATACGCCTGAGCAACGGATGCAGGATATTTTTGCAGCAGTCAGCACCGTGATTGAACAGCAAAATGTTTTACAGCCGATGCTTTCCGCAAGCGATGTAATGCTCAATTTGCGCAGCGCACTGCAATATAAATACAATCCGAGCGTGCGCTACGTTCTTGAATTATATCCCCGTGTCGGCGCGCAAATAGGCGAACTGCGCGTGAATTTACGCACACAGAACCCCAACTTACTGCTTTGTCTCACGCAGTTTTACCGCGTGTGGGCAAAACTTGAAAATGCGCATCTGCACGGAACAAAGCGCATTGCCACAATCGAAAACGGTCGTTACACGCGGCGCCTGCAAACGCCGCAAGGTGCAGCGGATACGGCGGCATACGGGCAGGCAATCGCAGAGTATGTCGCGCTGTTTGACGTTTGTCTCAAGGTGTTTTTCGACAATGTAGACAATCCGTCAGAGGCATTGCAGGAGACCGAAAAGGTTTACAAAGCCAATTTAGACGCCGCAACAGCAGCGCTGTAGCGGCGTAAACGCAAACAAAATTGATTTCAAAAAAGGAGTGTATTGAATATATGAATACGCAAAAAATGACACAAAAATCACTGGAGGCAATTCAAAATGCGCAGTCTCTGGCAGTTGAATATCAAAATCAGGCGCTGTGTCCCGAACATTTATTTTATGCACTGCTCGCGCAGCAGGACGGCTTGATTCCGCAGCTATTTGAAAAAATGGGCGCAGAACCGGGCAATATGATGGCGGCATTCGCCAAAAAAATCGAACAATTGCCGCATGTCACAGGCGGCGGACGTGAAGCCGATAAGGTATACATCACGCCGGAGCTGGACAGTGCGCTCAACGCCGCCGAAAAAACCGCCGCCGGAATGCAGGACGAATATGTCTCCGTCGAGCATTTGGTTCTCGGCATGATGGACGCGCCAAACGCCGCCGTCAAGGACGTGCTGCGCACGTTCAGCGTGGATAAAAACGCCTTCATGAAAACGCTTGCCGCCGTGCGCGGCAACCAGCGCGTCACAAACGACAACCCCGAAAGCACGTATGATGTTTTGAAAAAATACGGGCAAGATTTGGTCGCGCTTGCCAAACAGCAAAAGCTGGACCCCGTCATCGGTCGTGACGCCGAAATTCGCAATGTCATTCGCATCTTGTCGCGCAAAACGAAAAACAATCCGGTGCTGATTGGCGAAGCCGGCGTTGGCAAAACCGCCATTGCCGAAGGTTTGGCACAGCGCATCGTGCGCGGTGATGTGCCGGAAAATCTCAAAGACCGCAAAGTTTTCAGCCTTGATATGGGTGCGCTCGTTGCGGGTGCAAAATATCGCGGCGAGTTTGAAGAACGGCTCAAAAGCGTGTTGCAAGAGGTGAAAAAGTCAGACGGACAAATCATTTTGTTCATCGACGAACTGCACACCATTGTCGGTGCCGGCAAAACAGACGGCGCCATGGACGCGGGCAATTTGCTGAAGCCGATGCTTGCGCGCGGTGAACTGCACTGTATCGGCGCCACAACGCTCAACGAATATCGGCAGTATATTGAAAAAGATCCTGCGCTCGAACGGCGTTTTCAGCCGGTTCTTGTCAATGAGCCGAGCGTTGAGGACACCATCTCCATTCTGCGCGGCTTAAAAGAGCGCTATGAAGTATTTCACGGCGTCAAAATTCAAGACGGCGCGCTGATTGCCGCCGCCGTGCTGTCAAACCGCTATCTCTCTGACCGCTTTTTGCCGGACAAGGCAATTGACCTTGTGGACGAAGCGTGTGCGATGATTCGCACCGAAATGGATTCCTCTCCCGCTGAAATGGACGATTTACGGCGAAAAATCATGCAGCTCGAAATTGAGGAAGCCGCGCTGAAAAAGGAAACCGACAAGCTGTCGGCAGAGCGTCTGTGCGAAATTCAAAAAGAACTTGCCGCCATGCGCGACACGTTCAGCGCCATGAGCGCCAAGTGGGAAAACGAAAAATCCGCCATCGGCAAAGTGCAAAAATTGCGCGAAAGTATAGAACAAGTGAATGCCGAAATCGAACAGGCGCAGCGCGCGTATGACCTAAACAAGGCGGCAGAGCTGAAATACGGGCGTTTGCCAACGCTGCAAAAAGAACTTGCGGAAGAAGAAAAGCGCGCTGAAAATCGCACAGAAAACCAAAAAGAAAGTCAGTCGCTTTTGCGCGATAAAGTAACAGAAGAAGAAATTGCGCGCATCATCGCACGTTGGACGGGCATTCCCGTGGCGAAATTGGTGGAAGGTGAGCGCGAAAAGCTGCTGGGCCTTGAAACAATTCTGCATCGTCGCGTCATCGGACAGGACGAAGCCGTCACCAAAGTCAGCGAAGCCATTTTGCGTTCGCGCGCCGGCATTGCTGACGCAAACCGCCCGATTGGCAGCTTTTTATTCCTAGGCCCGACCGGCGTCGGCAAAACGGAACTCGCCAAAGCGCTTGCCGAAAGTTTGTTCGACGATGAAAAAAACATCGTGCGCATCGACATGAGCGAGTACATGGAAAAATATTCTGTCAGCCGTCTCATCGGCGCACCTCCGGGTTATGTCGGCTATGAGGAGGGCGGTCAGTTGACCGAGGCGGTACGCCGCAAACCGTACAGCGTCGTTCTTTTCGATGAAATTGAAAAAGCGCATCCGGATGTGTTCAATATTCTACTGCAAGTATTAGATGATGGACGTATTACAGACAGTCAAGGAAGAACCGTTGACTTTAAAAACACCATTATTATTTTAACCAGCAATTTAGGCTCGCAGTTTATCTTAAACGGCATTGAAAACGGACGCATCACCGAGCAAGCGCGCAGTGAGGTAGACAGCCTGCTGAAAAGCTCTTTCCGTCCCGAGTTTTTAAACCGGCTTGACGAAATCGTATTTTATAAACCGCTCAGCAAAGCGGAAATCACCAAAGTGGTGGATTTGCTGCTGCAAAGTTTGGCGGCGCGTCTTGCCGACAAACAGCTCACACTGCACGTGACAGATGCCGCAAAAGCGCTGATTGTCGATGCGGGATACGACCCGATTTATGGTGCGCGTCCGCTCAAACGCGTTATTCAGCAAAAGGTGGAAACGCTGCTTGCGCGCGCTATTTTAAAGGATGACCCCGCGCCCGGCACCGTGATGACCGTAGACGTCAAAGACGGCATGCTTACACTGCAATCCGCAAAATAATGAAAGAGAAAGCCCCTTTGCAGAAAAATTTTGCAAAGGGGCTTGACTTTTGCTATTTTTGGTACTATAGTTAGTTACACAAGTAATGAACCAACAAAGCGGGGTGAACAAAATTGGATGGCAACTTAAATCAATCAACCTCCATCTATCTGCAAATTGCAGAAATGCTTGAAACACAAATTCTGCGCGATATTTTGTGCGAGGAAGAACAAACGCCCAGCACCAACGAGCTTGCAAAAGCTTTTGCAATCAATCCGGCAACGGCGGCAAAGGGCATCAATTTACTGGTCGATGAAGGGATTTTGTATAAAAAGCGGGGCATCGGCATGTTTGTGGCAAGCGGCAGCAAAGAAAAAATTCGCGCAAAACGCAAAAAAGCGTTCTGCGATACCTATGTACAAGGCTTTTTGACAGAAGCCGCCGCGTTATCCATCTCAAAAGAAGAACTGATTGCGATGATACAAAACAGCGCCGAAAACGCTTAAAAATGAGGAGAAATACCATGGAAAAACATTTACAGGCGACAGCCTTAACCAAAACATACGGCAAAACCGAGGTGCTGCACGGCGTCAATCTCACGCTTGCATCGGGCAAAATTTATGGCATGATTGGTAGAAACGGTGCGGGCAAAACCACACTTTTGAGCATTCTTGCGGCACAAAACACGGCGAGCAGCGGCACGGTGACCTATGGTGACGCGCCCGTGTGGGAAAACCAAAAAGCGCTTGATGAAATTTGCTTCTCGCGTGAAATTCCAACCACATTGCTGTTCGGGCAAAACACCTTAAAAGCCAAAGAATACCTGCGCGCCGCGTCAGCATATTATCCGCGTTGGGACGCAGATTATGCACAAAAACTTGTGACAGCATTCGGACTTGACCCCAAAAAGAAAGATGGCAAAATGTCCAAAGGCATGCTCAGTATGCTCACGATTGTGATTGCACTTGCAAGCCGTGCGCCCATCACGATGATGGATGAACCGGTGGCGGGACTGGACGTCGTTGCCCGCGAACAATTTTATGATTTTTTACTCGCCGATTACACCGAAACAAACCGCACGTTCCTCATCTCCACGCACATCATCGAAGAAGCCGCCACCGTGTTTGAAGAAATTATTTTTGTCGACCACGGCGACATCATCGCACAGGAAAACACCGAGCAATTTCTCTCGAAATTTCATGTGATATCCGGCAAAGACGATGTTGTGGACGCAATTGTGCGCGGCATGGAAATTGTGCATAGCGAAAGCTTCGGGCGCAGCAAATCCGTTTGTGTGCGTGCCGATGCCGCCGCCGTCACGGCCGCCATCGGCGAGGCGGATGTCAGTGTCAGCGGCATGAGCTTGCAAAAAGCGTTCGTCGCCATGACCAAGGAGGAGACGCCTCATGCGTAAGAGTATTCGCTTTTTTCTGTCGCCGGTTTTGCAAGGTGTGGCATCTTTGCCGGTGGTGGCGCTTGGGCTTGCGCTTTACAGTGCAATCACCTGTGCGGCGCAAGATTATGTCCTTGCCGGCATGGGCGCTACGCTCATTTACGTTTTTGCTGCGCCGCTTTTCACCCTTGGCATTGCCATCAATTTAACGAGTATTTATCTGCCGCTTGCCGTTTCGATGAGCAGCACGCGCAAAGCCAATTTTATGGGGTTGCAGGTGATGAAACTCATCAGCGCACTGCTGCATCTTGTTGCCGCCGGCGCCGCGCTTTGGCTGTTTCATCTTGTGTTCGGCACAAGGATACCGCTGTCGGCAAACGCGGTGATTCTCTTTTTCTTCGCCGTGTTGCTCACGCACACCGTCGGCGAAAATCTTGGTTTTGTCTGCCTGCGCTACGGCAAAATCGGCATAGTGGTGTATTTGATTTTATGCGGCCTTTTTGGCGCTGTCATCGGCCTTTTTCTGGTGAGCCGCCACAACTGGCTGTCGATTGTTTCCGCCATCGTAAACGCGCTGCTCACCAACAGCTTTTTGCTGATTGGCGTATGTCTTGCGCTCACTGCCGCACTGTCTGCCATCAGTGGGTTCTTGATGCGAAACTTGACTGTGAGGGATTAAAATGAAAACATTCATCAACAATTTGCGCCGCGAATGGCGCTGCAATACCATGAGCTTGCACCAACTTTGCATCATTACTGCCGCGGTTTGGCTTGCGGCAGAACTCCTCGGCGATGCCTTCATGCTCATTGGCAAGATGGATACCTATGTGCCGGTCGGCATCATTTTCGCCTATATCATCTTGCAGTGGGTGGCGCTGGTATATGGATTTTATTACTATTCCATCGGCATTGAGCTGTCCATCAGCATGAGCCGCACACGCAAATGGTATCTGCCGTGCGCATTTCTCGTCGCATTTGCGCAAATGCTTTGTGCCATGGCATTGCTTGGCATTCTTGCGCTTGTCAGCGAGGGCATTCGCAGGCTGTTTTTTGCGCACTTGTCGCTTGATTTAAACGATGCCGTTCTTCCGTTTGCGTTGCAGCACCTCCACTGGGGTCTGCTGATTCTCGCCGGCGCACTGCTGATTGGTTTAACGATTGGCGCAGGCATTCAGCGCTATGGCAGCAAAATATTTTGGATTCTTTGGATTGTATATTTCGTGCCGATGCTGTTCGGCAACAGCATTTCGCATCTGCTCAAAAGCGGCGACACCTCGACGCTGCTTGGACGCGCGGTCAATGGCACGGCGGCATTTTTACAGGCGATTCACTTGCCGGAGTTGCTGCCCCTTTGCACAATCGTTTTTTGTGTGGTATTATTAAGTACAGCCGTTTATTGGCTGCTTCACGCAACAATCCGTCAAAATTAGAGGGAAAATATGACATCGATGTACCGCAAAACCTGTTCGCAGCTTGGCACTTGCTATTTTATGCTTCTGTTTGCAACACAAGTTTTCAGCTTTCTTTTCGTTCAGGTTATCCATGTTTTTGCACCGCAGGCAATGCAGGCAGACTGGTTTATCTGGGCAAGCAGCTATGTGCCGCTGTACGCGGTCGGTGTGCCGATATTTATGCTGCTTTTGCGCAGCATGCCAAATTATGCCGCGCCTGAAAAGCACAGCTTGCCGCCGAAAAAATTGCTGACCTATTTAATTTTATGTCTCGGTGCCGTCTACATCTGCAATATTGTGTCAATCGGCATCAACAGCTTTTTGTCGTTTCTCAAGGGCAGTGTCATCAGCAATCCGCTTGCAGATGTTGTTTCAAACAGCGGCTTTGTGTACAACCTGCTCATCGGCTGCATCGTCGCACCTGTCGGTGAGGAGTTTTTCTTCCGAAAATGGCTGTATGGAAAAATCGGACAATATGGCACACGTACGTATGTTTTGCTTGGCGGTTTTTTGTTCGCCCTCATGCACGGCAATCTGTCACAGCTTTTATATGCGTTTGTGGTCGGCATGATTTTTTGCTATCTCTATGCCCAAACAGGCAAATTGTGCTACACCATCGGTCTGCATATCATCGTTAATTTGTGCGGCATTTGTATGCCACTGTTGTTGCAAAGCACAATCGGCGCGGCGGCAGCGAGCGGAATCATCATTGCGCTGATGCTGTCGGCAAGTATTATTTTTGCGCTCAATTCTCATGCGGTAACGTACACAGTGGGTATGGAGCCGCTGCCGCCGCATCCTGTTTTGGCAACGCTTTGCAATGTCGGCATGGGCAGCTATCTGCTTTTGTGCAGCTTGTTGATTTTTGTCGGTGCTTTTGCGGTCTAATAAAAACACGGCGCTCTGTCTGTAACGGCAGGGCGCTTTGTGCTATAATAACCATATACATGGTTATTATGTATTATTTCTATGCGCACGCGACGCGCAACTACAGCTTGAAGAAAAACACGGAGGACACTCGTTTTGAAAATGATATCATGGAATGTAAACGGCTTCAGAGCCATTTTAGGCAAAGGCTTTGCATCGATTTTTGCACAGCTTGACGCGGATATTTTTTGCTTGCAGGAGACAAAAATGCAAATCGGTCAGGCGGAATTTAACCCCGCCGGCTATCATCAATATTGGAACAGCGCCGATAAAAAAGGCTATTCCGGCACGGCGGTGTTCACGCGAACAGAGCCGCTCAGTGTGCGTTATGACATCGGAAAAGACGAACATGCACACGAGGGACGCGCCATCACGCTTGAATTTGCCGATTTTTACCTCGTCAATGTCTATACGCCGAACAGTCAAGATGCACTTGCGCGTCTGCCGTATCGCATGGCGTGGGAGCGCGATTTGCGCGCCTATTTATGTGCGCTCGATGCCGAAAAGCCGGTTGTTTATTGCGGTGATTTGAATGTTGCGCATGAGGATATCGACCTTAAAAACCCAAAACCGAACCGCGGAAAAGCGGGTTTCAGCGACGAAGAACGTGAAAATCTGACGCAATTATTAGATGCCGGTTTCGCCGACACGTTTCGCACATTGCACCCGACCGAAATCGGCGCGTATTCATGGTGGAGTTATTTTCGCAATGCGCGTGCCACAAACGCCGGTTGGCGCATCGATTATTTCATCATCAGTAAGCGCCTGTGCGAAACGCTTGACACGGCGTTCATCTGCGCAGATGTCCTCGGCAGCGACCACTGTCCTGTCGGCATCACGCTTTGCATATAAATAACGGGAGGGGATTCATATGATTGACATTTTCAAAGCGGCACTGCTCGGCATCATTGAGGGCATCACCGAATGGCTGCCCATCTCCAGCACAGGTCACCTTATTTTGGCGGACGAATTGATAAAACTCGGCGTAACACCGGCGTTTAAAGAGATGTTCGACGTTGTGATTCAGCTTGGCGCAATTTTGGCGGTGGTGGTTTTATTTTGGTCAAAGCTCTGGCCGTTCTGCAACAATCGCGCAGAAAAAGGCTTCATCGACCGCTATTGCAAAAAAGATGTGTGGAGCATGTGGTTCAAAGTTGTTGTGGCAACACTGCCCGCCATGGTAATCGGTTTGCCGCTTGACGACTGGATGACAGAGCATCTGCACAATCCGCCCGTTGTTGCGGCAATGCTGATTTTGTACGGTATTTTCTTCATTCTGCTTGAAACCTTTTACACCAAAGGTCGCCGTTTTGCCGTGCGCCGCATCAGCCAAATGACCTACCCCATCGCACTGGGCATCGGTTTATTTCAAGTGCTTTCGCTTGTTCCCGGCACAAGCCGCAGCGGTGCAACCATTTTAGGCGCCATGTTGCTCGGCTGTTCACGCACGATTTCTGCCGAGTTTACGTTCTTTCTTGCCATTCCCGCCATGGCGGGCGCAAGCTTGATTAAACTGCTGAAATTCAATTTCGCATTCACGGGCATGGAAATCGGCATTTTGCTCACAGGTATGCTTGTGGCGTTCATCGTGTCTGTTTTCAGCATTCATTTCCTCATGAATTACGTCAAAAAGCACGATTTCAAAATCTTCGGTTGGTATCGCATTGTGCTTGGCATCGTGGTTCTCTGCTATTTTTATCTGCTTCGATAATTTGACACAGCAACACCCCATGACGAAAATCATGGGGTGTTATTTTTAGGGTTTTTTAGGCGCAGACGGATTAAAAGTGATTTTCTTCCAGTTGTTTGCCACAAGATCCTTGCGCATTTCATCATACGTAAAAGAACTCCAATTCCAAATTCCGCTGGTTTTTGTTGCACCGCCCGGGCAAAGATACCATTGTTTTTCGTCCGGCAAATACACAAGCGTTGCCATCCAGCCGCCGTTATAAGTAGCTGTGTTGGGACTCGCAAATACAATCGGGTAAGAAGTTGTGCTGTCCTGTCCCGCATACGGAATCAACGCAAGCGGCTTGTTGAGCTTATCCAGACCCTCCGGTGCATCTTTGGGCATGGCTAAAGTGGGCCACTTTGACCCATGCGCGGCATACAACATTTCAACCATATGGGTGTTGGTGCTGCCTCTCATATTGTGGATTTCGCCGGAAGTATTGTCTTGCACCTTGTCATCGCCAAGGTTTGTATAGGTGCGTCCATCTAAGGTGACAGTCGTTCCCGTCGGCTGATTTTTCAGCTCCATCAATTGTTTTGCTTTTTCCTTATAATCAAACAGCCAGCCTTCGTTCGCTTTTCCCGTATGCACCGTGCATTGCACGGCGGTTTGCTCTTCCAAAGGCACTTCCGCGTAAAATTCTCCGCCTTGCGGACACGGCACAACATAATCTTCACTGCCTTTTGTAATTTTGCCTTTTTTGAGGTCGTCCTCATAATCCGCAAGATATTGCACCAAATCTTTCGTGCCGCCGTTGAGTTTTTGGTTCATGATAAATGTAGTGTACAGGCTGTCGCGGCTGCTTTGACAGGCGCGCGCATCAATGGCATTGTTGCTTTTGAACGCAAGCGGAATCGCAATGCCAGCCAAAACGGCTGTAATGGCAAGTACAATGACGACTTCTATCAAGGTGAATCCGCATTTTTTGTTTTTCAGCATTGTCGTTCCTCCTTGCCGCAAATGTTCAGTGCGAGATGCCGCCCGGCGCAAGCCGCCGCCGCATCATATCCGGCATCACTGCATACCGAATGGCATTTTCAGCCGTAATTCTACCGCTTGTATAGAGATTCAGCAAGCTTGTGTCCATGCCAATCATGCCCTCGTTTGCTGACAGCGAAATAATATTGTCAAGCTGATGTGTTTTTCCCTCACGAATCAAATTGCGCACGGCGTTGTTGCAGTGCATAATTTCATATGCTGCCACGAGCTTTCCGTCCACAGTCGGCACAAGCTGCTGCGAGATAACCGATTGCAGCACCATGCTTGTTTGCGAACGAATCTGATTTTGTCGGTCACCCGGAAATACGTCGATGATACGGTCAATGGTAGATGCCGCACCAATGGTGTGCAGGGTTGAAAACACAAGATGTCCGGTTTCCGCCGCCGTCAAAGCAACAGAAATGGTTTCGTAATCGCGCATTTCACCCACGAGAATTACGTCCGGCGCCTGCCGCAGACAGGCGCGCAGTGCGGTCAAATACGTTTCGGTATCACGTTCAATTTCACGTTGGCTAACCACGCTTTTGCCGTGCGGATGCACATATTCAATCGGGTCCTCGATGGTGATGATATGTCCCGTGCGGTTTTGATTGATGGCGTCTAACACACAGGCAAGCGTGGTCGATTTGCCGCTGCCGGTTGTGCCGGTCACAAGCACAAGTCCTTTTTGACGTGTCGCCAAATCCATCACACATTGCGGAATGCCGAGTTTTTGCGCGTTCGGCAGATGGTTCGGAATCAAACGCATCGTGGCGGCATAGCTGTTTTTTTGGCGATAAGCGCTGACACGAAAGCGCGTGACGTCCTTAATTTCCAGTCCGAAATCGTCATCACCCGTGTTTTGCAGGCGCGTCATATCACGGTCAGCAAGTGTATAGAGCGTCTGTACGGCAATTTCGCTTTGCTCTGTCGTCAGCGGTTCACCCAGTGGATTCGGACGGCCGTAAGCTTTTACCGTAATCGGCGCACCCGCTACAATAAAAATATCAGACGCCGCCTTGTCTGCGGCAAATTGAAAAACTGCCTGCAATTCCATGAAAATTTCCTCCTGTACTGTTTGTATTTGGGGTCTGTTGATACAGTCTATTATACAGCAAAACGTCAAAAATGCAATTGCAGAGATGCGTGTTTGCCGCCGTTTAAGGGGCGTCTTGTTTGACGGTGCCGCTCGGTTCGGCGGGTTTCTTTTTCTCGGCAGGCAAAGTAAATAAAAATTCGCAATATTCGCCCTCTTTGCTTGTCACCCATAAATTGCCGTCTGAAAGATTGATGAGAACCTTGCAGATGTGTAGTCCGAGACCGCTGCCGGTGGTGTTCAGTCCGCGGCTTTTGTCCTCTTTATAAAAGCGGTCAAACACAAAGGGAAGCGCATCTTCGGCAATCCCCACGCCGGTGTTGCGAATGCCCACCGTCACAACGCCCTTGCTCTGCGTGACGGAAAACCGAATTTCCCCGTCCTCATTGCAAAATTTAATGGCATTGTCCATCAAGTTTTGCAGCACTTGATACACAAGGTCGGCGTCGGCATACACCATGGTTTTCACGGGCGCAAACCCGCTGATTTGAATATGATTTGCTTCAAGCCGCTGTTCTGCGCCGAATACAACGCCTGTAATGGTCTCCCAAACGTCATAATTTCCGGCGTTCACCTTGTATTCGCCCGCCTCCAGTTTTGTGATGTCCAGCATATTTTTAATGAGCCGCGTCAAGCGTCCCACTTCCTGTGACACAATGCCAAGATAGTGTTCGTGACTTTCCGGCGGAATGGTGCCGTCCAGCATGCCGTCAATAAAGCCTTTGATGGACGTCATCGGTGTGCGCAGTTCGTGTGCAATATTGCCCATAAAACTGCGGCGGCTTGAATCTATTTTTTCAAGACTGCTTGCCATATTGTTGAACGTTACCGCCAATTGTGCCAGTTCATCGTCACCTTCAACCGGAACGCGCGAGGAAAAATCGCTGTTGCCGAACCGTTTTGCGGCTTCGGCAATGCGGCGCAGCGGCGTTGTCATGCGCGCCGTCAGCACAATGGAAAGTACGCTCGATACCATGAGCATCAAACCGGCAGACAAAATAAAAGTGGAGAACATATTGGAAATATATTCGCCGAGACCGGTTGCGTTCGTGGCGGCAAAAATAAAGCCGATCAGCTTTCCGTTTTCCGCCAAAAGCGGTTTTCCCGCCGCATAAAAGCGCGTGGCAAAAAAGCCGTTCAACGTGCCGAGTTCGGTGTAAGCGCCTTGATTGAATGCAATATTGAGCGCTTTTTCCGGAAACTGTTTGCCTTGATAGGCACTGTTGATGCCATCGTTGCACAGCAGCGTTGTGCCATACGGGTCGGTCACGAAAATCAAATTGTCGGATGCGCGCGCCGTGATGAGAATTTCACGCGCGACGGTGCTTGCGGCGGCAGTGTCGTTTTGCGCGTCGGCGTCCTGCAATTTCGATTCGTGCAAAATACGCGCGGTATTATCAATGGTTCCCAGCAAAACCTCGTTGTTGGAAGCGCGAAAATATCCCATCGAAAGGTAAAGCTGAACAAAACCCATCACGGCAATACTGCAAAGCAGTAAAATAGCCGTTGAGTAAAAATAGCGCGTTGTAATGCTTTTTCTCACAGCACTTTCTCCTTCGGTCTGCAAAAAACAGGGCGCCTGTTTGCGGCGGTGCCGCTATTCTTTCACCTCAAATTTATACCCGACGCCCCACACCGTTTTGAGTGTCCATGCGTCAGAAGTGTCCTCCAATTTTTCGCGCAGACGCTTCACATGGACGTCGATGGTGCGTGAATCACCGTAATATTCAAAACCCCATACCTCGTCCAAAAGCTGGTCGCGCGTAAACACGCGGTTCGGATGGCTTGCAAGATAATACAAAAGTTCCAGTTCTTTCGGCGGCGCGTCCACCACTTTGCCGTCCACTTTCAGCTCATAGCGCGACAAATCCACCGACAGCTTGTCATACACAATCACATTGCCGTTTGCGGCATCTTGTGCAGGCATGGCGCGGCGCAAAACCGCCTTGATGCGCGCCACAACCTCTTTGGTATCAAACGGTTTTACGATATAATCGTCCGCGCCAAGCTCAAGTCCCAGCACCTTGTCAAAAGTTTCGCCTTTGGCGGTCAGCATAATCACAGGGGTATTGTCAACGGCACGAATTTTGCGGCAGGTTTCCCAGCCGTCCATTTTCGGCATCATGACATCCAGTAAAACAAGCTTTGGTTTTTGCGCTTCAAATGCCGCAAGCGCGGCTTCACCGTCATGCGCAAGGCTGCATTCATAACCTTCTTTCACAAGATAAAGGCGCAGCAATTCGCAGATGTTTTTGTCATCGTCCACAATGAGAATTTTTTCGTTTGCCATCATGACACTCCTATCGTTACAATAATAATACTATCTCTATTATACGCCATAATTGTGTATAAAAAAAGTCTTTTACATCGTTTTGCCTTTTTGCTTCAAATGGTTTATAATAGAAGCAATCAAACAAACGAAAGAGGACTCATTTTTATGAAACTTGGGATTGTCGGCCTGCCAAACGTAGGCAAAAGCACGTTGTTCAATGCAATTACCAATGCCGGCGCAAGTGCGGCAAACTATCCGTTTTGCACCATCGAGCCGAATGTCGGCGTGGTGCCTGTGCCGGACGCGCGTCTGGACGCACTTGCAGCGCTGTATCATCCGAAAAAATACACGCCCGCCATCATTGAATTTGTAGACATCGCGGGACTTGTGAAAGGCGCAAGCAAAGGCGAGGGACTCGGCAATAAATTTTTAAGCCATATCCGCGAGGTTGACGCGATTATTCATGTGGTGCGCTGCTTTGATTCCACCGACATCATTCATGTTGAGGGCAGTGTTGATCCGGCGCGCGACATCGAAACCATCGATTTGGAACTGATTTTGAGCGACATGGAAATTGTGGAGCGCCGGCTTGACCGTGCGCGCAAAACCATGAAAAGCGGCGACAAAGCGCTTGTTGCCGAAAGCACCTTTCTTGAAAAATTGGCAGCGCATTTGAGCGACGGCAAAAACGCGCGCACTTTTCCGATAGCGGGCGAAAACGAAGCCGAAATCATGGCAGATTTGCCGCTTTTGTCCGGCAAACCCGTTATTTATGCGGCAAATTTGTCGGAGGACGATTTGCTCGGCGGCATCGAAAGCAATGTTTATTTTCCCGTGGTGCAAAAAATTGCCGCCGAGGAGGGCGCCGGCTGTATGCCGATTTGCGCCAAAATTGAGGAGGATATCACCTCCTACACGCCCGACGAAAAAAAGGAATTTTTGGCAGAACTCGGTCTTTCTGTCAGCGGTCTTGACAACTTAATCCGCGAGGGTTATCGTTTGTTGGGTCTCATCAGCTTTTTAACGGCAGGCGAGCCGGAAGTCCGTGCATGGACCATCACAAACGGCACAAAAGCGCCGCAGGCGGCAGGCAAAATTCACTCCGATTTTGAGCGCGGCTTTATCCGTGCTGAAATTGTCGCGTTTGATGATTTGATGGCTTGCGGCTCCATGACGGTTGCAAAAGAAAAAGGTCTTGTGCGCAGTGAGGGCAAAGAATATGTTATGAAAGACGGCGATGTAACGCTGTTTCGCTTCAACGTATAGTGTGAAAACAACAAAAGTCATACGAAAGGAATGCGGCATTTTGCCGTAAAACACAATGAAAAAACTGGCTTTTATCATTCCGTGGTTCTCCGCAGATGTGCGTGGCGGTGCCGAGGTTGATTTGCGTGACACCACCATTCAGCTTGCGGCGCGCGGCGTTGAGCTGGAAATTTTCGCAACCTGCGTGGAAAGCTTTTCCGCCGATTGGGAAGTCAACTTTTTCCCGCGCGGCATTGAGAAAATCCATGGAATTACGGTGCGGCGCTTTTTGGCAAACGGACGTGACGGCACGGCATTCGGCGGCGTAAATGCACTTTTGATGCAGGGAAAACAGCCGTCGCTTGCGCAGGAGTGCGTCTTTTTCAGCGAGATGGTCAACAGTGACGAGATGATTGAATATATCTCGTCGCATCGACAGGAATACAGCCTTTTTGTCTTTACGCCCTACATGTTCAGCACCACCTATTTCGGCGCACGGGCGGCGGGAAAACAGGCGGTGTTGATTCCGTGTCTGCATGAAGAAGCATATGTCCACATGCAGTTGATGAAAACCTGCTTTGAAAATGTGGGTGGCATTGCGTTTAATTCTGAGCCGGAAAGCGCGCTTGCACATACATTATACTGCCTTGACAATGTGAAAACAACGGTGGCAGGCGATGGCATGGACGTAAGCGTCAGTGGGGTATCTGCGCGTTTTTGCGAAAAATATAACATGAAATCGCCGTTTATTCTTTATGCGGGGCGAAAAGATTCCGGCAAAAATGTAGACACTCTCGTGAAAAACTTCATGACATGGAAAGCCTGTACACCTGAAAATGATGTAAAGCTGATTTTGATTGGCGGCGGCACATTGTCATTGCCGTCCGATGCAAAACAGGATATTTTGGATTTCGGCTATGTGCCGCTGCAAGATAAATATGACGCGATGGCGGCGGCATTGTTTCTGTGTCAGCCGTCGCTGCACGAAAGCTTTTCGCTGGTGATTATGGAAAGTTGGCTGTGCGGACGTCCGGTTTTGGTACACGGGCAATGTGCGGTGACGAAAAACTTTGCACAAAAAAGTGGCGGCGGACTGTATTTTAATACCTGTGATGAATTTATCGGTGCGCTGAATTATTTCTTGTCGCATCCGCAGGAGGCGGCGCAGATGGGCGAAAACGGCGGCGCTTATGTGCGCGCCAATTTCTCGTGGGACACGGTAACACAGCGCTATATTGATTTTTTTGAATCACTTGCCGAAGAATAAAACGAACAGAAATTTGCGCAAAGCGCAGGGAGGTTTTATGGCTCAAATTATTGGCATTCTGGGTGCAATGCCGGACGAAATTGAACATGTCAACGCGCATCTGCAAAATAAAAACAGCGAAAAAATCGGCGGTGTTGTGTTTGATAAAGGCACCTTGAACGGCAAAACAGTCGTTCTTTGCTGTGCCGGCATGGGCAAGGCAAATGCCGCCGCCGCCACACAGCTTTTGGCAACGCATTTTCACTGCGATGCCATTATTTTCAGCGGAATTGCCGGCAATATGACGGATAAAATCAGTGTCGGCGATGTTGTCATCGGTGAAACATTGCTCTATCATGATGCGGAGCGCCGCATGATTGCGGAAAGCTATCCGCATCAGCAAATTTTCAAAGGTGACGCATCGTTCATTGCCGCCGCAAAAGTGGCATGTGAAGAAAACGGCGTACATTATCTTGTCGGAAAAATCGCCACAGGCGATGATTTTGTAGGCGATAACGCCACCAAACAGGCAATCGCCGCGAAATGCAACCCCGATTGCGTGGAGATGGAGGGCGCCGCCGTGGCACACATCGCCGCCAAAAACGATATTCCCTGTTTGGTGCTGCGCGCCATGAGCGACGATGCCAACGAAAAAGCGCAGGGAATGCTGTTTGACATCCGTGCATATTGCACCACTGCCGCAAAAATTTGCCTTGCAATCGTGAAGTTGATTTAAACGGCTTCTCGTTTTATGTTACAGAAAGGTTGTGAAGCCCATGTGGAAAGTGACTCACCGCGCCTTGTTTGACGCGTGTCTTGCCGGTCTTGAAAACGATGCCACCGTTGTTGCCATGCGCGAAATACCACAGCATGTCAAGGGCGTCAGTTGTTATGACCACTGTCTTTTTGTCTCGTATTTGAGTTTTACATTTTGCCGCCTGCTCGGGTTTGATTACCGTGCGGCGGCGCGCGCCGGTTTGCTGCATGATTTGTATTTGCAGCATTGGGAGGACACCGATGTCGGAAAATTCGAGCGGCTGCTTTTGCACCCGAAACTTGCGTTGCAAAATGCGCAGGTGTTTGGTTTGTCTGAAAAAGAAGCGGACATTATTTTGAAACACATGTGGCCGCTCACACGTCCGCTGCCCTCTTTTAAAGAGAGCTACCTCGTCAGTGCTGCCGACAAAATTGCCGCCACGCTTGAAATGGCGCATCTTTTTCGCGTTCTCGGCATTCGCAAAAATATTCTTTTGCTTGGTGCGCCAAAATTGCTGCCGGCATGGTACGGCTAAATTGCAAA
This sequence comes from Ruthenibacterium sp., assembly GCA_036635095.1. Taxonomy (GTDB): domain Bacteria; phylum Bacillota; class Clostridia; order Oscillospirales; family Ruminococcaceae; genus Ruthenibacterium. Next base: position 12,148 of record JAVWRA010000001.1, on the reverse strand, counting down.
ATCAAAACGGCTTGGCAATTCTGCCAAGCCGTTTTTGTCCGTTTTCTTATGCAACATCCTCGTAATTGCGCGTATAATCATCAAAATGCCGTTCGTACGGCGTTTCTTCCCATGAAAAAACCCGCAGTTCCTCGTCCTCAAAAACGCCCTGCGGCGCCAAATTTGCCATGCGTACCATGCTAAAGCACATCCTTTCTCTATAAAAGCAGCACTGCTTTTTGTGATGTCTTTAGTATAACAAATTCGCTGTCCTATAAATCGCCCTGCGGATACTGCGCCGATATATTTTTACACAGAGCTGTTAATTGTGCGGCAACGCTTTGCGGTGCCACAATGCGCGCCTCTGCGCCAAAGCCTGCCACCCAGCCGAGAAACAGCGGCGACACAATGGCGTTGATATGTAATTTAAAATGCGTATCATCGATGGGAAACAGCATACATTCTTTGCCGAACCGGTCCAGAACCACGCCGGCAAGCCGGTTTGCAAACACAATTTCAATCGCCTCCTCCGTGCCGCCGAACATGCCGAACATTTTTTGCGTATAGGCGGCGATGTCGAAGTTCTTGAAGTGCGTTTTTCCGTCACGCGGCGTGTCAGTCACGGTGATGCGGTACATTTTATCGACGCGATAATTCTTGATTTTATCGGAAGCGGCGTCATAGCCGATGCAATAATAATTTTCGTCATCGCGCATCAACGCATACGGCGAAACGCTGTAAAGTGCGCCGCCGTGTTTGAATGCCATTGTTTTTTGCACGGTCCATTCAAAATACTGAAATGCAATTTTTCGGTCAGCGTTGATAGCGGTGTGCAGCGTGTCAATGCTGTAATAAACGCTTTCGTTCATGCTTTTTACACGATTTGTCACATACACCTGCCGCTGCAATGCCTGCGCTTCATAGCGGCTTGCAAGTCCCTCCAGTTTGTGAATCAGCGCACGGCTTTTTCTGGCGGATAAAAACTTGCTCGACTGTACCGCGTCCACCAAAAGCTTGAGTTCCGGCAGCTCAAAATCGCGATGCGTCAGCGCATAATGAATGCTTTTATCCTGTGTTCGCACGATGTCATACCCGTATCGTTCCAGCGCTGCCAAATCGTCATAAATGCTTTTTCGCTCGGCGGAAATTTCCAGTGCGGCAAGTTTTTCAATCATATCCTGCACCCGCAGCGTGTGTGTTTCGTCCGTTTCGCGGCGCAAAATATCCGCCAGATACAAAAGCTTCAGTTTTTGTGATTCACTTTTTGCCATGATGCACACTCCAAAAAAATATTTTGCTTGCGTGATGGTAAATGAGATAAAAAAGTTTTATAATTAAAAGGTTGGAAATTAAAAAGCGAAAAGGGGATTTCATTTGACAACAGACATGACACACGGTTCGCCCGCAAAAATGCTGTGGCGCTTCACCATTCCGATGCTGCTCAGCGTCATTTTTCAGCAGTTCTACAATATTGCCGACAGCATGATTGCCGGACAGTTCATTGGCGAAAACGCGCTTGCCGCCGTGGGCGCATCGTATCCCGTCACCATGATTTTCATGGCGGTCGCCACCGGCTCAAACATCGGATGCAGCGTGATTATCAGCCAGCTTTTCGGTGCAAAAAATTATCCTCGCATGAAAACGGCAATCTCCACATCGCTCATTTCCGCCATGGCGCTTGCGGCGCTGCTCACAATCGGCGGCTTTGCTTTTGCCGCGCCGATTCTGCATGCAATGCACACGCCAACGAATATTTTTGCCGATTCCATGGTCTATTTGAACATCTATATCGGCGGCTTGTTCTTTTTGTTTTTATACAATTTATGTACCGGCATTTTCACGGCACTGGGCGATTCCAAAACGCCGCTCTATTTTCTGATTGCGTCCTCGCTTGCCAATATCGGCATGGACATTGTGTTTGTCGTGTGCTTTCACATGGGTGTTGCCGGCGTGGCATGGGCAACTTTTTTGTGTCAGGGCATCGCGTCACTTTTTGCGGCGTTTACGCTCAGGCGCCGTTTGAAAGCCATCAAAGTAGAATCTTACCCGCTCTTTTCAAAACGCGAATTTGTGCGCATCGCCAAAATAGCGGTGCCGAGTATCTTGCAGCAAAGTTTTATTTCCGTGGGAAATTTATTCATTCAAGCACTGGTAAACGGGTTTGGCTCCTCGGTTGTGGCAGGTTATTCCGCCGCCGTCAAGCTCAACAGTTTTGCAATTATGGGCTTTTCCACGCTCGGCAGCGGTCTTTCCAATTTCACGGCGCAAAACATCGGTGCCGGTCAAGTGCAGCGCGTCAAGCAGGGTTTTCATGCCGGTGTTGTGCTTACGCTGTGCGTCGCAGTGCCGTTTGTGATTGCCTATGCCTGTTTCGGCACACAAATGGTGGGCATTTTTATGGCGAATCCCAGTGCGCAGGCGTTGCAGGTGGGGGTTGATTTTCTCAAAATCGTGTCGCCGTTTTTCATCGTCATTTCCATCAAATTGATGGCAGACGGTGTGCTGCGCGGCGCAGGCAGCATGACGTGCTTTATGATTGCCACCCTTGCAGACCTTGTGTTGCGCGTTGTTCTCGCGTTCGTGTTGGCGCCGCATTTCGGTGCCGTGGGCATTTGGATGTCGTGGCCAATCGGTTGGTTGATAGCCACCGGCTTGACGATGCTGTTTTACTTCACCGGCAGGTGGAAAAAAGTGTCGCAGCAATAAATTTGCATTGTCCCGAACAATTTTGTTCGGGACAATGTTTTGATACCGGTTCTAGCCGGAAATATAATTCATCGGGTCTGTCAAACCGCCGCCGAGATACAGCTCCAGATGGCAGTGATTGCCGGACGCAGTACCCGTAGCGCCGACCGTTCCGATTGCCTGTCCGCGCGCAACGCTTTGTCCTGCGCCGACAAGCAGAGACGAGCAGTGCGCATAGAGCGTAGACATGCCGTTTCCGTGGTCTATTTTCACATAATTGCCCCAACTGTAATGCGGGCCGGCTTCCACCACGGTGCCGGCATCACAGGCATAAATCGGTGTGCCATACGGCGCGCAGATGTCAACGCCGCGATGTCCGCCTTGCCCGAAGCGTGTGGTGATATAGCTGTAACCCGGCACAGGAAACGACAGTGCGCCACTGCCGACCTGTCCGCTGTTTCCCACAGCGATGGGCAGCTCTTTTGTGCCGACCAGTACGATTTTATCCACTGCGGTTTCAAGCGGTTCTTCCGTCAAAATACGGCGTTCCACCTCTAAACCGTCGATATAAACAATATCTGCATTGACGCGTTTGCGTCCGTTGACACCCTTTTGCTCCACCTTTTGAATGCCTTTATAGAATTTATCCGTCTCGGTTTCAATCGTTTGATAGGCAAGTTCTTCTTCATAGGTTTGGTTGAGGATGGTTTTCACTTTCAGCCATTGATTTGTCTGTAAGATGTTCTGGATGGTGGCAAAATCCGTGAGCGAATTTGTGAAATACAGTCCCGCAACAAGGTCAATATGCTGCACAAATTCCGCGCGCGCGTCCGGCGTTTGCGCCATGGCGGTATCCAGTGCATTGTCAATCATATTCTGCAATTCTTTGCTCTGCGTACACACGCCCACCAAGACGTCGTTCACATAAAGACCGGTTGCTTGCTGCACTTTTTCGGGCGACATCGCCACAATGGTATCGGCAAGATTGGAAGAAGTGCTGCGCGCAGCAGCGTCAACGGCAGTGATGCCGAACGTGGGAGAGATGTTCCATTCTTCTTGCGAATCTGCCGCCTTAATGCGGCTGCGAATCAATTTTTGTGCGTTTTCCCAAACGTTTTCATTCTCCACAAAGCCAATCAATTGGTCTTTATATTCCACTTTAAGCGAATAATCAGAGCTGAGTACAGTGTGCATTGTGATTAAAAACAGCGCCGCCGCCGATAGCGGCAGCAGATAACTTGCCGCCGACAGAAACAGATGGCGATAGGTTTTGATGCCGTTTGCAAGATAGTGCAGTCCGGCACCGGACGCCTTGTCGCCTTGTTTTTTCGCCTGCCGCATGGTGCTGAAAAGATGTCCGAATCCGGTGAAAAAGCGTACAAACGGCTCTGCCAAATCATTCCACAATTCGCGGAAAAAGCGAACAATCGGATGAATCAGCATGTGCAGCAGCAACAAAACACCCTGTGCAAAAATATGGCAGATACGCCGCACCGTGCGCCAGATTCGCACAAATAAATACTCGCTTTGCAGTCCGACACGGTAAAAGAGCTGACCGATTGCGTTGAGCAGAATGCGCGGCGGAATTTGATCGATATTTTGGTTTGCCGTGTGTGCGGCGGCGTCATTTGCACCGCGCTGCATCTTAAAAGCAAACGTTTTGATGAGGTTTTTGCTTTTCTGTTTGCTTGTTTGTTTTTGCGCCGCCACAAATTCTTTGGCAGGCGCGGGTGTTTCTGTTACAGTTTCTGAAAGCAAAACGTCCGATTCGGCAGCTTTGTTTTCTTCGTTTGCGTCATTTTCAGGTGCTTCCTGCATGGTTTTGCCTCCGTTTCTGTCGTTATTTTTATAGGCTATGCAACGAAATACAATCCGGATTTTCCGCTGAATAAATCCATCGGATTGATGCTTTGGTTGCCGATTCTCACTTCATAATGCAGATGTGCGCCTGTGGAATAACCCGTGCTGCCCACAGCGCCGATGATTTGTCCGGTTGTCACCATGTCGCCCTCGCTCACATCTAGGCGGCTCATGTGGAAAAGATAGCTTTTCAGCCCGTTTCCATGCTCAATTACAATGGTATTTCCCGTGAAAATTAAGGTGCCGGCATACACAACGCGTCCGTTGTTCGGCGCCTTGATGGGGTCGCCCTCATTGCCGTCAAGGTCAATGCCGGGATGCCGCTCGGCTTGTTTTGAGCCGTTGGTGTAGCGGAATAAACCATATTCCGTATTGATGCCGCCCTCAATCGGACTGATGAATTTTCCGGACCAGTACGTGGTGTCGTCCGCCGTCAAAAACAGCGGCCAAATCACGCTTCGCCATTCGGGTCCGCCATTCGGATTGTTCATGGTATCGTCTGAAACGTCGGTGTCAATCGTCATATCCTGCCGTGTAAACGTCTTGTGTACCACGGTGATTGTTTGCGTTTCGCTCAGCTCGCCGCATGTGACGGTGATGGGATAATCTCCCGGTTCACGGTTATAGGCGATGCCGATATACGCCATTTGTCGGTCATCAATCTGTGTGAATTTTGCAAGGCTGAGTTCGGTTTCAATCGTGGCAATGCTGCCGTCCAAAACACCGCTCACTTCAACGGCAACAACGCCGCCTTGGTCAATTTTTGCGGTTGAAAAAGTAATTTTCGGTTTTACCTGTATGGTGAAATCATCTGCATAGGTAAAAGCGCCGTATGCCTTGCCATCCTCGTGCGGCTTTTGCAGGGTGAGCGCCAAATGATACGTGCCGTTTGCGGTAAAAGAAATCGATGTTTCGCCCGTTTTGTTGCCGGACGCAATTTCGGCACCGTCTTTTGTCACTTGATAATTGCAGGTGTACCCCTCAGGCAGCACAAGAGAAATTTCGGCGGTTTCAAACACCGGAATTTCGGCAGCTTTGTCCATATCCATGGAAGCTTCTGTATACAAAACGCCGCCGAGAACCGGCGCATGCCAGTTTACGGCAGAGGGCGTCAGTGCAGTCTCACAAAGGCTGACGGCAGGTGTATCAAAATCCGTTGCATCTGTGGTAGAATAAGCATAATACAGTGTGCCGCCAAGCAGGGCAACAATGAGTAAAAGCACCATCAGTATCCATAAAACAACGCGCAGAGAACGCGACAAGACAGCACCCCCTTTATAAGCTTTTAGTATAGCACAAAAAGTGAAATTGTGCTATACTTTTGCATGAACTATCGCGTTTATCAAAGCGAAAAGGATGAAAAAAATGAAATATGACATCAAACCCGGACTTTATCGCCATTTCAAGGGCGGAGAATATGAGGTTTTGTACATGGCGCGCCACAGTGAAACATTGGAAGAAATGGTGGTGTATCGTGCGTTATATGGCGAACATGGCATATGGGTACGTCCGGCGTGCATGTGGAATGAAACGGTGACAGTTGCAGGCAAACAGGTGCTGCGCTTCACGCCGCTTGCAAAGGGGTAAAACTGTAAAAAGGATGCCGAAAACACGCAAAAATATGCTATACTGAGACAAGAACAAAAAGCAGGAGGAATCGTGTATGGATACTCTATCTGCTGCGCGCGCGGAAATTGACGCCGCAGACAAACAAATGACAGCGCTTTTCGTTGCGCGTATGGAGGCGGTGCGCACCGTGCTTGCGTACAAAAAAGAGCATGGTCTGCCGATTTTAGATGCCGCGCGCGAGGAAGCCGTGGTGCAAAAAAATCTTGCGCTTTTACCGGAAAATGCCGCTGATTTACGTCTGTATTATGAAGATTTCATCCGCCACAACATGGCGCTTTCGCGCGCATGGCAGGCAAAATTGCGCGGCGCAGACAGTGTTGCTTATCAAGGTGTGCCGGGCGCATTCAGCTTCATTGCACTGAAGGCATTGTTTCCGTATGCCGCGGCAAAGTCGTTTGCGCAGTTTTCGGAGGTGTTTGATGCCGTGGAAAGTGACGTCGCCGCGTATGGTGTGCTGCCGTTTGAAAACAGCCACGCGGGTGATGTGGCGGAAGTGCTTGACTTGTGCTTTGCACATGCGGCGGTTTGCGTCACGCAGGTGTACGATCTTGCCGTAACGCAGAACCTGCTTTGTGTGCCGGGCGCGTGTCTTGCCGACATCAAAACGGTGCTGTCGCACCCGCAGGCGCTGCAACAATCGGCGCGTTTTTTGAAAAATCTCAACGTCACGCAAAAAGAATATCCCAACACGGCAGCCGCCGCACAATTTGTGGCGCAAACAGGCGATAAAAGCATCGCCGCGATTGCTGCAAAGGAAACCGCCGATTTATACGGCTTGTCCGTTTTGGCGCAGGACATCAACGAAAGTGCCGACAACACCACGCGTTTTATCGTCATCGGCAAAGAGCTGCCCGTCATCGGCAACCGGTTTTGCTTGCTGTTTACGGTGGAGCATACCGCCGGCAGTCTGGCGCGTGTCATTCAAATCATCGGTGCAAAAGGCTACAATATGGAATGTATCAAAAGCCGACCGATGCCGCAGGTCTCGTGGGAATATTATTTTTACACCGAACTTGTGGGCGATGTGAGCGGCGCAGACGCCTTGCTTGCGGCGCTGCAAACGGTGTGCAGAAGTGTGCGCGTTTTGGGCGTTTATAACCGGACAGCGAAGGAGAAAACAGTATGAAATTAACAATGCGGCTCAACGAGCGCAGCTATGATATCATTGTAAAATCCGGCGCATTGCGCCGCGTGTCGCAACTGGTCAATCTGAACCGCAAGGTTTTGGTGGTGACGGACAGCGGCGTGCCGAAAGCCTATGCCGAAACCGTGTTGCAACAGTGCGGCGAGGGATTTTTGGCGGTGGTGCCGCAGGGCGAAGCAAGCAAAAGCATCGCCTGTTTCGAGTCGCTTTCACAACAGCTTTTAGAGCATCACTTTGGCAGAAATGATGCGGTTGTCGCGGTAGGCGGCGGTGTTGTGGGTGATTTGGCGGGGTTTGTCGCGGCAAGTTATATGCGTGGCATCGCGTTTATCAATTGTCCCACCACAACGCTTGCACAGGTGGATTCCTCCATCGGCGGCAAGGTGGCGGTCAATTTGTGCGGCACCAAAAACGTCGTCGGCGCATTTTATCAGCCAAGCCTTGTGGTGGCAGACATCGCAACGCTCAAAACGCTCACGCCGCGCCATTTTGCGGCGGGCCTTGCCGAGGCGGTCAAGTCCGGTCTGCTTGCGGACGAGGATTTATTTACGCTGTTTGAAGAGGGCGAAATCCACGAAAATCTGGAGGAAATCATCTACCGCAGCTTGGTTGTGAAAAAAAATATTGTAGAACAAGATGAGCGTGAAACCGGTTTGCGGGCAGTGCTGAATTTCGGTCATACACTGGGTCATGCCGTGGAAAGCTACTGTCATTTGGGCGGTTTATACCATGGCGAATGCGTGGCGCTCGGCATGCTGCCGATGATTGAAACGCCGGCACTGCGCCGCCGCACACGCGAGGTATATCAAAAACTCGGTCTGCCGTGCAGCGTCAAATACGACGGGGATGCAATTTTTGAATTGATAACGCATGACAAAAAGGCAAGTGGCGATACCATCACGCTTGTCAAGGTGAAAAAAGCGGGAGAATGTCGGCTCGAAACCGTGCCGCTGGCGTCTTTGCGCGCCATTGTCAAGGAGGGCATTCGATGAGAGATACATACGGACACGCCATTACATTGACTCTGTTTGGCGAAAGCCACGGCGCGGCAGTCGGCGCTGTAGTGAGCGGTCTTGCGGCAGGCGTGGCGGTTGATACTGATTTTATGGCATCACAAATGGAAAAGCGGCGCGCAAAAGGCGCTATTTCCACGGCACGCACAGAAGCCGACAAAGTGGAAATTCTTTCCGGTGCGCTGCATGGTGTTGCCACAGGAACGGCGCTGACGCTGCAAATCGCAAACACCGCGGCGCACAGCGAGGATTACGCAAAAACAAGCGGTCTGCTGCGCCCGGGTCATGCGGATTACACCGCATACGCAAAATATCACGGGTTTCAAGACGCGCGCGGCGGCGGGCATTTCAGCGGACGGCTGACCGCCCCTCTCGTTGCGGCAGGCAGCATTTTCACAAAATTACTCGCGTCCAAAGGCGTGACAATTGCCACGCATCTTTTGCAGTGTGCCGGCGTGACAGACGCCGCTTTTTCGGCAGATGCAGACGCGCTGAAAGCGCAGGCAGACGCGCTGAACGGCATGGATTTCGCCGTTCTCGACAGTGAAAAAGCACAGGCGATGACGGCGGCAATCACAGCGGCGGCAGCAGAGGGCGATTCGGTGGGCGGCATTCTTGAAACCGTGATTCTCGGCTTACCGGCAGGCTTTGGCGAACCGTTTTTCACGAGTGTGGAAAGTGTGCTTTCGGAACTTTTGTTCAGTATGCCGGCAGTCAAAGGCGTGGAATTTGGCGACGGTTTCGGTTTTGCATCGCTGCGCGGCAGCAGTGCAAACGATGCGTTTCGCATGCGCGGCGGAAAAATCGTGACCGCCACCAACCGCAACGGCGGCATCAACGGTGGCATTACAAACGGAATGCCGATTCTCTTGCGCACCGTCGTCAAACCGACGCCGAGCATTTACCAAATGCAGAACACGGTCGATTTCGAAACAAAGCAAAACGCGGCGCTGCAAATCAGCGGGCGGCACGACCCGTGCATCGTTCACCGTGCGCGTGTGGTGCAGGACAGCCTGTGCGCTCTTGGCGTGGCAGATTTGTGCAGTATGGCGCGCGGCACGGCATGGCAGGAGGCAGGCGCATGGAATATGGGCTGATTGGCGCAAAATTAAAACACAGTTTTTCAAAAGAAATTCATGAAAAGCTGACAGATTACACCTACGATTTATGCCCGCTTGCAAGTACGGCGGATGTCGCTGCATTTCTGTGCGAAAAGCAGTTCAAAGCCATCAACATCACCATTCCCTACAAAGAGTTTGTCTTGCCGTTTTGCGATATTATTGACGATAGAGCGAAAGAAATCGGCGCAGTGAACGCCGTTGTCAACCGCGGCGGCACCCTGTACGGCTACAACACCGATTTTGCGGGTTTTTTATATCTCGTGCAGGCGAATCAAATTTCGCTCGCCGACAAAACCGTGCTGATTTTAGGCACGGGCGGCACACAAAAAACAGTGGAAGCCGCTGCAAAAAGTGCCGGTGCAAAGCAGATTTTACGGGCAAGCCGCACCAAAACAGCCGCAACGCTGACGTATGAACAGGCGGCGGCACGGCGCGATGTTCAAATTGTGGTCAACACAAGTCCCGTCGGAATGTACCCGCAAAACGGCGCATGTCTGCTTGATTTATCCGGTTTTCCGCTGCTTGAAGCGGTGCTTGACGCGGTGTACAATCCGCTTGAAACACGCTTGCTTTGGCAGGCACGGCAGCGCGGGGTCAAGGCGGCAAATGGACTTTTGATGCTTGTGGCGCAGGCGAAATTTGCCGCAGAATATTTTTTAAACACAAGCTTTCCGGATAGCGAAATCAGTCGCATTGCGGCAGAAATACGCATACAACGTGCAAATTTGGTGCTGATTGGTATGCCCGGCAGCGGTAAATCCGTCCTGGGCAAACGCTGCGCCGCGCTGCTTTGTAAAGAATGGGTGGATTTGGACGATGCGGTAGAAGCGCGCGCGAACAGCACGATTGCCGCATTATTCGCCTCACAGGGCGAGGACGCGTTTCGTGCGCTTGAACATGCGGTTTGCGCCGAGGTTTCAAAAGAGACGGGTCTTGTGATTTCAACGGGCGGCGGAATTGTGAAAAACGACGACAATGTGCGTCTTTTACGTCAAAACGGCAGCATTATTTTCATCGACCGTGCGCCGGAAACGCTTGCGACAGGCGGTGCGCGTCCGCTCTCGCAAAATGCAGACGCCGTACAAAAATTATATGCGCAGCGCTTGCCGCTTTATCGCGCCGCCGCAGACAGTACGGTGGAAAACAGCGGCAGCCTGTCCGCAGTTTCCGCAAAAATAAAGGAGGCATTCCATGAAATTGCTCGTCTTGAACGGACCTAATCTCAACTTTCTCGGCATTCGCGAGCCGGACATCTACGGCACAATGACCTATGACAATCTGGTGGAATATCTAACGCAAGAAGCCGAAAAAAGAAACGTTACATTGACGTTTTTTCAATCAAATCACGAGGGCGCGCTGGTGGATGCCATTCAAGGGGCCTATCAAAAACAAGACGGCATTATCATCAATCCCGCCGCCTATACCCATACAAGCGTGGCGATTTTAGACGCGCTCAAAGCCGTCAATTTGCCTGCGGCGGAGGTGCATCTTTCCGATGTCACAAAGCGCGAAGCGTTCCGTCAAATCAGCTATGCGGGACTTGCCTGTCGGTGGCATTTCATTGGCGAGGGACGTGAGGGATATGTCCATGCAATGGAGAGCATCATCGAATTTATACAAAAAGTATAATTTATAAGAAGATGGAGAAAAATTTATGATTATCAGCACAAAACGCGGCACACCCGCCGCCGAACTGGATAAAATTATCAAAGAATTTGAAGCAAAAGGGTTATCGGTCACCATGATTCGCGGCACGGATTACAACGTGTTCGGTCTTGTGGGCGACACCACGCAAATTGACGAAAAACAGGTGCGCGCCAATCCCTATGTGGCAAATGTGCAACGCGTTTCAGAGCCGTATAAAAAGGCAAATCGTCTGTTCCACGAGGCAGATTCCATCATCGATGTACGCGGAATCCCCGTCGGCGGCAGTGAAAAAATCGTCGTCATCGGCGGGCCGTGCAGTGTGGAAGGTGCGCAGGAAACGCTTGATATCGCGGCGGCAGTCAAGGCAGCGGGCGGCTGTATGCTGCGCGGCGGCGCGTATAAACCGCGCACATCACCCTATGCGTTTCAGGGACTTGGCACCGAGGGCATTCTTGATATGGTGAAAGCGCGGGAGGCAACGGGCTTGCCGATTGTGAGCGAACTCATGAGCGAGGAGCGCATTGACGAGTTTGAAAACTATGTTGACCTTGTGCAAATCGGCGCGCGCAATATGCAAAACTTTCAGCTTTTGAAAGCGGTCGGCAAAATGAAAAAGCCGATTTTGCTCAAGCGCGGTCTTGCAAACACGATAGAAGAATGGATTATGTCGGCGGAATACATCATGGCAGGCGGTAATGAAAACGTGATTTTTTGCGAGCGCGGTATTCGAACTTTTGAAAAATATACCCGCAATACGCTTGATTTATCCGTCATTCCCATCATCAAAGAAAAAACGCATCTGCCCATCATCATTGACCCCAGCCACGCCACCGGTAATTATCACTATGTGGAAAGCATGTCGCTTGCCGCCATTGCCGCCGGCGCAGACGGGCTGATTATCGAGGTGCATCAGACACCCGAAAAGGCGTGGAGCGACGGCGCACAGAGTTTGCGCCCCGATAAATTCAAGGCGACCATCGATAAGGGCCGCGCCATTGCCAAGGTTGTCGGGCGCGATATTTATTAAGCATGGGCGCATCACTCGACTTTTGTCAACGCAAGGTAGGGAG